>JADDQE010000106.1 GCA_016781525.1 bacterium | reverse complement strand
TTTGGGACTGAAGCCGGCAAGCACCCGCCAATGCGGGGGTGGCTTGCGGCACCTCTGATCGATCAGAGCGGTACAAATTGGGGTTTGTTACAGCTGTCTGATAAGTATGAAGGTGATTTTACTGAAGAGGACGAGCGCCACTTTGTGCAATTCGCACACTTGCTTTCCATGCACTTGGAAACGCTGTGGGATGTGCGCAACCTGAAGAAGGAACGCGCCTCCGATCAAGGGAACAGCGCATAGGGTCATGGGTGTAGGCTGCATGGCGCTCGCCCAGCAAAGGCCGCTTCCGCGATCCTTGGCTCCTTTCGTTCGACAGAGTGCACTCTTGCAGCAAATCCGTACTAATCCCACGCAAGCGGCTCTACCAGCACGTCCGAGCGACATAGGATGCAGCTAAGCATGGCGGCAATGCAAGAGCACGGGGCAGCCCACCGTCCAGGGCATGCGCGCCTGCGGCGTCGGCTCACCCGTTGCCCCTACTGCCCCTGCGGGATTGTGATGTAGACCGTATCCTCTCGCACCCTGACCTGGTAGCGGCGGAGGTGCTTGCGCGGGTCGACGAGCGCTTTGCCTGTGAGCAAGTCGAACTCCCAGCCATGCCACGGACAGGCGAGGATTTCGCCCTCACGTCCCCAGCAATACTCGCCGGGCAGCGACGCGAGCGTGGTGCCCCTCACCGGCCCGAGGCACACCGGCGCCAACTCATGGGGGCACACGTTGAGCACCGCCACAAACGTTCCCCTCACGTTGAAGACGCCAATTGATAAACGGTCGAGCTCCACGAGCTTGCGCCCTCCAGGCGGTATCTCACTCGCTCGCGCCACGGGCCACTCGCGCACTGGTCGCGGTGCTCGATCAGCCATGGCTTGTCTCATGATCAAGGGCGCGATCAGCCGCGCTGCTGCTTGGCAGGCTGTACAGCTCACGCGCGGTCTCGCTCATGACGCGCGGGCGCAGCGCCGGTGGGAGGCTGCGGGCGGCGAAGTCCGGGGTGTCGCCATCCCAGTGCGGAAAATCCGACGAGAACATGAGCATATGGCCGGCATCGAACATGGCTAAGATTTGCCGTAGGTGCTCCGGGTTGTCCGGCTCCTCCATCGGCTGCGTCGTCAAGAGTACATGCTCGCGCACGTACTCGCTGGGCGGCCGGGTCAGCCAGGGCGTCGTCTGGCGCAACGCCTTGAAGTTCTTATCGAAACGCCATAGTAGTGGCGGCAGCCACGAGACGCCGCCCTCGACGATGACCCACTTGAGCGTCGGGAATTTCACGAAGACGCCTTCCGTGACCAAGCTGATGAGGTGCCCGATGTAGCTTGCCACCAATCCTGTGTGAAATTCAAAGTACGTGCTCGGGTAACCCGCAGGCGTTGGCGGGTAGGCGATGCCGACGCCCTCAGAGCCCGGGTGGATGGCGACCGGCAGGTTGTACTCGGCAGCCGCCTCGTAGATCGGATGATAAAAGCGCTGACCGTAGGGCATACGCGCACCACTGGGCATCAGGATCTGCACCACACCTGGGTGGTGGCCCAGCCGACGGATCTCTCGTGCCGCGAGCAACGGGTCCACCGGCGACACGATCAGCGAGGCGCGCAGACGCGGATCCACTGGCAGCCATTCGTGCACAATGACGTCGTTGATTGCCGACACAACCGCAGCGGCGTAGTCACCTTCAGGTGACAAACCAATGGCTAGGTCGTCCACGTTGAGCAGGCCGTATTCGATGTCATAGACATCCAAGAAATGGCGGGCGAGACTCTCGGCACTATCGGCGATGTGTGAGCCATCTGGGAGCACGGCGTCGGAACGCCGCACGCCAATCGGGTTCCAGTAGCCTAGATAACCGGGCCCACGATTCCCGCTCAAGTAACGCGTGCGCCACGGCTCCGCCAGAAACCTCCCAACATGAGCTGGATCTGGTCTTGGATGAATATCGGTATCGATTACGGCCCACTTCGTACTCACGAATCGCTCCTTCCGGCCTGCTTGGACCTGTTCGGGTTGTTCAAGCTGCTCATCGATCGGGCTTGGAGTAGCGGGTCGTGATGAGCGTTACGAGCTGCCAGGTTTGTCTCGTCTATGTTCGCTCCCACGTCACGCATATGCTGAGCTGTCACACATGGGCCTCAACCGCTGTGGAGCGCAATGGCATCATGGTCGATCCTTCGGAAAGCCGAACATCGCGTGCGCACCACAGCCCGCCAGTGCGAGCGGCGACCACCTCGTTCAGCGTCCCAGCTCTGCCAACAGTCGACAGTACGCGGTTTGACCCCGCTCGAAGCTGGCCAGGCGGAAGAACTCATCCGGCGCATGGAACTGTTCATCGTCCAGCAAAAAGCCAAAGCTCACGGTGTCGGCGCCAAGTGTGCGCAGAAACAGGTCGGCAACGGGCAGGGTTGCGCCCGAGCGGATATAGTAAGGTTCCCTGCCGTACAATTCTGCGAGGACGCGATGCACAGCTTGGTTGCCCGGGTGCTCAATCGGCATGAGATAGGGGCGCGCCCGACCCGGCAGCGCCTGGACAGTGACCGCGACTCCGGGCGGCGTGTGGCGACGAACGTGGTCGGTAAGCAGGTCCACAATTTGCTCCGGCTCCTGCCCGGCAACGAGACGACAGGAAATTTTGGCGTGTGCTGTCGCCGGAATGACGGTCTTTACCCCCGCGCCTTGAAAGCCGCCCCAGATCCCATTGATCTCCAGGGTCGGTCGGGCCCAGTTACGCTCAAGAGTCGAGTAGCCGGGCTCGCCAGCGAGGGCAGGCACGCCGAGCTGGTTCCGGTAGGCTTCCTCATCAAGCGGCACTTTCTCAATGAGCGCGCGATCCACCTCTGACAAAGGATGGGCTGATTCAAGAAACCCCGCGACCAGGATCGTCCCATCCGGCGCTCGCATGGAATGCAGGAGCTCGACCAGCGCGTGGATCGGGTTCTGGAGCACGCCGCCATACAGTCCCGAGTGCAGGTCCGTGTGGGGCCCCTGCACGTCGATCTGGATACCGGCCAACCCCTTGCAGCCGACCCAGATCGATGGTTGCTGCTCACTCCACTGGCCAGCGTCCGCGCTGATGACCATATCACAGGCAAAACGTTCACGCTCCGCGTCTAAGAAAGCTGGGATCTGGGGGCTCCCGATTTCTTCCTGGCCTTCGAGAAAGAACTTGACGTTGACTGGCAGCGTGCCTTGGGTGCGCAGGAGCGCCTCGACGGCTAGGATCGGAATGAGCATGTTGCCTTTGTCGTCACTCGCGCCGCGCGCGTAGACCCGGCCGTCGCGAATCGTGGGTGTAAACGGCGGTGTGGTCCACTGGTCGATCGGGTCGACGGGTTGAGTATCGAAGTGGCCATAGATCAGGATTGTAGGCTTGTCCGGCGCGTGCAGCCAGGATCCGGTTACCACCGGATGTCCACTCGTCGGCAAGATTGCTACTTGCTCCAAGCCCGCGCGCTGCAGTCGGTCGGCAACCCATTCGGCTGCGCGCTGTACCTCGGCGGCGTAATCGGGCAACGATGAGATGCTGGGGATGCTGAGAAGATCCAGCAGCTCTGTTAAGTAGCGGCTGCGGTGTTGCTCAAGATAGGTGGTCCACGTTGTCATAGCGCGCCTCCTTCGCTCGCTCAGTGAGAGGCAGACTCGTCAATGGTACGGTCAAAACGCTCCGGGCACACATCGCCGCTGCCTGCAAATATCGGTTCGAGTGACGACTATGATACGTGACGTCCAGCACCTTGTGAATGGAGTGGCAGTGAAACATCGGCAATCGTCGTCGCGGCATCGCGGGTGAAGCTGCCACGAAAAATGGCAAGGCGTCGGAGTGCCCGCCGCTCTGCTTCGTTGAGCAGGTCCCAGGAGGAGTCAAACAGGGCGTGCAGGCTTTGTTGGCGAGGTGGGGGGTCAGAAGCGTTTGTTGTGAGGAGATCTAGATTGCGTGCGAGCTCATCGGCTATTTCGGAACACGACAGGACCGCAAGCCAGCTGACCGCAAGCTCGATCCCGAGCGGCAGTCCATCGACGAGACGGCAGATGCGGGCAACGTCAAGCGCGTTGGTCGGCGTGAGCGCCCACGCGGGGGCATACATTGGCGCAAGCTGTACGAAAAGGTCGCATGCGCTCCAGTCTTCGTTAGCTTCCTTCCATGCATGTTCCGCTTGCGGAGGGCATGGAAGGCCACTGAGTGGTAGATGCCACTCGTCTTGCAGCCCTAATGCTTTACGCGATGTTACCACGATTGCCAGCTGTGGAGCATCCCTGAGGAGTCTCGTCAGAAACGCTGGGGCGGGAGCGATGTGCTCGAAATTGTCAAGCACCGGCAAGAGCCCTTTTGAGCGCAGGTACCGCTGCAACTGGACAACAGGCGGGTCCGTGCCCGAGAACGGCAACCCGACGACGCTGCCAATGGTCGTCGCGAATAGGTCGTCCATGGGATGCTGTAAAGTCAACGCCGCCAGTGATACCGCAAAAATTCCATCGGAAAAGCGGCCGGCCGAAGCTCCCCTGAGGATACGTGCCGCTTCCAATGCCAGCCGAGTCTTTCCGACTCCGACCGGGCCAATGATCGATACTAATCGGCACGTTGGCGTACGCAACAAGGTGAGGAGTTGTGCACAGTCGGCGGCACGACCAACGAACGGGGTGAGCGACCCAGGAATGGTATGCGTCAAATCTCTCGTCTCGGGTCCGCCGATGAAAATCCTCACCTACATCCTCGGGCAAATGGAGTGGTAGTACTGCCTGGTCGCTACATGATTGCAGCACAGCATCTACGTACGTTAAGTACTTGCGCGGCTGCTGCTGCGACAGGCCGCTCACAACACGTAGTTATCCCGATGTACTTTCCTCTGCTCTTTGCTATCGTGGCTGCAACCAAACGAGTAGCCCGGGATGGAGAGGAGGAAACTCATGTGACACGCTAAGTATGCACCTGGAATCCTGGTTTGCGAGTGGATTTCCACGGCATGCCGCGAGCTGACAACCTTCGAGTAAGGCATAAAAAAGATAAGAAGCAGGCTGTCAATTGGACACATATTCGTAACAAATGAGCTGTAGATCGCCACGTGAAATTCGGCTACCTTTGGGCTTATCAGCTTCGACTGACTGCGTTGTTCCGTGACTTCGCTGCAACTCGCGGACGGCATCAAGTAACACTGACGTATCGTTTGTGACACTGTAGGCTTGTAATGCTTTACGAAGCTGTTGCACGCCT
>JADDQE010000124.1 GCA_016781525.1 bacterium | reverse complement strand
CCCGAAGGATCTCGACTGGAGCACGCTGAATGCGACCTTGACGACGCAGAACGGCAACGAGGTCTACCATCAGGCGCCCAGGCAAGAGGGTGACACGACCGAGCTGGAATATCTCGTTCCCGCATTTACTGCTCCGATTGACGCCGCGTGGACTGTGACAGCGCCAGGCGCAAAACAGAGTCTGCGCTGGCGGTTGCACCTCGAGACGCCACCGACACATGAGGCCTTGATGCGACAGTTCTTGCAGGTATCGGCGGTTGGGCTACAGCCGTCAACAAGTGGCAATGCAGCGCTGATGCAGTTCACGTTGCGCAACACCGGTCTGGAGCCCTTGCATCTCATGCAGAACGACCTTCAGGTTCAACAAAACACCGTCCGAGTACAGCTACCGATGGTGTCGGAGCTGGACGAACCCCTCGCGGCACAGGAGGAGCGGACGGTGAGCGTAAAAATCGAAGGATTGCGACCAGACCTGGAAGCGATGCTGACAATCGGTAAGGATCGCTTCCGAATAGACATGCAGTAACTCTGCGATCATACACAATTCAGGCCCCAGCAGCGAGGGCATCTAATATCGCAAATGCGGTTCAGACAGGATACACGTGGTCCTGCCGGAACCGCATTTTTTTGTTGGAAATACGTCCCGTGTAGCGCCAACTAGGATGAAAGGGGTGTTGCACATCCAACGACAGCACACCATGACATCAACCGCCCACCCTGACGACTGACCCCTGTTCGCTCAGTAGCCAGACAAGCCCGCTCGTCGGAACCGTACACGTTTGTTTATGCCGTTTGTTCAGAAGGATGGTTCGTATCCATGGATGCAATTACCACAGCCCTGCAGTCGTTGACCGACCAGCTGATGTCCCTGTCGGCTCCCCTGGCAATCCTCGGTATTGTCGTCTTCATCCTGTCGTTCTTGATCTCGCCGCTGTTGCCCGACGCGATGGGCTCCATGAAGGGCTACATGCAGCGCGCGATGCTCGGCGTCGCGTTCTTGAGCTTCGTGCCCGCGATCATCACGGGCCTTGCAGGACTGAGTGGTAGCGGCGGGTAGTTCGCCTGGGACGGAACCAGGCCGCGAATCGTCCACAACCTGGTTCCGTCCCACTCCATCAGTGAATTTCATCGTCATACGTCGGACCTGGAGTAACGGGGTGACTGCTCCGCTCCGTAAACGAAGCGGCTTCTAGGGATCGACCCATGCTGTGCAGCCCCACAGCAAACACGGACAAGCCATGTTCTTGAACAGCAGCACTCGTTGTCTTAGGACACCACGCCTGACTCCGCGTCAACGTCTCTGTTCTCCTCACCGCAGCTTGCTTAGGCCGCTCGAAGCCGATGCTTCATTCAAAGCAGAACAGTTCGTTGGGCTAAACGCTATGTCGGTCGTTCCAACGGGCTGCAATCAGTTTGTGACATCATCGTGCCACGTATCTGTGTCAGGTACGGTCACAACCGAAAGGAGGAAGGACGCTTCCTCTGTCGCGTCAACGCGACAGTCCCCGCGTCCGTTTTTTATGGCCTACGAGCAATTAGAAGAAATCCGATCAAGAAAACGCGAGAAGGTCGCCCTGTTTCTGACGGCTGAAAACATGGGTGGGCTCTTACTCGCAACATTACCTGTATATCTTGCAACCGCTCAATTTCAATCATTTTTCCTCCGCGTCATCCTGCTGATCATGGCGGCCGTGTTTGGCGTCACGATCACGCTCGAAGTTGCTGGACTGCCCATGTACGAGCGCCTGTTGTGGCGCGTCCGCGGCTTCATGCGGGTCAAAACAGCGGGTGCCATGCTCACTCCTGATCAGTTCTCGCCGGTGCCCGTGGCAACACATGTCCAGATTCTGCCCGTTGATGGACCTATTCGGGTCGTTTCGCCTCCCCGCGGTTCAACATTTAGCGATCGGCACCTGGATAGACCTCCCACGATCGGGAGTCCACGGTTAGCCCTGCCAAGTTCGTCACCGTTTGATGAAGTGCTTGAGCGCGAAGCGGCGCGCAGCGCGACGACATCAGAAGAAAAGGGCTCCCGCCAGCAGCACGGCGTGGCCGAGGAAGCAGCATATGCACACCTTTAAGCTCGGTTCATTTCCGATTGAGCAGATCAGCGATCTCCACAGCTTCGAATGGCGGCTCGGGCAATGGTATGCAGCGCGCAACTATCCAGTCAGACAGATCGCCGTATCCCGCCGCTTCGATATGCAACCGCCGATCACGCGCTTACAAAAAACGCAGCAGCACATGACCAGGCTTGCACGCCAGGCAGAGCCATTGCTCGCCGCGATCGACGCCTGGTTTGAGGACCAGTCGGCCAATCCGCTGGACATCCTCGCCGCGTATGACGCCGACGAGCGCGCGTGGTTGAGCAGTGTTCTGCCACGCCGCAAGGACCTCCAGGCGTTTCTGGAGGCCGCATTCAACGGGCAGATCGACAATCCTGATACAACAAAAGACCATTGGGTGACGATCGCCGAACAGCTCACCATGGCAATCTGGCCGCTGCCGTGGCAGAAGGAAATGATCCGCTTCTACCAGGCGCTTGAAGAACGTCATCTGCGGAGTATCGAGCACTACATGCTGACCTGGGAGCCGGCTGATATGAGCGCCCAGGCTGTACAGACGCAGCTCCGTCATGCCTTCGCCCGTGACGTCGAGATCAGCGAGGGCATGCCCTCGATTCTCGGCTGCACCTACACCGAGCAGGCTACCCGGTTGGTCCCGCTGCAGCCCGGCTATCCCTATTACGCCGTGCTGCATAGCTATGAAGTACGCGGCGAGTGGAATGCGACAACCTTGCATCCGTTGCTCGAGGGCAACTTTGATCTCTCGGTTGTTGTCGACGTGGATACGCTGCCCCGAAACAAAGCGATGCGCGTGGCGGAAACGGCCCACGCGGCGGCGAAGCTGGTGCAACGGGATGACACGCTGATCGATACACGAGCAGCCCGCGTGTTACATGACTCGGAGCGCGTCATGCATGAGCTGAGCGTTCAGTCGCTCCACCTCGTGACGATTGCGGTGCTGGTATCCAGCGAAACCGAGCAGGCGCTCGAAGACAATGTAGCGGAAATCATGAGCCGCCTCGGCACAACGCTGCGCTTGACCCGTGTCGCCGGGGCACAAGGCGAGTTGATTAAGCTGTGGTCGCCCACGCCGACCAAGCGCCTTGATCTGCCGACCAAGCCGTGGAACATGCTGTCACATGGCGTCGGCTGCTGCGCAGGCATCATCGGGTATCACCGCGCCAGTTCGACCAAGGGACTTTTGTGGGGCCTGGATGCGGTGCGCCGCGCCCCGCTCTTCCATGACCCGTTCGGCAATAACCAGGCTGCGCACATGTGTATCCTTGGCAAGACCGGCTACGGGAAAACGTGGTTCTTGAATCAGATCACCATGCGCGCGACGGCGATCGCCGACTGGAAAGTCATTGGTATCGACGCGTTTCGTAACGGCGAGCGAGTCGAGCAGGCGGCCGGCATCGGCGCGCGGTGTAACTGGATTGGGCTCGAAAGCGCGGTCAACATCCTCGACGTCGTGTATGACAAAGAAGAAGAGGGCGGCTGGATCGGCAAGCAGGTCCAGCATGTCATCGGACAGCTGGCCATGCTACTCGGCGAGCCGGGCACCAACGCCCATGGTGAGGAAGAGTTGCTGCCGCGACGCTTCTCGATTGCCGAGCGGGGCCTGCTCGACCAGGCGTTGTCCGCGCTTTACGCGGAGGTCGATCCGGATGGGTTGCCGCATGAGATGCCCATTCTGAGCGATTTCGTGGCGATTTTGGAAGAGCTTGGCGAGGAAGAAACAGACCGGCTGGCACGTGACCTCCGGCTGTTTCTCAGCGGATCAATGGCCGCGAGCTTCGATGCTATCACCACGGTTGACTGGGATTTTGCATCCGACATCAACTACTTCGACTTCTCCAATGTACCGGAAACGCTCCGCGCGTTCTACTACGGCCAAGCCGTCGGCGCCATCAATCGCTATATGCGCGATGGGAGTCGGGATCGTTCCCGCCCGACGTTGTTGCTGATCGACGAATTTCATTATGTTACCAAGACGGAAGTGGTAGCGCGCATGGCGGCCGAGATCGCCAAGGTTGCACGTAAATACCGCCTGGCGGTTGTGCCGGTGGATCAAAACCCAACAACGTTTCTGGATAACAAGTACGGCCTGTTTATCTGGGAGAACAGCACGGGGAAGGTCCTGTTCCACCTCGACGATCTGCCGGCCCAACGGGTGGGTGAAGCTATCGGCGACCTCACGCCCGAGCACGTCGCCTTTCTCTCCCAGGCGGTCGCGGGTCAGGCAATCATGATGTTCAACAATGACGTGTACGTCACGAATGTCGAAACAAACCCTAAAGAAACACGTGCGTTTGCAGGAAGCTAGAGCCCGCCATGTTACGTCAACCATCAACACTCTGGGCGATTGAAGGTCTGCCGGACGCCGGAGACGAACACGACAACGATTTCGCCGCGGCCTTGCAGCAGCACCTCGATTTGTCAGGGCACGCCCTCACGACCACGGTGATGCAGATTGGAACCCAGCAGCGGTCGTACGTGCGCTTGTATGGCTGCGGCTCGTGTCAGTTTGGCCGTTGCACGCCAGGTTGCCGAGTCCGCCTGTTCGAGCGCGTGCTCAAGTCCGGGTGGGGCAGCGCGGTATCGCTGCGCCACGTCGAGCGGGGCAAGGATAAGGGCCTCGTGCAACGTCCGTACACGCGGGTTTACATCGGCACACCCCGGCATAACGCACAGCCGCTTGATGGATCACTCGTGCATCCGTGGCGAGAAGCGCGACTGACGCTAACCTGGGCGCGTGGTGCTATGCCCGCCCCTGAGCAAAAGCCGATGCTGTCCCATCTCCCCGCACTCTTTGGGAGGCGGATGGAGGTCGGCGCGATTCTGGTGCTCGGTGACGGCGGCCCGGATGATCCACAGGTCATCTTTGGCGAGCGCAACTGGAACTTCATTCGAGCTAGCAAGGCTGAAGCGGCGCTCCTGCGTCTCTATGGAGGCCGGACAGTCCGACCGCCACGTGTGCGATTGGGCGTGCCACAGGGCCTCGCACCCCATCTGCTCGTAGCGGCATCGCGCGACAGCGAGAAAGATCCGCTGCCAGATCTCCCAGAGCCAGCCCCCCTCCCGTCGGAAGAGGAAGTGATTGCCCACGGCCATGCCACCACGATTGCTCGTGAGTTGCAGGAACTGGGCGCGCGCGTCGAGTTCCTCGATCTGTATCCGGAC
>JADDQE010000096.1 GCA_016781525.1 bacterium | reverse complement strand
TATTCGGGTCAAGGTTGGCCGTAGGCTCGTCGAGCAGCAGCACGCGTGGACGCAGCACCAGCGCTCGCGCCAGAGCGACGCGTTGCATCTCGCCACCGGAAAGCGTGCGAGCGCGAGCTTTGGCCAGCCGCTCTAAGCCGAAAACAGAAAGCATCTGCGCAACCCGGGCGTTGTCGCGCTGGCCCCGCAGCTGCAATGGATAGGCGATATTGCGCTCGACCGAGGTATCGAGCACGAGCGGACGCTGGAAGACTAGCGTCACTTCACGCTGGACTGGCAGCGAGACAGGCCCGCCGACGACACTGCCGCGGTACTCGAGCGTGCCCGCTGTCGGCGCCTCCAGGAAGCAAAGCAGACGCAGCAGCGTCGATTTCCCTGCTCCACTCGGACCAATTAACGCCACGCTGGTCGCTTCACGCACGCTCAAGGCCTCAATCGCCAAGACCGTCCGTGCACCATACCGTTTGGTAATCCGCGTCAGACGATACAGGGAGGTCATGACGTAGCATGTAGCAGGCGATTTTGGATGCGCAAGGTGACGGCATTGAGCAGGAATGTGAGGCCGAGCAGCACGAACGCAAGTGCAAGAGCTTGGTCGAAAGCACCTCTGCGGGTTTCAAGCACAATCGCCGTGGTAAGCACCCGTGTCGCGCCTTCGATGTTGCCACCCACCAGCATTACCGCTCCAACCTCGGAGATGATACTGCCGAAGCCCGCGACAAGCGCCACCAGCATTCCGCCGCGCGCTTCCCAAAGGACGGCTCGAGCAATCTGTGTCGGTGTCGCGCCGAGTGCTCGCAGCTGCAGCCGGAGGTCGGCCCCAACACCTTCGACGGCCGAGATTGTAAGGCCGGCGACAAGCGGCAAGCTGATGACCGTCTGGGCAAGGATCATCGCATGAGGCGTGAAGAGCCAGGCAAGCGAGCCGAGCGGGCCCGAGCGTGATAGGAGCAGATAGATCACGAGGCCGACTACGACTGGTGGTAGTCCCATACCCGTATAAATCAACGTCGTCAGCAGCTCTCGTCCGGAGAAGCGGCGTAACCCAAGCCATGCGCCGAGCGGGATCCCCAGCACAGCGCTGATCGCCAGTGCTAGGCCCGAGACCCACAGCGACAGGGCCACGATCGACCAGATTTGGGTATCGCCGTACAGCAGTAGCCGTAGTGCGGCGCTAAGACCCTCGACCAGATCACTCATTGGGTTGCCAGCGGGTAGAACAATGCCTGATTGAACTTATCACGTCCAAACTCGCCGATACGCTGCTGCGTCTCAGGCGAGATGATCCACGCGATGAACTTGGCAGCAATGTCGGCGTTTACACTTGGATGCTTTGCTGGGTTCACCTGGATCACACTATACGGATTACGTAAGCTTGGATCCCCGTTTTGGGCAAGTGTCGCGCCGCCCGCAAGTATGCCCAAGCTTGGCAGCTTGTCGCGCATCGCCAGGTATGTTCCTCGGTCCGTCAAGGTATAGGCACGCTGCTCATTAGCAAAGATCAACGTTTCGCCCATGCCCTGGCCCAGTGATTTATACCAGCTGAGCTCAGCAGTCGGCGTAAGGCCCGCGCTGGCCCAGATTGCCTGCTCTTTGGAATGGGTTCCCGACGTGTCACCACGTGACGCAAAGGTTGCGCCGGCAGCGGCGATCTGCGTGAATGCTTCCTGCGCCGTTTCGATCCCCTGGATCTTCGCGGGGTCGTCGGTCGGCCCGACCACAACATAATCGTTGTACATCACATCCTGCCGGTTGCTCCCAAAGCCGCGCGCCACAAACTCGTCCTCTTGCTTGCGCGCATGAACCAGCACCACGTCGGTATCGCCATTTTCGCCAAGCTTGAGGGCTTGTCCTGTGCCCACCGCAACGTACTCGACTTCCACCCCGTGGCGCTGCTCAAAATCCGGCAGCAGCGCATCCAGCAGGCCTGAGTCCGCGGTCGAGGTGGTCGTGGCAATGCGCAGCTTTGCGCTCACAGGGTTCGACGGGGCAGCCGTAGGGGCGTCAATCATCGCTTGCCTAAACTGCATGGTTGTAGCGCCGACGCCGCAGGCGGTCAATAATAGCGAAAGCACGCACACGACCACACGTACACGTCGCCTCATTGAGTGTTTTCCTCTCAAGCTTGTCGTACCGTTCGGCATCCAGCATCATAACGGTAGCACTTAATATACCGACGGCTGCAGGATTCGCAACCACGCTGCCGATGTCGCCGATGCTCATCGTCGCCCGCAATTGCACGGCAAGCCCGCGTTGTCGTCGAAGCAGCCTCAGTGGTATAGAGAGCCAGCTCATCTGAACATCTGTGAGGCTCCGGAGGTAGCTTGCGTTACATCGCCTACCGTCAAACGCCCTACCTGTTGCCCACTAGGATTGATGGTAGCCATGGAGCATCAGAGCACCACCCTAGGTTCCTCCGCTTGCTCACCGCTCAGGTGCCCTAAACGGCGGCTCTACTCAGTCCAGCTCGGCTTGTCGCAGTGCTTCGTGTATGCCGCATCATCGGCAGGCCGTTTGATCGGCCTTTCATCACTAAACATTCGGCGGCACAGCGGTTGCCGAATGTCGGCGAGGAACACATCAGCAGTAGATGGAGCGCTCGTACGATGCATTCGCCGAAGGACCAGTCACAAGTGCTACACGCCTCGACCGGAGACTTTCCGCTGCTCGAATACCGCCTCCGCCAAGCTGGACGCGAGTGGACGATCCTCCATACGGGGGCGATCCTGACCTATGCCGACGAGGAGCACTTTTTTCGCGAGATGATGAACCGCCTACCATACGGCGTCGCGCTGTGGCCCGCGGCGATCGCGCTCGCACATGAGGTGGCATCTCGTGCGGAAGCCTTCCGTGGCAAGCAGGTATTGGAGCTTGGCGCTGGCACTGGCATGCCCGGGATCGTTGCGGCTTCGGTCGGAGCACGGGTCGTGCAGACAGACCGGCACGAGCTGGCGATGTCGGTCTGTAAGCGTAATGGCGAGCGGAACGGCATTCGGACGATCGAGCACCGCTTGGCGGATTGGACCACTTGGCATGACACTACACGCTACGACTGGATCATTGGCTCCGACATACTCTACAGCGAGACAATGCACCCTTACCTGCGTCCGATCTTCGAGTCAAATCTCGCGGATGGGGGGCGGGTCCTGCTCTCGGACCCCTTCCGGGATGTGAGCATCCGGCTATTGGAGGCAATGGAAGAGAGCGGGTGGAAGATCTCGCTCAGCAAATGGAGCGTAGGCGAAGACGCAGCCCCCCGTTCCATCGGGCTCTTCGAGCTCAGCCCCCAGCGATAGCACCGCAGCCATGTGCGCACGATTGCCCTGCGCGGCTGTCCATGGGCGGCAAGCTCCACACATCCAAAGATCGGGAAAAGCGGTGATGAGTGGCGCATCCCGACGCAGCAGCGAACACCTTGACGCAAAGCCCCAAGGCGCTTAGAAGCACATAGCTTGCGTTCTGTGGCAATGCCGAGTAGGGCCCCCTGCCCGTATGATGTACCAAGTTGAGGGCTGCGACGGGGTGAATCTTCAGAAGCCCAAAATCAGCGCAGAGCGCGCGCTCGGGCCGAAACACTCGAGCGCGCGCTGTGCATGAGCCGGCCCTCAGGCTGACCGGGCGTTAGATTGACATGCTGCTCTGATTAGGCGCCAACTTCGCGTGCCTCACCCAGAATCGTATCCACGCCCGCACCCTCGGCATCTCCTTCAGCCTGGAGCTCGCCCGCGGCCTGATTGACCTGCTCCTCGGGCTGAGTTGACCGCGTCATCAGGCCAACGGCTACACCGGCTGCAACACCGACCGCAGTTAGTGCTACAAACGCTGTCGGCACGTCGACATCCAGCACTTCGTCCAACGAGTAGCGCCCAGGACCGGCGAGTATTAGCGCGGTTGCCGCCGCTAGGTTCATCAAGGGCAGCTCTGCGCCGCCGCTTGTTACCCAGATGGGCTTGCCGGCATGTGCGACGCGCCAGGCCATAAGCATCGGACCAAACGAGCTAATCGGCCCAACCGGATTGAGCAGGCCCAAAGTCATCAACACACCGCTGCCGAATTCACTTGCCCCGGCCATGAACGCCCAAGTCTTGCCCGGCTTGAGGCCGATAGTTTCGAGCCAGCCCACGGTGCCTTGGAGGCCGTAGCCGCCGAACGCCCCGAAGAGCTTCTGCGCACCGTGACCGGCCAGTAGCCCACCAGTTACCAGACGCAGAGTCAACAAACCGGCATCCTTCATCGTCTCATTTCGTCGCCACATCGCTATCCTCCAATCCTCATATTCACCACGTCGCCTCTGCACATCGTGTGCCAATAACTTAAAGTTAGCGACCGCAAATTTGTCGACCGACCGCTGGCGTCAGCAGGAGTGGCACCTCGCTCCGCATAATCGGCAGCTTACGTGGGATAGGGATCGGCCCACAAGCGTATAGGCCGGATATGATGTAGAGTCCGACGGACGCACCTATGCGTCGCATCCGCTCCTGCCGGGCATCACGGCGAGCGGGCATACCTTTGTCGTTTGCCGGCAGCGCCTTCGGCACTTGCTGGAATCGCGGCTGCAACATGCCGATGATCCCGGCGATACCTTCCCAATCATTAACGGCATCGCGCCGCCTGGCAGCAGACGATCCACTGATACGAGCTATCGCGGCGGGTAAGCTCGCGTAGCTTCCGCGAGCTGAACCGTCGGGCGGCTTCGGTCCACAAAGAGCGGCGGAACTGTGGGCAGCGCTACTGGGTCGGCTCTTACCAATATAGGACCATGGTAACAGGGCATCTGAGACCTTGGCACGAGCCCACGCTAGGGCTTGTGCCCCTTTATTTTGCCCCGCAGCTCGTGTTACATGTCAGTGAACTATCAGTATTTACTGCTAGTGCTGTTACTTTTGCCATATCTGCCGTTATCGACTACGCAGCGCCTATGGCTCCTCGTGTTTACCCTGTTCATAGCACAAGCGCTGCTCTCGCTCTGTGCCAACGCCTGGACGAACTGGATGACTGATCTGGTCCCACTACGGCTCCGGGGTCGCTACTTTAGCATGCGCAATACGGCGCTCGCAGCAATTGCGATGGTAGTCAACGCTGGAGCGGGCTACTTCCTCGACCATATGCGCATCCTGGGACGGCCCGCCGATGGCTACGCCATCTTGTTTAGCGTAGCAGTCTTATTTGTGCTTTCAAGCCTCGTCCGTGCCAGCGCAGGGCTAATGCAAAGTCAGGAGTAGGGCAAT
>JADDQE010000174.1 GCA_016781525.1 bacterium | reverse complement strand
TAGCGCTGCCGCGAGGGTGAGGCGTCGCGCTTCAATTTCGAGTGCTGGGTCCATCGCAATATATCCTTTAAAACCGGTTACGTGCTTTAGCTAGGAAGAAGGGCAGACGCATGAGTGAATCACAAAATCTTACTCGAAAACTACTGGCCAGTCACCTGTCTGCGGGCACGCTCACGTCACGCGAGGAGATCCGCCTGACAGTCGATCAGATCCTGATCGAGGACGCAACGGGGTCGATGACTGCGTTGCAATTCGAGGCGCTAGGAGTTGATCGTATCGCGCTTCCGCTGGCCGTCATGTATGTTGACCATAACGTGCTCGGCATCGACGACAAAAACATGGATGAGCACCGCTACCTGCAATCCTTCTCGGCGCGTTTCGGGCTCCACCACTCACGGCCGGGCAACGGCATCTCGCACTATGTCCATCTTGAGCGCTTTGCCCAACCCGGCGAGGTGCTTGTCGGTGCCGATTCGCACTCAACGATGTCGGGAGCGGTCGGCATGTTCGCGGTCGGAGCGGGCGGATTGGATGTGGCCGTAGCGATGGCAGGCTACGGCTTCTGGCTGGAATGCCCGCTCGTCGTTGGCGTTGAGCTGCGCGGGTCACTACCGCCCTGGGTCGAGGCCAAAGATATCATCCTTGAATTGCTGCGCCGTTACGATGTGCGTGGTGGACGAGGCAGGGTCTTCGAATTCTGGGGCGAGGGCGTTTCAACACTGTCGGTGACCGAGCGCGGCACCATCTGTAACATGATCACCGAAACGGGAGCAACCGCGGCCGTCTTTCCGAGCGATGAGCGAGTGCATGAGTGGCTGACTGCTCAGCGACGCGGGAATGCGTTCGTCGCCCTAGCTGCTGATCCGGGCGCGAGCTACGACGAGAGCGAAGTCATTGATCTCGCTACGCTGGAGCCGTTGATCGCCAAGCCGCAGTCGCCGGGTAACGTTGTGCCGGTCCGCGAGTTGGTCGGAACCAAAACGGTACAGGTCTGCGTCGGCTCCTCGGTTAACTCCTCCTACGGCGACTTGGCGACTGTCGCCGCCATCTTGCGTGACAACATCGTCCATCCAGACGTGGAGATGACGGTCACTCCGGGCTCGCGTCAGATTCTTGATATCATTGCGCGCACGGGGGTTTATCACGACCTTGTCGCAGCTGGCGCGAGGATGCTGGAAGCGGTTTGCGGGCCGTGTATCGGCGTGGGCCAGGCTCCGTCCGTCGGCCTGCCGTCGGTGCGGACCTTCAACCGCAACTTTCCGGGCCGTAGTGGTACCATGGGCGACGCAGTCTACCTTTGCTCGCCGTCGACTGCCGGTGCTACTGCCCTGCATGGCGTGATCAGCGATCCCCGTGAGCTGGGCGCTCCCCCGGAGGTCACCGCGCCGCCGGCTAATCCCGCGGTCGACGACCGCCAAATCATCGCGCCGCTCGCAGCTGAGGAAGCTCGCCGCATACGGATTAGCAGGGGCCCGAATATCGTTCCACCGCCCCAGGGCCGGCCAGTGCCTGAAAGGTTCAAGGGTCGTGTCGTGATCGTCGTCGAGGATGACGTGTCGACCGGAGACATGGCGCCGGATGGCGCGCTCGGGATGAGTCTCTGGTCGAACATTGCGGAATGCGCGAAGCATATGTTCCGGCGGCAGGATCCCGAGTTTCACGATCGTGCGCTCGCGTGGGGCGGCGGCTTCATCGTCGGCGGCCACAACTACGGCCAAGGCTCTTCACGCGAGACCGCGGCGCTCGCGCCCCTGTATCTTGGAATTCGCGCCGTCGTAGCCAAGAGCTTCGCGCGCATTCATCGCCGCAACCTCATCGCGCAAGGCATTGTGCCGCTGGTCTTTGCCGACGAGTCTGACTACGCGCGCATTAATCAGGGCGACAGCTGGCGGATCGAGGGCCTGCGCGCCGCCCTCGAGGCCGGGGAACCACTTGTAGCGCAGAGCGGAGCGGACGGAGAAATACGGCTCGATGCTCGGCTGCTGCCGCGAGAACGCGAGGTGCTCCTGGCGGGCGGCCTGCTCAAGTACCTGCGCGCAGGCGGTCAGCAGCCGCTGGGAATCGTCGAGGGTGACAGCCGCTCGGCCGAGTCGGGCGGGCTTGAGTCAGGGCATCAACCGCTGGCGGATCGCGAAACATGAGAGCATCTGGATCGTGGGCGGGAGGGCGTTGCCAATGATGTAGGTGCCCAGTACCAATAGTGCGATAAAGAAGACCGTTCGAAATCGTTGTTCGGAAAGACACTTGCGGACGTTTTGCCCTGCGATCATTCCGACAATCGCTGGTAACACGGCGGCCGCGGACAAGACGCCATGGTCGACGGTAAGGAAGTTTGCCTGCTGTAATGCGGCCGCAAGCGCAAGAGTAGAGGCGGTAAACAGCATCCCCATCGCTTGAATGAGCACATCCCGCGATAAGCCAATCGCCTGCAGGTACATGACGCCTGGCACGACAAAGGATCCGGTCATTCCGGTCAGCACACCATTTGCCGCCCCAATCAGCGGGCCAGCCCATGCTTCGTACCGGGTCGGGATCGTCAACCGTATCCCGCTCAAGTTCACCACCGAATACGTGACGAGCAGCGTGCCAAGCAGAGCAGTGAGCAACGAAGGAGTCAGGCGTGTCAGTGCGACCACGCCGATCCAGACTGTCACGGTAGCCATTACGAGGAACGGCCAGAGTCGATAGAGGATGACCTTCGCGTTGCCACCGACCATGGACTGCCAGAGGTTGGTGACAAAGGAAGGCACAAGCAGGAGCGCCATCGCACTTTGCAGATCGAGTGCTACGGTCAGTGCCGCCAAGCTCACCGTCGGAAGGCCGAGCCCAATCACGCCCTTGACAGCGCCTGCGATCAAGAACGTACCAATCACTAGGACGACAGTGGTCAAATCAAACAAAGTACTCTCCTTGGCGACGCTATGCTGCACAGGACGTGTTTCACCCCGGAGGTGCAAAGCGGGCGAACGGAAAAGCTCAGGCGCGCCCAATGACCATAGCACGGGCTTGCTACGCACGACAACCAGCAAATAAAAATGAAATTATGACACGTACACCGGCGTCGTTTGCAGCGCTGTGTTGGCTTGCGGACCATTTGTCCCACGCTTTAGGACTGTCTTGTTGTAGCTGCTTATTCTCCGACTATGCCTTGCGCTGCCCCTTGGAATCGCTCTAAGCGTACCGGCGTGGACGTACAGATAGAGAGGCTCCCGGTCCGAAACTGACGTTCCTCGCTAGGGAGGAGGACGTTCGAGAGATTCTGCTGTGAGAAGCCTCGGTCTCCCCATACGACGACTTGGCATATCAATCGGTTGAAACTGGTGAAGCGCCAAATGTTCGGACGCGCGAACTTCGACTTGCTCAAACAGCGAGTGTTGCACGCGGCGTGACTGAGCACGCCTACTGCGGGAGAACCATCCTAGCGGGGGAGTTCCACTGAGCAGGCGCAGAAGCCCCGCATGACAGATGCCGAGTACGCCGCCACGGTTGCCGCCTGTGATGATCTCATTTAGACGCAAAATGACACGACCGGGGCAGGCCTCATTGCACAGTACATGGCCCCGGTCGTGTCTATCTAAAAGCAACAAGTGCTTGTGTGTACTGTACTGGAGCCTCAGCCAACCAGCCAGACCCAGCAATACCACCGAAGGAAGCAACGAGGTACTACCATGACTGAGGATGCACTCCCAGCCGGCGAGATGAAGTACAGCTTCAAAGCCCACGTCCAGGCCCACGGCTTTGCCGGCGATCTCATCATCAGCAGCACGACGATCAACGACCTGGTGAAGTCAATCAAGCTGCTGGAGCGCGGCGGCATTCAGCCTACCACGGCCACCAGCCACCCAACGGGCAGCGCGCCGGTGTGTCCCATCCACCAGCGCCCGATGAAGCCCAGCCGGAAGCCCGGATCGTTTTACTGCAGCGCCAAAGTCGGCGATGACTATTGCAAGGAAAAAGCCCGAGCCTAACACACGGAAGGAACACGCCCTATGCGATCGCCCACGCTTACCTACGCTAGCCATCAGCTCGATAACTACATTCTGCACGCGATTGCCGATGAAAACGAAGTTAGCCTCTCGTTTCCGGGGGGCGTCGATCACAAGCCGTTGCTGCGCTTGACCATGGCCGAGGCGTACGCCCTGCGTTGCCTGCTCAATTTGCCCGATGTGGCGGCCGTGATTGAGGCGGCCGAGGCTGCCAGACAGCAAATCAACAAGGTGTTGACCAGCGACGAAGCGAACCCCGCCTAAGCAACACAGAAAGGAAACACCAGCCATGCGCGCCATTGACCATATCACCCGCCCGGCGACGATGCCCGAACATGACTTCCAATGGTTCTGTGAGGAGCTTGACCGCGCCCTGGCCCAGATCCGGCGCGAGCGCAATGTGCGCTATGGCCACCCGTGCGAGCCGCTGAGACGGCCCAAGGCGAGGCGTCGTACCTGTCGCTAGTCCAGCTGTCCAGATTGCGCCCTGTCGATTATGGCAGGGGCATCATTGACCTGGGGTGTAGAGTGGACGTATTCCCACATCAACAAGGAGGACTCCATGATTCTGGTCCGCACGGTATTCCAAGTAAAGTGGGGCAAGATGGATGAGGTTCTGGCTGGGATGGCCCAAATGCGGGCCATCACCGACGCCATGGGCATGGGCAACGTCCGGGTCATAACCGACCTGAGCGGTCCCATGTTCACCCTCGTGCAGGAGCGCGAAGTGGAAAGCATCGAGCAATCGCAACAGCAGATGCAAGCACTGTTTCGTAATCCCGAGTGGCAAGCGATGTCCGCACGCATGCCCGATCTCTTCGAGTCCGGGCGCACTGAATTCTATAACATCCACGACGTGTAGCACCACAGATCATACACACTGCACGCCCCTGCCATGATCGGCAGGGGCGTTGTTATGTCGTCGTGTACAGCACTACAGGAGCACGAGTGCTGCTCATGGCAGGGAGCATACACGGGTCATATTGTCTGGTCTGGCGCCCGTAACTATTTGTGAGGTTGGTCGCGTTTGTACGGGTACACCAATGAGCTGATTGCAAATACGGAGGGTGTATGTACGGGCGATGGACCTTCGACGACAAGCGCAAAATGGTCAACGACTACCATCGGGTGCAGTCTGCGCGCTGCCCCGGGGATCATGCGCTCCTCACCGTCATGACTGCGGGAATCAACCACACACGCAAGGCGGTCGAGCCTGACGGGCTGTACTTCGCCTGCCCCTCTTGCAGGCGCAGCTTTTACTCCGAGGACGTCGA
>JADDQE010000188.1 GCA_016781525.1 bacterium | reverse complement strand
GCTCGCTACGTGCTGAAGCGAGGGGATCCACTGCGGGCGACCCTCCCGCCACTGGCGGTAGAGGAGGGCGATCAAGAGGCCGATGTTGATGGTGTTCCACCCGATCACGGTGAGCCGGTTGGGCGTGAGGCCGCCGAGCCAGGTGCGGTAGACCACCGCCGCCAACGCGTAGAGACTAATCACAACGCTCAATCCCGCCACGGCTAGGATTGCCATGCGTAGCCAGCTCTGGTAAGGCGCGGGCAGATCGCTGGCGTGCACAGGCGTCGCCCCCACCAGCAAAACCATCACCGCAAAGAGCATGACATTGTAGACAATCAACAGCTCCCGCTGGCGAAACGGCCCCATAAAATTAAAGGGAATGAAGCAAAGGTAGACAACCAGCACCAGCAGGGTCAGCGGTAGCAGCAGCCGCATGAGGATCGGGACCAGGCGCCCCAACCCCTGTTCGAAGCGTTGCTCCAACACCGGGCGCTTCGGCTGGAAGGCCACCGCCACCGCGATCACGGGTACCAATCCAGCCCCTCCTGCGAACAGTGCCTGCATCGCCCACTCCGGCATATCGAGACCAAGTGCGGTGAACAACCCGACGGTGATGATGGCAAAGGCAGCCACGCCGCCGCCGAAGACGCCGGCTGTGATCCCAATTTCCAAGGTTTTGATCAGAGCGGCAAAGCGTTCGCGGGCGGACGATGCCCAGCCGAGGATGCCTAGCCCCACTCCGATCCAAGCCAACAACGGCAAGTGAAACACCATCAAGATGTGATAGCTCTCTCCTACCCCCCAGAGCGAGAGCGCAAAGATGTACAC
The DNA here is from genome assembly GCA_016781525.1 of bacterium. Lineage (GTDB taxonomy): Bacteria > Chloroflexota > Chloroflexia > Chloroflexales > Kallotenuaceae > LB3-1. Next base: position 19,274 of record JADDQE010000188.1, on the reverse strand, counting down.
GCCGACAGCGACCACGCCCCCGATCGCGGGCAGCGCGCGCTGGCGGTAGGCGGGATTCTCCAGCACCAGAAAGAGGTAGACCAACACGGCAACGATGGGTGACCAGAACAATAGAAGGTAGGGCGCGCCGTCGGCGAAGGTGAAACGAGAATCGGCCAGCAGCGCGAACAACATGCCGGCGAGCAAGGCCAGCGGCAGAGCCGTGCGCCAGGCGATGTGGCCCTCTTCGGTCTCGTCATCCAGTGGACGCGCTTGCAAGCGGTAGTGCCAGGCCGCGTAGAGCGGATTGTCCGGCGCGCTGTGATAGCGGGATGCCATCGCCGCGGCAAAAGCGTCGGCTTCGCCCCGGTGGCGGGCCGCCCGGTACATCTCTTCCAAGGTGCGGGGATCGTCGGAGCTGAGCGCCAGTCCCTGTATGCTGTTCGCCAATTGATGTCTCCTTTGGGTCTTTGGCAATAATAAGAATGCAGGCAATCATCGGGCAGCTACTCTTTCAAGGGCTCTCAGTGTGGCATAATGCCGCCTCCCAATAGATTTTGCAGCAGGGCGGCGATAGCGGTGAGTGCATTGGACTTCTGGTCCACCTCGCCCTGACCGAGACAGAGTCCATCGGTGCTGGCCCAAGCGGGGTACCCTCTGCGCCTCATGTGGATGGCGGCGCGACTCTCTTCGCTGTCGTAGCTGCGTCGCATCTCCTTGCCATCAATGGCAACAATCTCGCCGTCAATCTCGCGGCGCATTTTGTGTTCTCTCTTCAATGGTTTATACTCGCAACTCCCAATTCTTCGTGATGGTCCCAGTTCCCGGTGCCATCGCAGGGGTATCGTAGCGGAACCGCTCCGCCATCGCCACCGTTCAAGTGCAAACCAGCGCGCACACGAGTGCTTGACAGCCAAGCGGTGTAGATGACAAGGTTGGATCATGGACAGATCGGTACTGAAAACTCTGATCGTTGAGGACAATGTGCGCCTGCAAGAGGCGCTAAGCAGGGGGTTGGCGGCGACGGGCGCCGTCGCCGTGCTGGGGGCGGTGGCGTGCGGCGAGGATGCATTGGAATTTCTGCTCGCGTCTGAACCGGTCGATGTGATTTTGATGGATGTGGCACTGTCCGGGGCGATGAATGGCATCGCCGCCGCCGTCGCCATCCGCCGCGAGTACCCGCGTCAGCCGGTCGTCTTCTATTCGATCCAGGATGACGACGCCTACTACCGCGCCTTCCGCGAGTCCAGCATCTTGAGCCACTACGCCTACGTGCGCAAGTCGAACTACCTGCTGCCCGAGATGATCGTGCCCCTGCTCAGGGATGCCGTCACCGGGCGTAGTGTCGTCGATCCGGACGTCGAGGCGCGCATCCAGGAGGTGCGCCACCGCGATGCGCAGGATCCCATGAGCCTGTTAGAGCCAAACGAGCAGATCGTCGTCCGCCTCCTGGCGCAAGGATTGACCAACGAACAAATTGCGGAGCGCTTAGGCTTTCGCGACAAACGCACGATCAGCCGCACAAATGGACAGATTTATGCGGCCTGGGGTTTGACCGACAGCACCACCGACGAGAAAGCAGCGCGCACGCGTGCCGCCATCATTGTGCACAGCGGCCGCCTGATCCGCTGGGATGACGATGGAAGCGCCTACGTGCTCAACGCGCAGAACGAGTGGGAGGTCTGGTCCGAATGAGCGGACGTTTCTGGCTCGACTGGGCGATTGTCACCATCTCGTTGTTCAATGCGATGCTCGTGCTGTGGCTGGGATTGACCGTGCTGCTGACTGGCGACCGTCGCCATCGCGGTGTCTGGCTCATGAGCGGTGGGCTATTCACCGGGGCCGCCTTCTTCATCAGCCACAGCGCGATTGTGGGGCAGCCCTTGAGGATGAACCTGGCGTGGCTCAACGTCTGGTGGCGCGTGGGTTGGATTCCGGTGATCGTTGCCCCCTTCGCCTGGTACGTGGCTGTGCTCTGGTACAGTGGCTTTGGGAGTGGACACGCGAACACGCTCGCCCGCCGTCACCGGGGCTGGCTCTGGCTCATGGCGCTGTGGCTGACGGGGCTGCTCGGCTGGATGCTCGCTGCCAATCCCATCCCGGCCTACGATCAACTGGTGCCGCTGGATTCGACTGCACCCTTTACGGCACCCCCCCTTCGGAGTCTGTTTGCCTTCTTTCCACTCTGGATGGTGGCCTGCATCCTCTTGTCGATCGACGCCTTGGCTAGACCCGCACCGGCTGACGATTCCAACACAGGCCGGGCCCGACAGCACGCTCGACCCTGGCTTCTCGCAACAGCCGGGGCATTCCTGGTGGTGGGTCTGGTGGTCGCCTATGTGATTGGCAGCGTGATTCTGGCAACGCGCGCCGGCAGATCGGCCATGATCCTCGTGGCAACCGTCGCTACCTACGATCTGGCGCTCCTGCTGCTGATGACAGTTGCTTCGCTTGCACTGGGGCAGGCCATTATCTCCTACGAAATCTTCACGGGCAGGGTGTTGCCCAGACGCAGCCTGCTGCGGCACTGGCGCAATGCCGTCTTTCTGGCTGGTGGCTATGCGGCCATCGCCGGCTGGAGCATCGCTGCGCATCTGCGTCCGATCGACAGCCTGCTGCTGGCCATGGTGCCGATGGCGCTCTTCTATGCGCTCTACAGCTGGCGCTCACTTCGTGAACAAGAGCAGCTTGTGGCGCGCCTGCGGCCTTTCCTGCACAGCCCGGGACGCCCATCGAACACGCCAGCCGCAAGCTCATCTGCCAACGAGCTGCTGGCTGCCCTGTGCCGTCACATGCTGGACACCAGGCAGGCACAGTTGATTCCGGTGGGCAGTGTGGCGCCGCTGGCCGGTCCACCGCTGCGCTATCCCCTGGCGTCCGCTGCGCCGCCCTTGCGCCCGCCGCCTGATTTAGAGCAGGGGATGACACCCTTGGATCCGCAGCAGTTTGCCCCCTACTGTTGGGCGCTTCCGGTGCGGAGCGAGCGTGGCTTGATCGGCGTGCTTTTGATCGGCGAGAAACAGGACGGCGGGCTTTACAGCCAGGAAGAGATGGATATTGCCCAGGCCACAGCAGAGCGCATTCTCCAACTGCTGGCAAGCGAGCAGATGGTGCGCCACCTCATGCAACTCCAGCGGAGTCGCACGGCTGAACAACGGGTGATGGATCTACGAACGCGCCGCATCCTCCACGATGAGATCTTACCCACACTGCACCTGGCGATCTTAGAGCTGGGCGGCGCGGATCGGCAGCAGCCGGCTATTCAGGGTGCGCTTGATACACTCGCCGATGCCCATCGGCAGATCGCGGCGCTGCTAACCGATGTGCAACCCGCGCCCGCCCGCGGTCCTGGCCCATGTGACTTGATCGGCGGTCTGCAGACGTTGCTGCACACGGAATTTACCCGTCAGTTTGAGGAGGTCCGTTGGTATGGCCACGCAGCGCTCGAGGGATCTGGGGCCGGCACCGTCTACGTTGATGCTGTCACGGGCGAGGTCGTATTGGGGGCCGCTCGCGAGGTGATCCGCAATGCCGCTCTTCACGGACGCGGTGGTCGCCCGGATACGCCTCTTCGTCTCGAAATCGGCCTGTGCGTGCAGGAGACCGAGCTGCTGCTCTCGATTCGCGACAATGGTGTGGGCATGGACGCCACCACGGCAGCGGTGCGCTCGGGCGGCAGCGGCAGTGGCTTGGCCTTGCACAGCACCTTGCTGGCCATGGTTGGTGGCTATCTGACAGTCGAATCGCTGGCCAAGGAAGGGACGTTGGCGCGCATCGTGGTGGCAAGCAATGGACAACCCCATGATCAACCATCCGTGGAAGCGTTCCAGAGCCAGAATGTGCCAGCGAAGCAAGCCGAAGCATAGCAGGCACCCAGTTGGCGGCACGGGCGCCGCGCTGCTTCACGTCCGCGCCGATCCCGGGATGCGCAGAATAGCGCACCCGATTCGCTCGGCCCTGCTTGTCGATCGCCAGATCACGAAGGGGCCGACGGCTCCTCAGGCGGCGCAAATACCCATCCACTGCGCTTCGCCGCTCGGACAATCAGCTCGATAACGACCTGGGAGCCCCGCTGCTGGCGTCGCGCCTCGAGAAAGCGGAGCGCCGACTCGACCTCCGCTACCCGGTTAGCGGGCACCGAGACAAGCATGTGCCCGCCCTTGCCATTATCTGACCGACGCGTGATTTTCATCAGTACCTCATGATAATGCCTGTATATACAACGTATTGTATATTGATTCCTAAAGAATATCAAGAAAGCGAGATTTCATGTTGACTTTGTATATACAACGTGATATACTACGTATATACAATCCCCTACGGAGCAAGACGTGTAACTGTTCAACCACGCTGAACCGCGGCTGCATGTCCACCACCCAGACTATGCAGGGAGTCTTTGAACAGACCGTGGAGACCCGCCAGGCGTAGATGAACCGGGTGTACGAAACCATCAACCGGGAAGATGCTACGACGCGGCAACGTGAACACGCACGCCGCCCACGGTGGCGAACTGTTCGCGGAGGCCGTGCCTGGCGTACCCCCGTGGTTGCAGCACTGGGTTCGCTACTAGTGGCCCGTAGGGCACCGAGTACACCCATCAGGAAATCCCGTCACCAAGGAGAGCGACCAATGTCCAACAACTATCCACGCCAACAGGAAGAAGATGCGCAACGCCGACGAGCAGCGGACGTGGAGCGCCAGCACGATCAACGGGTTCGGCAGCAGCGGGCGGAGCTCGACCGCTGGCGGACGGCGCAAGAGCGCCGGCAGTCGGCGGACAACGCCCGCCGGCAGCAACAGGAGCTGGAGCGCCGACGGCCCCACTCCTAACGCCCGCGCTGTTCATCCACGGCCATGCCCTGCATGAACAGCGCATCGGCCGCGACCTGATGCAGATCGTCCCCACGGGCAGCATTATCCAATCGCCTTCAGGGCAAGGGAGTTTCGATGGACCACACACGAATTTGGCACGACATTATGACCTCCGTCCAGTACGCCTTACAGGAGCACCTCGCCGGGCTGCCTGAGGAGCGGCTGATCGTTCGGAGTGATGCCCTACTGGTGATGCTCCCAGGTGTTAGCGGAGCTCGGCGGCTTACCACGGAAGCCTTCCTGCGGCACTACGCTACCACGCTGCACCACGAGCTGTGTCATGGTACGCGGCCCTTTTCCATTGCGGCGACCACCGCGGGCCAACTTCATGACCTAACACGAGCGGTACTCGTGACCGGGGCAGCGGAGGGTATGTCGATCGAAGCAGCAGTTGGCATTGCCCTCGTGCTCCACACGCGCGGCCTGGCCCGGTTCTGTGCCGTGCCTAGCCTGGCAGCATAATACCCCCAGGCCGATCAAGTTATGGTCAGCGAGCGTCCGCAGACCTGTCACCAATCATAACTTCAGCAGGCATATTGGATCCGCTGGTATCGGTGTAGGCTCTAGGGAGTGGTACAGGAGATAATCATGCAACGTGAAGATGTCCGTTACGGCCAACGCATTCGAGTGAATGTGCCAGGTGTCGGTGATCATGGGTATGTTGGGATAGTTAAGCGGGTGCGCGGCGATATCTGCTCGGTCCACATGGATCGAGACCAGCGACCGCGGCACCTAATCGTCTTCTTCGCCGGCGACCTCGATCTCGTTGCTGCGGAACCGCCGCTCGACGTAGGTGTCATTGGTCCTACGGTTGGAGGGTCTGATAGTGATATGGTTACAGCGAGTTCCGTGACGCAGCCGTAGCACCAGGGCTTAGCCCTGATGCGGTACCTTGCTCGCTCCGATCCCCGGCGGTCGTCAAGCGGCGAGCCACCACGCTGCCCAACCACGGTCCATCCACAAATAGGGAAGTCGGGCGTGATGGATCATCTGTGATAGCCGAGCACGACAAGGTCAGCCACCACCCGCGCCGCGAGCGGAAATCCGGTGCGAGGCGGAGGCAAGTGCAGCCAACAGGGACAAGCCGTGACGCCCCCACCCGTTGTGTTCGCGCGCCTGCAGTTGGCGCAGCTTCCCCTCACGCTCAATGGTGCAGCAAGTGCACGTTGATCCGCAGCTGCCACCCATCGGCGGTCTGCGTCCGCTGGACGGCGCCTTGGTTGACCAACGTGTCAATATCGCGCATCAGCACGGCCATCCGCCGCGCTGGCTCGTCCGGATAGGACACCTCGGTTGCCGAGATCATGGCGTTTCCGGTCACGTGCAGGCCAAACGGGGGATTGTCGCCCTGCGGCCGCGTATTAATAATCTCGATCATCCGTGCCAGCAGGAGCTGTGCTCCCTGAATTCGTTCACCCATGCCACTCTCCCGTTGTTCCCGTTCCTCACGGTCGTAACTGTTCTCTGCCACGCAACGCAGCGTGACCGCGTGGAGCTAGGTCGGCTTTGAACATGTGCACCCAGAACATCTGCGGGTGGGCCCTACACCGAACGTCAAGATTAAGTGTCGCACGGTCGCCGCTAACCGTCCACGCATCGTCATCGAAGCTCTCTAAAATACGGGCCGCAGCGTGACACACCACGGGCGTCAAGGCTCAGCGGCCACGCCATCTTACTCAGTGGCCTCATACCCAATTCCTCTGCGGCGGCGCGGTGCTTAGCCTCGCCAACGCCGCGCGAGGCAAGCGCGACACCGTGACCGATGCGCAGTCCTGCTCATGTCAGTATTCGGTCGTCGTGGATCAGTGCGGGACGGCATCACGTAGGGGCAGCACAGCAGCACCTCGCGGAGTTTGGCCACGCCTAGCCGCAGCCGGCCCTTGATCGTGCCCGGCAGTACCTTGATCTGCTAGGCAATCCCGCTACACGAGAACCCGCCGGCGTAGGGCAGCCAGATCGTCCGCGGCTGTCGCACCGGCAGCGCCACCGTGGCCGCCAGCAAGTCGACAGCGAGCACTTCCATGTGCTTCCGGCTCCGAGCAGCGGGGCTATGCCGATTGGCCGGCTGGTCTAGTGCAAGCTCGCGGGTGCGGATCTTGCAGCAGCGCGAGCGCCTCCTAGTGCCTGGTCGTTAGCGCCTCGATCGCGTCGTCTTCGGCCAACTCGTGCGGCGCTCGCCTTCGCGGATATGCGAACGCATAGGGATCCATTCCGACGTTATGTGTCCCGCCATTAAGCAATAGACGTACCGTGAATGGCGGGGCAGACTGCTCGGCGAGGTCCAGAGATCGTGTAGCGCGATGGCGATCATCGACGCTATGGAGGACGTCCATCCTGACCTCGGGCCACCAGTTCCACGGCGGGCGGTTTACACACCGGCCCGCGTGTGTAACGGCGCGGCCGAACGTCGGTGCAGTCGTTCCAAGGCGGCGAAGAAGGTTATATCAAGGCCGGTCGGTGTCGAATCAAGCAGGAACGCGAAGAGGTGCTAGCGAAGCTCCTGGCCGGAGGGTCACGAAGGGTCGCTGTTGTTATGCAGGGAGCACTGGTCGTCAGGAGCCAGCTTGGGATGTTCGTGCTGAGGCATCCGGTATAGAATCCGAGCCGCTGCCTGAGCTTGTTACGCGATTTAGGTTGGGGGAACGGTTGTTAGAGCTGGGACTTGGGCGTGTCGCTTGGTCTCGGGAATTCGGCGTAGGTGATTTTGACGATGGTCAGTAATTACACCCTGCACTGCCCTCCGCTGTTTTGCATGCAAGCAGACAGCACGGCGTTGCGACTCCCGTCGAGCGAACCGCAGCGCTTATGTTGCGATACGTTTAACCAAAATTGAGGTGTCGTTTGCATTAAAGCTTTGCACGTCACCATTATCCCGCTGCAGCTCGAAAAATCCATCAGCGGTCAAATCCCGCACAATGCCGTCGACCTGTTGTCCAGCGGGGATCGTGATCAGCTGCCGGCCTTGCCAGCCACGCGCCGGCTGTAAGGATGTGACACAGACACGCTGGCCGACGCGAATGCCTTTGATTTCCATCAGTTTTCTCCGTGGTGTTTCGTTCCACCGTTACCGTAACGAACGGGGTTTTCGGCCCACCACGCTCGGCGCTTCTCGTACCAGCTGCTGCCCAGCACCGCCTTCAGGGGGAAACACTAAGCCAAAGCTCATTTGCAGGATGCGCCGAAGCGTCGATTCCACTCCACGTGTGGTCGTGAGAGTCACGCTGCTCACAGTTGCGCTTCCAGGGAGGCGGCCCTCAACCTCCGCCTTGGTCCACCAGGGGCACCCGCGGACAACCGCCAAAATACCATCTTCCTGGGCTCCCAACCGCAGTTGCACTTCCGTCGTGGATGGATAGCTTAAGTGGGCCATGTGGACCTCCTGAGGGCCTGATTACTCCAGCAATCGGTAGAGAGCGGGGTAGAGAGCAGAACACGCCGAGGATTGGTCCCCGGCGCGCACAAATCGTATGTCGAACGAGCTTAGTAGCGCTGCCGTCGGCCGCCACCGGAGCCGCCGCCGTACCCACCGCGATCGCGCTGTGGTTTCTCTTCGGCCTCGTTGACCCGAATGGCCCGGCCATCGATGTCTTGACCATCCAGCGCCCGAATGACCTCTTGTACGCGATCACTCTCAATCGTCACAAAGCCAAAGCCACGTGAGCGGCCAGTGTCGCGATCAGATATCACTTTTGCGTCCAACACCTCAGCCTGCGACCCTACGGCCTCCGACAGATCGGCATCGGTCGTATTCCACGATAAGTTGCCAATAAATAAACGAGCTTGCATCGGTCCTCCACGCGTTCCCCGCTGGAACGCCGGTGTACGCTGTACACCCTAGTCGTGCGCTTGGCCCTATCTCTGTGTTCGAACAGACACAAGTTCACAGTTAAAACAGTGTGGCCGCCGCAGACATCCGCGACGACCACGAATGTAGTATACCACAAGGATAGGCCGTCCGCAAGCACGTATTTAACGTCCAAAGTGATCTTCGTTACGCGAGCAGCGCATCGGCGTCAGGACGTTGGGCTTGCCGCCTCTGGAGGAGCCGTCAAACCGGTATTGCTTGCGGTAGCCGTTAATACGCCTGGCACCGACTCGGGCGGTGACAAGACGCGGATGCCCTGCCCATCCAGAAGCAGCTCGCGCAGCGTCGCATCATAGGCACTCAGGCGCATTTTCAGCACGGCGAGAATCCGGCGCAGGGCTCCCAGGGCAACGACCTGCTGCACAATCACGATATTGTCCGCCAGGAGACCCCATGGCTGATGTTCCACATCAAATTGCAGTCCCACAAATGGCGTGATCTCGAGCAGGATCATCGTGGTAATACCGGCAGTGTACAGGTGACTGCTCAGCGCCATCACGTAATCATGGGCGCGGGGACCGAGCGATTGGACCAGGACGCGAATATTATCGATGACGACCCGTGTCGTCTTCGGCGTCATCGCTGCGAGGAGACGCGCGGCGGCTTCATCAGGATTGAGGTCGACGGGTGAAAGATAGAGAAACGTGAAGGCATCGGCGTCCAACGCCGTCTGAAGCGGCATCCCGAAGACCACGGCTTTGGCACGCAGATCCGGCAGCCGTTCATCAAAGCTGAGAAAGACGGTCGTCCCACCTTCGGCGCCCGCTGCGAGCGACCAGTACAGCGCAAGTGTCGTCTTGCCCACCCCGGGAGCGCCAACCAACAACGTGGTAGTTCCCGCCGGTACGCCGCCGCCGAGAAGCTGATCGAGCTCTGGCAGGCCGAAAGGGACTCGACCGCTTGGCCGCGGTTCACTTTCGCGTAGCGGACGTGCCTCCAGCCGTGGAATAATCTGCACACCATTACTGGTGATGGTATAGCTGTGGAAGCCTGACAGGTGTGCGCGTCCCCGTTGTTTGAGGACCTCGACCCGGCGCGTGTGGCGCCAGCCATCCACGCCAAAGTCCAAGCCGATCACGACATCCGCCGTGGTCAACTCCTGAGTCGTTAGCTCATCCCGCGTCAGCCCTGTAAGCGTAATAAGCAGGGTCACGTTGAGGTAACTCAGCAGCGCTGCCAGGGCGGCAAGTAAGCGCCGGACTGCCGATGGATCATGGAATTGGTCGGCCAAGCTTTGAATGCCGTCGAGGAGCACCACCTGCGCCCCGCTCTCCCGGATGGCTTTGACGAGTGCCGCTGCCGCGACGTCCATGTTGGAGCCCACGCGCGATGGCAGGGACAACAACGTGAGCGAGGAGCCGATGGCCTCCTCGTCGAAGAAGCTAAAGGGACGCAAGTGCTCCAGGAATTTCGTTTGGCCTTCCGCATACGTTGTCAGCAACAGGCCTGGCGCGCCCCGCTGAACAGCATGAAACAGGATTTGGCTCGCCAAGACGGTTTTGCCCGCCCCTGGTCTGCCAACGAAAAACACCAGGGCGTTCTGGCTGATGCCGCCGCCAAGTATTTCGTCCAACCCGGGAACGCCGGTCGCGAATGGTTGAATGGGCACGGTTCTGGCTCCTCGTCTGGCATCTCACGTCGCCCGCAGCGCTGCACAGGCTTTCTCATCGGCGCGCATACCGACAGGTGTGTCCTCCCCAGCTAAAGCAAGCATGTATTTGCGTGTCTCGCGTCACGTGGAGCCAGCGGACTGTGTTTCGGTGCCTAACGCAGCCGCCGCATGGAACGAGCGCCTTGCTTGCATGTGCAGTGACCAGATGAACGCTTGCATTTGCCACGTCTACGCTGCAGCAGCCAGCAGTGCGCCGATGGTTGCGATCAGCGGCGCGACTTCGAACGGTTTTGCAATGACGTCGGTGAATAAAGCCGGGTCCTGTGTGCGATACGCCGCCGTCATTGCGACCAGCGGGATGTGGGCGGTGCCGGGATCGCTGCGCAGGCAACGTGCTAGAGCCAGCCCATCCATCGTCGGCATCATCAGATCGGTCAGCACGAGATCAGGCTTGGCGTCCTGTGCAAGCGCCAGCCCGAACGCACCATCGTGTGCAGTGAGCACGGTGTACCCCTCATCTTCCAGCAGATCGCGCAGCAGCAGGAGTATCGGCCGCTCGTCGTCTACCACCAAGATGATCGCAGATTGCAGCGAGGCGATGGCAGCGGGGGCCGCGCTGAGTAGCGGCACATGGGATGGGCACACAGCATATCTCTCGCTTCGTAAAGCATAACGACGGGTGTGACCTTGGGCCTGCCCGTCATACCGCAAAATGTAGCAAGGTTTTGACCACCAAATTCTCGTGCTTGACGGCCCCCCCCAGGCAGCCTATACTTTGGTCTCCCTCCGTTCGGGGGACCACGGTTGGAGGCAGCCACATCATGGGTGACAAATCTCCGAAGGCGAATCAGAAGAAGGCCACGCAGAAGCAATCTAAAGTTGATGCAGCCGGCCAGAAAAAGAAGGACGCCGAAGCAGCCAAGCAAGTGACAAAAAAATGACGAGGTGTCTGTAGGGTCGTACGGCGCTTTGAATAGTTTGCAGCTGAGGGGCGCAGCGTCCCCTCGGCTGTTTTGTTTATAGCGGAACGTATCTATTGCCAGGAGGCGACGAGAGGTATGAATGATTCGAGCGAAACGCAATTTACCCTTCGGCTACCGACAGAACTACACACACAACTGATGGAGCTGGCGCGCGCAGAGCACCTCTCTCTCCAAAGCCTGCTGGTTGCGATCGCACGCGAGGCGATTGAGAAGCGCAATAGCGAGGGACGGCAGGATGTGATGGACCGTTGGGACGAGCATAATCAGCCGCCATCCTGACCGGCTAAGACAGATGCTATCTTAAGGACTCTCCCCGATACTCCTGCTCAAAATCAGGAACCAGCTTCTCAACATGGCACGGATCGGCTCCACGCTCTGTGATCAGCAGAAGCACACGCCGACTCGCCAAGCAGTGCATGATCGCTCGATCTTCATGGCATACGAGGCTGCAAACTGTGTCCACAGGTGGTTGACAGCCTAGGCTGAGGACGTCCTCGCACCACTGCAGCGCACATAAGCCGGTCACCTGGACTTGCATACTTGCCTGAAAGGATACTGTGATGGAGCCGATCAGTGTGGATCTGAGGGAACGCATTCTGGCAGCGGTTGAGCAGTGGGCGGCACGCCGCTATCAGGCACGGCTCAGGGACGTGCCGCCTGAGCGGATCACGATTACACGTGTCACTAGTGACAGCAAGTATGATTACCTCGTGAGCTTAGACTCGCTCGTGGGACCCGCTCCGCTACGAGTTAAGGTTGCTGTCGGCCAGGATGGTAGCTTGCAGATAAGCGATTGAAGCGGATACAGCAGAACTACGCGCGATACGTCGGATGGGAGTGTTTCGCCCGAGCAGTTCCGTGCATATGATCGCTTTTTGTGGCCGTTGCCGCGCATTCGCAGCCCGTAGCTGCTGATCAGGCTGCACCACGACACAGTTCGTGGTGCAGCCTGATCCCATCTTTCGGATTAACTGTATGGTTTCATGGGCGCGCTGCTGGTGATCGGCGGGGTAGGGGGGATAGCGAGCCAAGCGGCGGTCAGTTCTTCCTCCTCGCCAAGCCATCCGGCTCATCCTCGAGCACTACGACTCTTGTAACGGCGGCATATGTTCTGTCGCAGCACCTGTCGGGTAGATGCCTCCTTGAAGCATGGGTAGTCTAGCTTAGCGTGTTCTTTGCATTTCAGCACGCCTCGGTCGGCGGCCCTCAAGATCGAAGTGATCGTCCGATCCAAGCACATGGATTGTGACGTCATCGATGCTCACGACACCTTCCGCGTTTTGCTCCGACAGGCTTGAATACGAAATCTCGCTACCGTCCACAATATACACCGCCCCCGAGCCAATCACACGGAGCACGCCCTCGGGCTGCACCATGATGGCCGTATCTTCATCAATGCCTAGGCCCAGGTTGCGTGGGTTCTGTGCGACCGCGCCCAGTAAGCGGCCCATGCGTCCGCGCTCTGCAAAATGAGAGTCGATGACCACGCCCGACATAAAGGCGAGGCCGGGCGCCATGGATAAGGCCGAGATGCGGTTCGAAGAATCACTTGCGCCGCCAACTAACATTGTTTCGGGCATGGCCGCTGCCCCCGCCGACGTCCCGACAATCGTGCCGCCTTTGTGGTACACGTCGCGCATACAGCGGAATACCAGCGAGTCGCCGACTTGGCTGGTGATACGCAGCTGGTCGCCGCCGGTGAAGAAGATCACAGCGGCCTTGGCAATCTTCGCGACGTTGTCCTCGTCATAGGCCTGCTCGCGCGTCCGAATGTCCAGGATCTCGATCCGCTTGACACCCAGACGCTTGAACACTGCTTGATACTCTGCCCCCACTTCTTCCGGGAGCTGGGTGGCGACGGTGACAATCGTCAGTGCTCCGTTGCCGTCGAGCGCTTGCTTCGCGACCTCTTGCAAAATGGTGGTGTCGCCCTGTTTCGCTTCGTGTCCGCCGATGATGATCAGATTACCGTCCGGCTGTGCGGGCATGGTGGTGCTCCTCGGTGTATCCCCGGCGGCTCGCTGGCGAAGCCGGTCGCTCAAATAGAGATGGGCTCAACGTCCCATCAGCTGTGCTGAGCATGACTGATTCTCTATAATCGTTCTTGCCGTAATGCTGCAGCCAAAGGGAGACGCCTACCAATGCCCGAGACCGCAAGCCCGCAATTAGTGTGGACGTTGCTGAACGAACAGGCGCAACCCCGTACGTTCCTCGCCATCGATCACGAGATCGATAAAGGACGGAACAACACAGACGTCGATCCCATCGTCGAGGAGGTAGGTCCGTGCGATGGCAATCGCTTTAATCGCTTGATTCGTCGCGCCCGCGCCAATTGCTTGCACGTCGACCTCGCCATGTCCTCGCATCACGCCTGCAATCGCACCCGCAACAGCGCTTGGACGAGAGCTGGTGCGGACCTTGAGAGTCTCGGGCACGTGCAGTAGCGCCGATTGCGCGGTGGCTCCTGGCCATGGCGCCTCGATCCGGGCCGGGTCAAGGGGTGCGGTAGGGATTGGCCCACTCACGGCTCGTTCGAGCGGTTGGGGTGGATGCTCAGCCTCAAACGTTGACATGGTATGGACCTCCTTGTGACGGCTGGGAGCGAACACGCTCGCGGATTCGCTCATGCTCGGCTTTAAAGCTTCGTCGCTCAAGCTAGACAGCTGGTAGCGCATATGCCCATGCGCCGCCAGATACGACCACCGGCTCAGGGGCCTGGTTGACGCCGAAGCGGAAACAGTAGGCCCGGTCAGCCTCATCCCGGTCGCCAAGGAAGCGCCACGTGGTTTCATACAAGCCGGGTGCTCGCTGCGGGATGGGTGCATCAGGTTGTTGCACGGACGTTGGTAAGTTCCCTTGCATGCTGCTCATCTACCTTCTCCAATAATCATATGACCGAAACTGCTCGATCCTACTCCCACTGTTGTAGCACGGGGGATCTGTCTTGTATAGTACTAAGTAAGTATAACACTACTTGACTTCATAAGCAATGCCTTATATAGTACCTCTAGTACACGATATGTGGAGGACTTCATGCCGGTTAGACTACGGATTGGAGAGCTGGCTAAGCAACAGGGTCTCACGATCAAGGCCTTAGCAGAACGGGCAAGTGTTGCGTATAACACGGCCCACGCGCTCTGCACGGGTCGTGCGACCCGCATCGACCTCGATACACTTGATCGGATCTGCGCGGCGCTCCAGGTTGAGCCCCGCGATATCTTTGTGCGGCACGCCGCGCAGGAACGTGTTGGAGCGGAGTATACCTCGGGAGGTGGTTATGGCACAGATTGGGATCGGGCAACGGGTACGGGTGATCGACGGGGACCTGATGGAGTATAAGCAGTGCGGGACGGTCGTCGCTGCCGGCACGAGTAACAGCTGGTATGTGCGGCTTGATGGGGCTGAGCAAGCTGCAGGGCAGACCTTTTTTCAGGTCGAGGAACTACAAACCGTGGAGCCAGGCGCAACTGGACCGGATCAGACGCTGGCTGTCGTGGAAGAAATCACGGCGTGAGGCGACGACCTGACAATCGGTCCCGCGGGAACCGTCCTCATCGTACGGCCTATACTGCCTCGGATTTCCAAACTGCGATGCACGGACCGGAACCGCGGATGGAAGAGCTGGCTTACCTCCAAGCCCTCCTCGGATCCGCCGAAGCATTGCTGCTGCAAAGTCAACCATTGACCGGAACTGTCTACACGGACCAGGGAGCAATGGACGTGGCGGCGGCGCTGGTGGCGTTCGATGTGGAACGCGTCGTGTACCGCTTTGGTACCTGGGTGGTTACCGAGGACGGAGTGGCGTGTCTTGTCCACCACTACCCGCTCACGCGCGCCCGTCTGTCGGAGCCGCAGGATTGGGCCAGCCACCTTGCCGAGCAATCCTGGGTGAATCTATGGGACCTGCAACGGGCACTGGTGGTCGAGCAACACCTCCGGTCACGGACGAATCACCGTGGACCATCGGGCGATGGTACGCATCCGGGGTGAGCGGGTATCGCGCACTTGCGATCCGTCCCATGCTTACGGGAGATGCTGCACGCTCATGCCCCACCCACGCGCTGAGAGTGGTGCGGGATGCTCTCCGCTGCCGGCGTTGCTGGCGGCTCGAACTCGCGCCCACGCAGCCGCTGCCAGACGGTTGCCGTGCCGTAGCGGACCAGGTCAAAGAGTTCCGTGTGAAAGGCGGGCAAGGGTTCAGGCACATACTGGTCAGCAACCTTTTGGATCGCGCTCGAGTGTGTCGGGTAGGGATACACCAGGCGAAACAGCGTGTACAGCAAGACCCCTTCGCTGATCGCCAGCGTGAAGCAGGAAATCAGCTCGCCGGCGCGTCGGCCGACGTTGGCCACCTTGGGATTGCTGAAGGTAGCGTTGGGATAGAGCGGCTCGCGTCCGAACGCGGGAGCCATGGCCAGGCAATCTGCTGGACGACGCGGCGCCGCTGCGCGTTGGCCGAGTGCGTCCAGTGCGACGTGGGCGTCACGTTGCCGATGGCGCAATCTGGGATGTGGAGCAGGTCGTTCCCGCAACAGCGGAGCACGAGGCGCATCTGGTCGTGCCACGTGGGATAATTTTTCAGACCGATATCTTTATCCCGCTCGACGCGTTGACCAAGCGTGCCGGGAGCGACGTGTTTATTAATGTCCCAAAACAGGTGATTGGGACCATGCTCAGGAGCGAGCCACCGTCGCGCAGCGACCGGAGGATGAGGCAAGGTCCACGATTTGCATACGTGGACAAGTTGTATGGCTCGGTAGGCCCGTCCAGCTACGCAGGTTCAGCAGGTTCAACGGAGTAGGCGGCATGCCTCACACTCTTCCATTTCTCCCGTACCCGCCGATCGCGCATCACGGCGTGATCGGCGACCGACGCACGGCCGCGCTCGTTGCGACGGATGGAGCGATCAATTGGTTGTGCCTGCCCAACTACGACGGTGCCAGCATCTTTGGCGCCGTGCTCGATCCTTCCCGTGGCGGCTTCTGGCGAATCGGTCCTGTCGCTGCGAGCCGCGGCCGTCAGCGCTATCTGAGTGACAGCGGCGTGCTGGTGACGACCTGGGAGCTTGAAGGCGGCGCGCTGGAGGTCACCGACGCGCTGCTGTGGCCGGAAACAGACCGCGCGACGACTGATGAGGGGCGCCGCGTGGTCCTGCGTCGGGTCCGCTGCACCGAAGGTGTGGTGGAGGCTGCTTTCCAACTCGTTCCGCGCCGCGACTTTGATATAGGCGCCGTTGTCACCCGATCAGGCGGCGGCTTCACCCTCCAGGTTGGGGAAACGACACTCGGATTATGGACGAGCGGCAACGTTGCTGCTGCTGGAGGCGGCGTCTCGGGAACTCTCGCCCTAGCGAGTGGAGATGAAATCTGGGCAGTGCTCGCATGGCAGGAATCGCCCGCAGCGTGGTCCACCGAACCAGCGAGGAGCGGACTTGAGGCGACGATCAGCTATTGGCACGACTGGGTCAAGGGTCTCACCTACACCGGGCCGCGCAAGGAGCTGGTTCTGCGGTCGGCGCTCACCGTCCACCTGCTCAGCTTTGCACCGATCGGCTCGCTGGTGGCGGGCCCAACCACCTCACTACCCGAGCGGATTGGTGGCGACCGGAACTACGATTACCGCTTCGCCTGGGTCCGCGACGCTTCGCTTTCGATGGCCAGCCTCTCGCTGCTCGGTGATACCCATGCCGCCCAGTCGTATATGGATTGGCTGGCGCAGCTCGACTCGGTCACCGACGCCCCGCTCCAGGTGGCTTATGGCATTGACGGTCGCACTGACCTGACCCAACGCGAGCGTACGGACCTCACCGGCTACCGAAGCTCACTCCCCGTCCGCTTTGGCAACCATGCCTATGCCCAGCGGCAGCTCGACTCTCTGGGCTACTTTGCGGAGTGCGCGCTCATCTATCTCAAGCAAGGCGGCACCTGGAAGTCGGCATACTGGGATCTCATCCGCCGCATTGCGGACTATACCTGCGCGCACTGGCAGCAGCCGGACAGAGGAATCTGGGAGCTCTCACCCGAGCAGCACTACGTCAGCAGCAAGGTCATGAGCTGGGTCACGCTTGAGCGCGCTCTCAAGATTGCTACGCAGCAGGGCCATGAAGCTGAAGCGGATCATTGGCGCTCCGTGATGACTGAGATCCATGCCGACGTGATGACCCGGGGCTGGAGTCCGACGCTTAATGCGTTTCGCCAGCGCTACGAGGCTGATACGCTGGACGCATCCGCGCTGTTAATTCCGGTGATGGACTTTCTGCCAGCTGATCATCCACGGGTCCTGGCGACCGTTGAGCGCATCGAAACGGAGCTCACCATCGATGGGTTGGTCCACCGCTTCGACGCGCGAACGACGCCAGGGGCAGGCAATCTCCCTGTTGGTGAATTCGAAGGTGCGTTTCTGCCCTGTACGTTCTGGCTGGCAACAACCTATGCGAAGGAGGGCCAGCCCGACAAGGCGGAAGCGATTCTGGCACAGGTCGAAGCCGTTGCCGGCGAGCTGGGGCTGTTCGCCGAAGAAGTCGATGCCCGGAGCAAAACCTTTCTGGGCAACACGCCGCTGCTCTTCGCGCAGGTCGAGTACGTGCGGGCCTGCTCGCCCTGGCGAAGGCTCGTCCGCTCGACAAAGCACGGCTGATGCTCGGACAAGCGAAGCAGCGGATCACGCGGCTGCTGGATGGAGATCCAGACTCGGGATCGAAGGCCTAAATGGGCGGACGTAGTGGAGGGATGTTACCTGCCGATGACTCGCTGTCCGGGGGCAGACCCCGTGGGCTTGGGTGATACCCTTTGGTCAAACGGTGGCACGTGGAATACGCTCTTGAGGTAGCGTGGCTGTAGCAGGGGGGCAGGACCGATGAAAACGATGAACGATACTCCGCTCAACGTAGCGATCAACGGCCTCGTGGCTGGGATGCTCGGTGCGATCGCCGTAACCGTGATGGTCAGGCTCGGCCGGGCGGTGATCGGTGGTCGCGCACACGCCGACACCACTGACGGTCCTGCTGGGATATCAGCTGCGGAAGCGCTGTCCGAAGGGCCAAATTTGCCGCCGGCGATGAATCAGGTGACGGCAACCTTTGTCCAGAAGGTTGCCACCGGTCTCTTCGGCACGAGCCTAACACCGGAGCAACAGGCACAGGCTGGAACAGCCTGGCATCTCGCCTATGGCGGCTTCTGGGGTATGCTCTACGCCCTCATCCAGACGAGTGCCAACCTGCCGAAATGGGTGCTGGGTCCCGCGTGGGGGGTTGTTGTCTGGGCTGTCGGCCCGGGCTGGTTGGTACCCAAGATGAAGCTGATGCTTCCTCCCGCGCAGCAGCAGGCCCGGCTCACGGCGATGGTGATCGGTGTGCACGCCGCGTATGGCGCCATCCTTGCGCTCGTGGTGCACCTGCTTCGTCGGCGGGCCCCATCGAGCAGGGTGGCACGGCCATGACGCGCACTCCCCAACCTGAGCGCTTTCCGCCGCGGGGCCCATTCATGTTTGCCACCGGGATCGA
Organism: bacterium; assembly: GCA_016781525.1. Lineage (GTDB taxonomy): Bacteria > Chloroflexota > Chloroflexia > Chloroflexales > Kallotenuaceae > LB3-1. Next base: position 462 of record JADDQE010000188.1, on the reverse strand, counting down.
GTGCAGCTACCCAACGATTACCGCGCGCGACGGTTCTCGCCGGCGGATCGACCAGCTTGAGAAGTGCTTTCACTATCAGCGCTGGCGCGACGATCTCCAACTCGTCCGTGAGCTCGGGATTCGCTATTTGCGCTATGGACCGCCGACCTACCGCATGCACTTGGGTCCTGGTCGCTACGATTGGAGCTTTGCGGATGAGGTCTTTGCCGCTATGCGCGATCTGGAGATCGAGCCGATTGCCGATCTGTGCCACTTCGGCGTCCCGGACTGGCTTGAAAACTTTCAGAACCCGGAGTGGCCCGCCTACTTCGCGGAGTATGCGGGTGCCTTTGCGCGCCGCTACCCCTGGGTGCGGTGGTACACGCCGGTCAATGAAATCTTCGTCGCCGCAAAGCTCAGCGCCCTCAATGGCCTGTGGAACGAGCAATTGCGGAGCGAGCAGGGCTTTGTGACGGCGCTGAA
>JADDQE010000029.1 GCA_016781525.1 bacterium | reverse complement strand
CGGCTAGCCAAACGGTTCCTGGCACGTATCGGGGTTCAACGACGAGCGTGCCGCTCGCATCGATGCGGAACACGGCGTGGCAATGATGGACCCGCTAGATCCGGATCACTGAGGTCGGGGTATTCGAGCCACTGGTTCCTCACCGCGATAAGTAACAACGGCTAAAGGTAGGTTATGAGCGCAAAAAGTTATTCATTTATGGTTGGGAGTATTCCTTGTACCGTTCTGTTAGACGGTGCCTCATTGCTCGGTAAAGAGCGTATATTGAAACGTTACCCAGACGTCACCGAAGCTGAGTATCGCCGTGCGTATGCAGATATTGGACTGTCACTGGATGAGGCGGATAGCTCCTTTAACGTTTTGGTGGCAAAGCTGGGTGACGCAACCGTGCCGGCAAAGGTTTCGCCTGGGAGCCGCTGCAGATCCAAGGGGAGTGTCCTGGCTGCCACTAAGTCGGAGAACGCTGCTGCTCCTGCGTAGCCGGGGCTACTCCTTGTCCGTCGTCGCTGATATGCCGGTCTCCAGCGAGGTTCCTGAGGCGGTAAGGTAATTGGTAAGGTCGTATTGCTACAGTACAGTCATCCGAGATAACAGCTCATCAAGCCTCCGTCTCGGTAACCCAATCGCGATCAGTGTATCCAACGTGTCGCCCGTACACCCCTCAGCGCTGCGTTCGACCTGAACCGATAAGTTTGATCCGTGTGCTGCCCAATCCAGCCGTTTGGACAATGTTTACCGACCGCCGGCTCTTTGTTGAGTCGGCGGTCGGTCTTTCTGGGGAATGTGGCGCGGAGTATGCTAGGATCGGGCCGTCGAGCGCGGATATATTCTGCGGGTAGACGCAAGGTGGCATACGATGAAGCGGATTGGGCAAGCCGTGCCAACGCCGGAAGCCGTTTCGCAACGCCAACTGTGGCTGCGGACCCTACGTAGCGGCCTGTGGTACCTGCCGCTCGTGCATCTCGGCTATCCATGCCTGGCACCTTGGTCGTGGGCTCGCAGGGCGGTTGCAATGCCGGCGCCAGTTCGCCTCGCGGGCGTCGGATTGATTAGCGTCGGAGCTTCATTAACCGCTGCCTCAGTCTTTACGCTCGTACAGCATGGTCAGGGTACTCCTGCGCCGCATGATCCACCGCGGCAGTTCGTCTGTCGTGGGCCCTACCGTTTATGCCGAAATCCTATGGAGCTTGGCAACCTATTGACCTTGGCGGGCCGCGCCTTGCTCGCGGGAAGCCCTGCCCTCGCGATTGCGACTCTTTTATTTGGCTCCACGGTGCACGCTTGGATTGTGCTGGTCGAAGAGCCGTATCTACGGCGCCACTTCGGCTTGGAATATCATATCTACCGGCAACGTGTTTCTCGGTGGGGCTGGTCGTAGATGGAGTAGCAGCAGGACATCACTGCCTCAGGTTTCACTACGCGCCGCGCCGCGAGTGCTCCACGTGAGTGACCAGTGTCCCTGACCTTGACACTCACGCTATCATGTACTAGACTTACAAAAAGTAAGTGATACACATGGCGTCGGCGGGTGGGAGTGGAGGATCATATGACAATTTTAGGTTTGCACCACATCACGATTGTGTGTGCGAACGCCCAGCGGACTGTAGACTTTTATACAACAGTGCTTGGGCAGCGGTTAATTAAGCAGACCGTGAACTTCGACGACCCGGGGAGCTACCATCTGTACTTCGGCAATGCTGAAGCGCGCCCCGGCTCCGTTATCACGTTTTTTGAGTGGCCGGGTGCTGGACGGGGACATCCAGGTATTGGTGGAACGCATCACCTCGCGCTACAGGTCGACGACGAGGATGGTCTGCTGCGGTGGAAGCGCCGCCTCACCGATCATGGCATAGCTGTGGACGGGCCGCTAGACCGGCATTACTTCAAGTCAATCTACTTCCACGACCCCGATGGAACGATCATCGAGATCGCGACAATCGGGCCGGGTTGGACCGCGGACGAGGCACCCGATGCGATCGGAACTGAGTTCCGCGCACCCCCACAGGAGATGATGATTGCAAATCGTGATGAGGCGCGGATCCTGGCGACAACCTGGCCGGAGCCGGTTCCTGAGATTACCGGCGACATGGCCTTACGGCACGGCTTGCATCACATTACGGCGATCGGTGCCGACATCGAGCGGACCCACGCCTTCTTTGGCGACTTGCTGGGCATGCGACGGGTCAAGATGACTTCGAACTTCGACGATCCTGGCTCCGCGCACTGGTACTGGGGAACGGGAAATGGTGAGCCAGGAACCCTGATTACCTATTTTGGACGTGATCCGCAGAAGACCCAGCGCGTCCAGCTGGGCGCCGGTCAAACGCATCATTTTGCGCTCGCCGTACCTGATGAGGCGACCCAGCTTGAGTGGCGCGACCGACTAATGGAGGTTGGACTGCGAGTTTCGCCGGTGATGGATCGCTGCTACTTCAAAAGCATCTATACACAAGATCCCGATGGTCATATTGTTGAGCTCGCTACGGTCGGGCCAGGCTTTACAGTCGACGAGAATGTTGAAACGCTGGGCCGTACACTGAAACTCCCGCCATGGCTCGAAGCTGATCGAGCGGCCATAAGCCAAAACCTGCGACCGCTTGAGGTTCCCGAGTGGCGTCCAATGGAGGAAGCACGATGAATGATGTAGCAACTTCACGACAGGACCCACACGCGGGGCAGCCTGTCCTTTGCACTGGGGCCGCCTTGGACTCAGCGTCGGCCGTCATAATTATGCTACACGGTCGTGGGTCAAGCGCTGAGAACATCCTACAGCTCGCGGGCGAGCTAGAGCATCCGCGGTTTGCCTACCTTGCGCCGCAGGCTGCCGGCAATACGTGGTATCCGTACACTTTTCTCGCGCCGCTTACGAACAACGAGCCATATCTCTCGTCGGCGCTCGCGAAAGTTGCTAGCGTACTGTCGATGGTGACGGCGGCGGGGATACCGGCGTCAAGAACGATGCTGCTCGGCTTCTCGCAGGGGGCATGCCTGGCCTCCGAGTTCATGGCACGCAACGCTCAACGCTTCGGTGGTCTCGCGGCACTCAGCGGCGGTTTGATTGGACCGGACGGTACGCCGCGTGACTATCCGGGGACTCTCGACGGTACCCCAATCTTTCTCGGCTGCAGCGACATCGACGCGCATATTCCCAAGGAGCGGGTGCTCGAGTCCGCCGACGTGTTCCGGCGGATGGGCGGCGATGTTACCGCGCGTCTCTATCCACAGATGGGACACACAATTAATACGGACGAGCTTCAGATTGTCCAGTCAATGATGACGATGCTTGCGGACGAGGCGCGATAGCCAAGTAGGCGCGAAGGCACGAGCAGGCTGCGAATGATTTCCGCAGCCCCCTTATGCTTTATAAAATTATCGCTTTAGTGCCGTTGGCTGGCTGCAAAAGGCCGCGACCGCGTCAAGCAGGCCCTGTAAGTTAACAGGTTTTGCGACGTACGCGGCGGGCTCGAGCGACTGTGGGAGCACGTCGGAGTCGGTGCTCGCGGTCAGCACCACAACCGGGATCGGCTGCAGCAGATCATCCTTCTGCTGCTCGCAGCGGAACTGCCGTCCGTCCATGACCGGCATCATCAAGTCGAGGAGTATTAATCCGGGCAGCTCTTTGCTTGTGCGCAGCTGGCTAATCGCTTCCTGTCCATTGGCAGCGCTTATAACCGTGTAGCCTTCGTCTTCCAACAGCTCGACCAGCATGTCACGAATAAAAAAATCGTCTTCGACAACCATGATTGTTTTGTGCTGCGTCAGTGTATCGTTCATCGTCGTTTATCCCGTGGGTATGAGGGTCACGCTGCGTTCGTTTTGTCGGATGAGCAGGCTCTATGCCACGCATGCCGGGCACGCCTCACGCTCGCCGGTGGGAGCCGGTACAATTCCAATAGGATGGCGGTAGCATGACCCTACTAGACACCCTTTCAATCAATGGACGTAAGCTTTCCGAGGCTACATTCACGGCGGATGATTTCCGGGAGTGGCAGCCTTTGGAGATCGAGTGTCGACCTCTGCCGGAGGTTGTGGATGCAGCGCTAACAATTGGTGATGTTGACCTGGGGCCGCCTACAAGCGTGCTGGGCGACAACAGCTGGCGTTGGCGCTGGAATCCGCAGCATGCTGTCGGCCACTACCTGGCGGCACTCCGGCTGCGATATGCCGACGGACAAACGCGGACCGAGCGTTTTCCTCTCCGGATTCTCCCACGGAGGATCGACGCAGAGCGCTATGAGGCCATGCTCTCCGAAATACAACAGGATGCCCGTGCGCTCGTCTACGCACTCTCCGGTGGTCGAATGGGCAGCAGGCTGGAACCCGTAGCGCCCACACTGACACTTGTAGAGGAGTACTATCTGCTTGTCGAGCGTCACGTGGCGCAGGCGCTGACGTTGGTCCAGCAGCTTACACGTTCCCCACACTCAAAGCTCGTCTCAGGCCAGGCTGATACACAGCTTTGGGAGCTGCAGCGCATCGAGCCTGCAATGCTGGCGGACATGGTGCGGGCGCCGTTGGATGATGTGTCCGAAGACGTATTGCCCCCGCTTCAAGCTGCGCTTCGCGGTCCTGATCGGGAGCGGGGCGGCCCGCTTCCTCAATCCTTCTCCACCCGCCGCTCACAGCCGACCACTGATTTGATCGAGCACCGAGTTTTGAAGCAGGTGCTGCGGGTTCTGCTCTCACGGGTTGTATATGTGCGCTCGATCGCTAAACGCGAGCAGACTCGACGACAACAGAACGCCGGACTTGCCGAAAGTCGCTCAACTGCCGCCGTGGAGCGTTGGGTGGCTGGTTGTGACAAGGCGGCCGTTAAGCTGCGCCGCGCCTTGTCGCTGCCCTGGCTGCAGCCTGTCGACCAGCTTGGGACCTTCACACAGCCGACCCCGCTCATGCGCCGAGAGCCGCGCTATCGTCGCCTATACCAGCTGTATCGCGACCTGCGTAGCACACCCTGGCTTGCGTTCGATAGCCAGTTGCTCTGGCTGCCGATCCACGAGCTGCCCCTCCTATACGAGCAATGGTGTACCCTACGCGTTGTGAAAGCGCTCCTTCCACTGGGCCTGGTTGTCGAGCAAAGCATGGTCGAGCGGGCGGACGAGGCTGACAGCACGGAGGAGCGTCGCTGGACCATGCGGTTGCGGCAGGAACGACCGCTCCTTGTACTCGCGCTCGCAGATGGCGCGAAGGTCACAGTCTGGTACCAGCGCCGCTATCAGCCCGCTGGCCAGTCCGCGGCAGAGCTTGGCACGCTAGACCCGTTTGTCCGTATCCCAGACATTGCCCTGGAAGTGCAGCGCCCAGACTGCCCGCCGAAAGTACTCGTGGCAGACGCCAAGTATCGCGTTGCTCCTGACGGCGGAATTCCCCAGGATGCCCTCGATGATGCCTATGCCTACCGCAGTGCGATTGGAGCGGGGGGTAGCAGAGCTACGCTGGGCGCCTTACTGTTGTTCCCCGGCACTCAGCCGCTGCTGACCAGGGATCGAGTGGGCGCTATACCCTTGCTGCCAAAGGTGGATAGCGCCCTAACCGGGCTGCTTCAAAGCTTCTTGCTGAGCGAGGTTGAGTCATAATAGCTGCAAAGTCGGCGGCGCAGCGCTTGCTACCAACTCCTATCGATGGATCAATCAACACCTGATGTTTTTGTTCTTCCACCAGGCGAGGCTCCCCCTAGTCTGGTGGATTGGCTGGCGAGTCGCCGAGATGGAGCAGTCCTGGTCTCCGTTGAACGGCTGGATGACGGACAATTCGTGCTCCAAGCGCTGCCCGACGTCGACCCGACGCTGGTAGCCCGTATTCGCAGGATCCTGGCACAGCACGCCGATGTCTTGCGCCGCCTTACATGACCGACACGAGTACGCCCTCCTCACTCACCTTGACCGAGGTCCTGCTAATTCATGAGCTGCTGATCGAGACCTTCGGAGGCATGCGGGGGGTCACTGAACATGGCTTTGGGAAGCTGGAGGCGGCGATTGCCGCGCCCAATGTGTCGATGTTTGGTGAAGATCTTTATCCTACGCTGCCGTCAAAGGCTGCTGCCCTCTTCTTTCGTGTCGCACGGGCGCATGGCTTTTCTGACGGAAACAAGCGGGTTGCGCTCGTCGCTCTGCTTTCCTACTTGGACCGGAATGGAGCACGGCTGCGTGCTGACGACGACGATCTCTATGATTTCACGATGGGTGTAGCGACCGATGCTCAGCAAACCGAGGTTGAGGCCTGGCTTGAGAAGCACCTTGAATATTATGGCGATTGATTATTTGTCGCAATTTGATCTGCTGCAAATCCGCACCAAGTTCGCAGCGCAGGTCCATGAGTCATTCGACGTAATGAATCTTAACGCGCTTCAATCGGCGCTTGCTGCACCCCGCCAGGTTGTATTTGGGCATGAGCTTCACCCGACGCTATGGGATAAGGCGGCTGCCCTGCTGACGCTGTTGATAAAAAACCATCCATTCTACGACGGAAATAAGCGCATTGCTGTTTTGGCAGTGCGAGAGTTTCTGCGGCGCAACGGCTGGGAGCTTTCCATTTCCGAGAGTGATGCGGCTGCGTTTTCCAAGCGAGTTGCCCTCGGTCAGAGCGAAGGCGACGACGTCAAGGCGTGGCTACAAGCCCATGCACATAGGAGTTCGGATTGACATACGCAGGCGGACCGGCAGCGCCGCCGGTCCACCTGTTCACGTGTGTGCCGCTCACAACCTCGGCGAGTAGGCCTACACCGATACACCATAGATTTCACCGAACTTGCGGTGCAGATAGCTCATGTAAGGCTGCGGGTTGAGTGGTGCTCCAGTCGCCCGGCGAATCAACTCGCGCGGCTCGTACTTTCGTCCGTAGCGATGTACGTGCTCGCGCAGCCAGCCTAAAAGCTTCCCATACTCGTTGCGGGCTATCTCATCGGGAATTGTCGGGTGGGTGGCTATGGCGCGCTCCCAAAGTTGAACCGATAGAACGTTGCCAAGCGTATAGGTGGGAAAGTACCCGATACCGCCGCTGCTCCAATGCGTATCTTGTAGCACGCCCTGCGCGTCACTGGTAGGCGTGACGCCGAGCATCGCTTCCATGCGGCTGTGCCACTCTTCAGGGAGATCGGCTACTTCCACCGTGCCCTCGATCACGTCGACTTCTAGCTCGAAACGTAACATAATATGGAGATTGTAGGTGAGCTCGTCGGCCTCGACGCGGATCAGCGAAGGCTGGACCTTATTGATGGCACGATAGAAGTCTTCAATGTCGACACTGCCCAGCTGCTGTGGAAAAAGCTCCTGGAGCCGGGTGAAATTTGCCTGCCAGAACGGGCGACTCCGGCCGACCAGGTTTTCCCACAAGCGGGACTGTGACTCGTGTACGCCAAGCGACGCGCCCCGGCTGAGCAGCGTTCGGCTGAAGGCCGGATCGACCCCCTGCTCATACATAGCATGGCCGGCCTCGTGCATGGTGCCGAAGAGCGCGGCGCTGAGAAAGTCTGGATAGAAGCGCGTGGTGATGCGGACATCGTCCCGGCCAAAGTTGGTGCAGAACGGATGCACGGTTCGGTCCTGCCGGCCACGCTGCCAGTCATAGCCGAAGGCCTGCGTAACTTCAACGCCAAACTGCTCCTGCTTTGCCTCGTCAAAAGTCTGGTGGAGGACGCCGTCGTCAACAACGCCGCCGCTGGACAAGATTGCCTTCAGCAGCGGAATGGTTCCCGCCTTCAACTCGTCGAAGATCGTCCGGACCTCGGCTGTTTTCATGCCCGGCTCATACTGATCGAGCAGCGCATCGTACGGATGCTCGTCGTAGCCCAAGTACTCGGCTTGGCGCTTAGCAAAATCGAACTGCTGTTCTAAGTACGGCTGGAACAGTGCAAAGTCTGACCGCCGGCGCGCCTCTTCCCAGGCCTGATTACTGAGCGCTCGTGCCCGCGCCCACTCCGTCACGAACTCAAGCGGTAGCTTACGCGCCTGCTCGTAGTCACGTCGCGTGCGGCGAATCAGCGCCGCTTCGTCGCTATCGTTAGCATGATCATCGGCGATCGGCGCCAGCGCGTCGAGTAGCCGTCCAACCTCAACATCCGTAAAGTGCTCGTGGCTGAGCCGCCGTAGAGTTGCTAGCTGATGGGCCCTGGCAGTCGTGCCGCCCGGTGGCATATAGGTCCGCTGATCCCAGCTCAGCAGGGATGCCGCGTAGTTCAAATCCATTACCGCTGAGAGCCGCTCCCTGAGCCCGGTAAGCGCATCGGCCATATATCCTCCTGTCCGTGGAGCCGTCATGTCGTCGCTTGCTCGGCCTCGCGGCCGACGCGTAGCGTGAGAAATAGAATACCACCAATCAGTCGCAGCCCAGCTGCTACCAGCAGCATCGTCGCGATGCCCAGTGAGGTCGCGGCTAGGGTCCCGAGCAGGGGCGCTGCGAATGTGGCGATATAGTTGGTGGTATGGTAGAGCCCGATCGCCGTCCCGCGTCCTTCTTCGGGCGCTGTGGCCATCAGCACGTCGAAGATGACAAGGTCGGTTCCGGCGACGAAAACGCCGGCTAGTGCGGCATATAGTAACAGCGGCCAGACCTGCGAGGTTAGGGCAGTTAAGAGTGGGTACAACGCCAGGCCAAGCGTACAGACGATCAGGACCACCCCGGCGCCGCGGCGTCGTGCGACATATGCCCAGAGCGCATACGCTACCAGCAGGACACTGCTCTGTACCGTGTTAATCAAACCGATCGACGTGTCCGACGCACCTACGACTCGGACCCAATAGAGCGGAAATAAGGGGATTGCCATGGCCATGCCACACCGAAACACGAAGTGGCTAATCACAAACGTCGTAAACGGCCGATGACGCCGCAACATAATGGCCATTCGGCCGAGCCCTACACGCCATGGCACTCGCTCGGCTTGGACTTGTTCTGTTTCCGGAAGCTGAATGCTCGTCGAAAACGCATAGCTGAGCAAGCCGCCCAGAAACGACGCGATAAAGACAACCTGGTAGTTGACGGGAAAAGCCATCTGCTCCAGGACCCAGCCGGCAATGGCAACCGAGAGGGCATTACTGATCCCCAGGGTTGCCCAGCGTCGACTCATGAGCTCGATGCGCTTGGTGGGACCGGCCACCGCACTCATGACCAGGGTGAAGCAGATATTGACGAGGGTTTGGGGAAGTGTGGCGATCGCCCAGATCAAAATAATGACTGTTGGCGCTGCATCGCTGCCGAACATAAAGGGAACCAAGCCAGTAAGCGCATAGGACGAGAGTACCCAGAGGCGCGAGCGGGCGTACCATGGGATGATATTCCGCTGCCGTCCGATAAACTGGCCAAGCGGGATTGCGAGCAGCGCCCCGGCAATTGCAGGCATTGCCGTCAAAAGGCCAACCACTACGTTGGATGCTCCTAGTCGGGCTAGAAAGACCGATAGAAACGTTCCTACGCCGGTGACGAGCCCAACCCCCATCCCGTCAATCATCACGTTACGCGCGTTGCGCTCATAGAGTGTTCGCGGCGGCTCGCGAACGCTTTGAACGACACCACGTACTCGTTCGCTAATGCTCGATCCGATCATATTGTGTCCCAGCACTGGTGCGAATGCCGCATTGTACCCTGGCTCTTGGATATCGCCAAGACAGCATACGAACCACAACTATCGAGATCAGGCTGGGGCACAGCGACTGAGCGTGGTTGATCACGTGGCAGGGGTTGTTCTCGTCGTCGTGCTAGCTGTCCTGTGGTGGCTCCTCACTGATACGTTCGAGGCGAACTACATCGCGATGGATCCAGCGGTCGCGCCGCCTGCGATAAGAGTACAGCTTGAGCCAATCGCCGCGCACTTCAGATATCAGGAGGATGCGGTTGCGCCCAACGACGCGCACAATCCCGAAATTTGTTCCCGGTCCGGCGCGAAGATTCGCTGTCGTCGTGTGCACGATTGCGCGAAGATCGGGCAAGGGCGGCGGGGCAGGCCATCCGGCAGCCGGCTTGGATCGCAAAAAGCCTAAAATTCCCGTGCTAATCGACTGTGCTAGTCGGTCCGCCTCCTGCGTCATGAGCCGGCGGTCATGGGGGTTCGTGAGGTAGCCCATCTCGAGGATCGCGGCGGGTGTATAGGTCGAGATCGTGTGGGTGAAGCGGCGACTGCTCATCGCGTAATACCCACGCATGCCCGAGCTAATGTGCTCCGCGTCCCAGCGCAGACCCGTAGCCCGCCCGTATTCGGCACGGAGCGCCTCGATCAGCGCGAGTCCCGCCGACCAATCGCGCCACTGTGTAGCAGCTTTAAAGCCTGAAAGGCGCGTGTTCGCGCTACCATCGGCGTGCACTGCTACAAACGCGTCGGCTAGGTAGTTGGGCGGAACCGTTGCCGGAAGGAGATCGACAGTCACTCCGGCTTGCTGTAGGTACGTCGCAGTGCGCTGCGCGATGTCAAGATTTACTTCCCATTCGCGGATGCCAGCGGCCGCTGTGCCGGTACTCCCGCGCAAGGTCCCAAGTTCATCTGGCAGCTCTGACGAGCGCCAGTGCCCTGCTTGGAGCCCAACCCTGTAAGTGGGGCTGGCCTGCACTGGTGCCGCCCAAATCACGCCGGACAATACAAGGACCAGTCCAATAAGCGGTCTCACCACAACTCTGTTCACGGTACTCCTGTCCTCGGCGCAGGTGCCGCGCCGTTTGGTGCGATGCCGACTGGGATTGTGACAACCCTGGTACCCGATGCGGTTTTGGATTACGAGCCGGCCTTCAAGTCCCGCCAGTGTACAGATCGAAGCTGAGAATAGCCTAAGAAAGGTACAGTGTTCACTCGGATTGGTTGTGGCTAGTCCATCTGTTGGCTTGGAAATGTTCCCAATGGCTAGCTTGTGCTCCGGCCACGCATTTGGTTAACTCGAAGTGCGATTACCCCCGCCGTCGCAACTTCCCATCACCGACCCGATCTCGCGCGCACCGCCTGCGCCACAAGGAGGCATCGATGCCCCATCGAACGTTTTGGCTGGCCCTCCTCTGGACTCTGTTTGTGCTTTATCCTAATCCCACGCATCTAATTGTATCAGCACTCCGAGCGTAGCAACCCGTCATTGATCCTAGCGCGGTAACGGAGCTTGCCGCGATGCTGCCTGATGATCCACAGGTGATTGAGGCCGCCATTAACGGCACCATCGTGCGGTACGCAGTGCCATGGCAGACGTACGGAGTACCTTGGTATTTTCCCGCGCCCCAGGAGGTTTTGGAGCGTGGAGCGGGTGATTGCCAGGCCCGCGCCGTAGTTTTTGCCAGCGTGTTGCGCGCTAAAGGCATTCCGGCGACTCTTACTGGATCGTTTGACCACCTCTGGGTTGAGTACCCACGGAAAGTGGCAAACCAGTACGAGCAGGCACCCATAGCAATCGTAGCCCAGCGAGGGGACGGTACTTACGCGTGGCAGTGGCCACGGGTCATTGACTGGCGTAGCTCCTGGGAGATCGAGCGGTCATATTTTTGGGATGCGATGCCGAGCCACCGCCTTGCTCTGCTGATCACTGGGTGGGCGGGGATCATTTGCTGGCGACCGGGTGTCGGCCGGAAAATGCGCGTCGTCCTGCGTTCCGTTATGCGTCAATCAGTGGCTGCATGAGGCTTGGGCGCTGGTGCTATTTGTTCGCGAGCATTTGTCGCACACGTCTCAAGAGCTCGTCGGGATGGAACGGCTTAAGCATCCACTCGGTCCGCCGTAGTTCGTCGGCAGCCTGACCCAGCGGGGGCCGTGTGTAGCCTGTAACAAATAGAATAGGCAAGCTGCGGGTATGGGGAAGCACCCGCAGCTGTTCAGCTGCCGCTAAGCCGTTGACCCCCGGCATCTCAATATCCATGATGATCAGGTCCGGATCCAGTGCGAGCGCACGTTCCACGACGCTGTCGCCGTCCCCAACGGTGCTGCAAGTAAAGCCGGCCCTGTGTAACATCTGCGAAATCCACATCCGCTGCCATGGTTCGTCGTCGGCGATTAGGATGACGTTACTCACCGCCTCTTCTCCTCGGGATACATCACTTCTTCAGCGCAAAAGGTAGCATACCCAGCGGTACCACAGCAAGTAGTAGAGGTCCGGCCGTGGTCCTGCCATATGCCCCACGAATACGCCGCCGTGCGTACCAATGGTGCGACGGAACTCGCGTTACGCGGCAGTGGTATATTGGTTTGCCGCCGCAATGGTGGCGAGCTGTTTGAGTGACGATTTGTCGAAGGTCTGCTGCCTCTGATATACTCGCATTCTGCGTCGTTAGGTAACTGAAGGTGTGCCGTGGTTGAGCAACTGGTTCTTGGATTGCGGGTATCGCGTCGGACACAGCAAGTCATTTGGTTTACAAGCATGACCATCCTGGTCGGCGCGGTTGCACTGTTCGGTCCCGGGCGCGCGGCACGAGCGAGTGGCGAGCGGTGCTTTGAGGCCGGGGCCAACGGCATTACCGCCTGTATCTCCGGCCGGTTTCTTGAGTTTTGGGAAATGAACGGCGGCTTGGCCCGTTTTGGCTACCCGCTAACTATGCCACAGGTCGTGAACACGCGAGACGGTGCCTTTCTAACACAATATTTTGAGCGAGCACGGTTCGAGCTTCATTCCGAAAACGAGCCACCCTATGACGTTTTGCTTGGTCGCGTAGGTGCCGAGCTACTCGAGCGTCAGGGTCGCGACATTGGTTGGGTTGCGCCCGAAGTACCGGTGGATGGGTGCCAGTACTGGGCGGAAACGCAGCGTAATACGTGCGGTCCGTTCCTTGAGGCGTGGCGTGCCCACGCTCTACACTTTAATGACGCAGGCGAGCGCTCTGACGTCGAGCGGCTGGCATTGTGGGGCCTACCAATTACGGGCGTTGAGCCAATGTCCACCGACGTGGGCATTGTGCTGGTTCAATGGTTTGAGCGCGCCCGGATCGAACAGCAGCCAGACGGGTCAATAACGTTCGGTCGGCTCGGCGCTGAAATGCAGCAGGCACGACCAGCCCCTGCCCCAGTTGTAGCGGCACAGCCGGAAGTAGCTGTCGTTGCGCCCGTCGTCCCAACTGCGGTGTTGCCGCCGAACGTCCCCTCCCCAGGAGAGCCGTGCAATGTCGGCGCGCCCGCCCCCGCTGAGGGGCTACAGCTTTGGATGGCGGATCAAGCACCGATGCGTTCCTCAGATGCGGTTGCCTGTGTAAGGCTGATCCTAAACGGCCAGGCGGTGCGTGGGGCGAATGCGGTAACCTACCGCTATCGCGGGGACGAGCGCCGTCCATCGATCGCCCAGTCTACCGGCTACGACGGTGTTGCCAGCTTTATTTTCTATATAGGTGAAGAAACGCCTGGGGCCCGCATCCCGGTCGAGGCAGTCGTCACGTTTCGAGGCAATACCTATACCGCCTACAGCGAATTTACTCCACAATGAGGCGTGTCGTCCAAGCCCTACTTGACGGTTTTCTGTTACGCTGCCCACGCTGCCGGCGCGGCCGGATGTTTGCATCCATGTTTACGATGCGCTCGAGCTGCGAGGTATGCGGCATGCCTTTTGAGCGTTCCTCAGGTGAGATCACCGGAGGCATGGGCATCAACACAGTTGTCACACTGTTGATTGTGATTGTGTTCGGCGTATTTATTGGTGTAAGCGCGTGGATCCCCTTGCTGCCAGCGGTAACCGCGCTGGCTTTGGTCGCGATCATCTTTCCGATTGTCTTCTACCCAATCTCCCGCGGCCTCTGGGCCAGCATTCTGTATCTCACAGGCGATAATGAAGAGCCGGACTAATCTTCTACAGGGCCAACCGGTCTGTCGCCGCGGGCGCCTACACGACTAAGGCTGGTGCTGCGTAGTAGATACCAACGCCATAGTGCACGATTGAGATTGCTACGAGCACGGCAATCACCCAGATTGGCCAACGCCGGATGCCCACCGCCGTAAGGAGCAATAACGGGACGGTGTAATCCAACGTGTACCGCGGTCCCCACTGAACCCAACCGGTGCCCATAAGCAGAGTAATGGGCGTTGCAACGGTGACGATCGTCGCCGCAAGAACCCAGTTTGACTGCCAATGCTGCTTCAGTGCCAAGCTGCGGAGCGCGCCAAAAAAGAGCGGGCTCAATAAAAAGAGGCTGCCGCCCAGTGTGCTCGTGCTTCGCAATGGGAGCGGATAGAAGATATATTGGTACAGCAAATTTATTGGAGCGTAGTGTAAGCTGAACGCCCCATAGCGCCGGTAGTCTGCGAGAAATCGTGGATTCATACGATGGTAGTCTAATCCATTATCGAGCATGCTACCGAATCGCAGCGAGTTGTAGACACCCGATAGTACCACCGCAACGATGAGTGGTACGAGGCCCGCAAGCGTGTATGCCATTAGCCGTCGCCAGGTAAGTGTCCAATGTTCTCGCAGCAGATACCATGCAGGCCAAAGGCCAGCCAATACAAGGTGGTTTCTTGTTGAAAATGCTGCTGCGATAGCGAGACCTGCCAGTCCGAACGCCCACAGCCCGCGCTGGCGCAGCGCAACGAGATAAGCTAGTCCGACCATCATGAAGCCGATAAGCTGTGCGAACGACCAGACGCGGCCGAAAGGTGCGAGTGTGAGGTGTACAGTGCCGAACGCGAAGAAGAGCGCCAGTAATCCACGCTGGGTTGCCGACAGGTGGGTGATACCTTGCTCATCGCTCTGCCGGAGCAGCTGTGCCACCAAGCCGACATTGAGTGCCGCGACGATCGTCGTCATAAGTACATCGCTCACGTTGACGCCAAAAATGGCAACAAGTGGCATGACTACGATGGCGGGAAACGGCGGCCAATAAAGATAATAGCGTCCGTGAAACTGGCTTAAATCGTGTGCTGAGTTCGGCACAGCTCGTAGATGAAGCTGTCCGTGTAAGAAAGCGTCGGCGAGGTAGTTGAAGTACGGATAGTTGGAGATACGCAGAATCGAGCCATAGTGCCTCGCAATTAGCACGTACACAATTAGCGCCATCAGTCCACTTAAAATTGGTCGCTCCCACGCGAGTGCAAACCTCCGTAGCGCCGAAGCCCACCAAGTGCTCTCCCGCAGGGTCTCGGTTGACCCGTTATCGTACGTGCTCTGCATGTAGCCCATCTCCTAAACAATGCCCATGGTACCATGTGGCTTAGGAGTGCGTTGGTCGAGTGGCTGCTGTCGTACATTTCCGCTGTGCTGAGGTGCCGACTGCTCGCTCCGCGGCGCCGGCAGCTGCTCTTCATTTTGACACCCCCGCTCGAACGCGCTACAATCGCGCCTAGAAGCGCAGAACCACCGTTCCAGCTGCCCGATGACACGCAGTATTGGTGACGGCTGCGCCGTTTTTGTGCGAGTGCCATAGAAGGAGTTTCTTGCATGGCCACTAAGTACGTGTATCTTTTCCGCGAAGGCGATGCCTCGATGCGTGATTTACTCGGCGGTAAGGGCGCTGGCCTTGCCGAGATGACGAAATCGGGCGCGCCGGTGCCTCCCGGCTTTACCATCACAACCGAAGCGTGCAACTCGTATTCGGCCAATAACCAGCAGTTTCCTGAGGGCCTGATGGACCAGGTCATGGAAGCGCTGTCCGATGTGGAGCGCCAGACCGGCAAAAAGTTCGGCGATCCCAGTAACCCACTGCTCGTATCGGTACGCTCGGGTGCGAAGTTCTCCATGCCCGGCATGATGGACACGGTGCTCAACCTCGGGTTGAACCAGCAGACCCGTGAAGGGCTTGCGCAGCTTACCGATAATCCTCGTTTTGCTGCAGACGCATACCGCCGCTTCATACAGCTCTTTGGGAAGATCGTGCTCGGGGTCGATGGCGAAAAGTTCGAGCATGTCATGGACGAGGCCAAAGGCCATGGGCAGCGCCAGGATACCGACCTGAGCGCAGAAGAGCTGACCGAGATTGCTGAGCGGTTCAAAGCAATCATCAAAGAGGAGAAGGGCGTCGATTTCCCTGAGGATCCGCGGGAGCAGCTGCAGGAATCCATCGCGGCCGTCTTCCGTTCGTGGAACGGACGGCGGGCCGTCGATTACCGCCGGCTTAACAAGATTCCCGATACCTTGGGCACCGGCGTTAACGTCCAAACGATGGTCTTCGGCAATATGGGTAACGATAGCGCCACCGGCGTGGCGTTTAGCCGTAACCCGTCGACCGGCGAGGCCAAGCTGTATGGTGAGTATCTGGTCAACGCACAGGGCGAAGACGTGGTTGCCGGCGTGCGCACGCCGCGCCCGATCTCGGAGATGGAGCGCGATATGCCCGAGGTTTACGGGCAGTTTGCCGCCATTGCCAAGCAGCTTGAGCAGCACTATAAAGATGTCCAAGACATGGAGTTTACCGTTGAGCGCGGCAAGCTCTACATGCTGCAGACTCGAACGGGTAAGCGTACCGGCGCGGCTGCCGTCAAGATTGCAGTTGACCTCGCCAACGAAGGGCGGATCGATAAGGCGATGGCTGTCCAGCGCGTTGAGCCGGCACAGCTCGATCAGCTGTTGCACCCGATGATCTCGCCCGCTGCGAAGGCCCGCGCACAGGCGTTAACGAAAGGCCTTCCGGCTTCGCCGGGCGCTGCCACTGGCAAGGTTGTCTTCGACCCAGATGTGGCCGAGCAGATGGCTCAGGGTGGTGAGCGGGTAATCCTCGTGCGTGTCGAGACCGCGCCGGAAGACTTCCACGGCATGGTTGCCGCACAGGCCGTACTTACGGCTCGTGGCGGTATGACCTCACACGCAGCAGTTGTGGCTCGCGGTATGGGCAAGCCATGCGTCGCCGGCGCTGGAGATATCCGCGTCGATTACGGCGGCGGTCAGTTCAGCGTAGACGGAACGGCGGTCAAGGAGGGCGATTACATCACGCTCGACGGCTCGACCGGCGAGGTTTTCGCGGGGCAGCTCGAAACGCAGGATCCAGAGCTGGGCAGTGATTTCCAGACCCTGATGGGCTGGGCCGACGAGGTTCGCCAGATTGGTGTTCGTGCCAACGCGGATACACCGCATGACGCGGAAGTTGCCCGCGGTTTCGGTGCTGAGGGTATCGGCCTGTGCCGCACTGAGCACATGTTCTTCGAAGGCAACCGAATCGATGCGGTTCGCGAAATGATTGTCGCCGACACCCAGGAAGATCGTCGCAAGGCGCTCGCCAAGGTCGAGCCGTACCAGAAGGAAGACTTCGTCGGCATCTTTAAGGCGATGAACGGCCTGCCGGTTACAATCCGCACGCTGGATCCGCCGCTGCACGAGTTCCTGCCTCACCAGGATGAGGAGATTCGGGAGCTAGCGCACTCGATGGGCATCGACTTCGAGAAGCTGCGCGGCAAGGTCGAGAGCCTACGCGAGGCCAATCCGATGCTCGGCTTCCGCGGCTGCCGCCTCGGTATCGTGTTTCCTGAGATTACCGAGATGCAGGCACGCGCGATCTTCACAGCTGCCAAGGAATGCCAGGAGCAAGGCATTGAGGTTCATCCTGAGGTTATGATTCCGCTGGTCAATACGCTTGAGGAGCTGCGGCGTCAAGCCGATATCGTCAAGCGTGTAGCCGAAGAGGTCGGCTTTAGCGATTATCTGATCGGTACGATGATCGAGCTGCCACGTGCGGCACTCGTAGCCGACAAGATCGCGGAGGTTGCGGAGTTCTTCTCATTCGGCACGAACGACCTCACGCAGACGACGATGGGCATTAGCCGCGATGATAGTGCGCGCTTCGTCCCGCGCTACGTCGAGGACAAGATCCTCAGCGATGACCCGTTCCAGGTGCTCGACCAAGAAGGTGTCGGTCAGTTGGTCCAGATCGGTACAGAGCGCGGGCGCAAGACCCGCTCGGACCTCAAGGTTGGGGTTTGTGGCGAGCACGGCGGCGAGCCTAGCTCCGTCAACTTCTTTGCCCGCGTTGGCTTGAGCTACGTTTCGTGCAGCCCATACCGAGTGCCGATTGCGCGGCTGGCAGCTGCTCAGGCAGCGCTCGGCGAGGCAAAACGCGACAAGTAGACGAGGAAATTGATTACGGACGAGGGCGCGTGAGCGTCCCTCGTCCGTATGTTATCACGCGCTCCAGCGGTAGGTCTACTCCCTCCATTTCGCCCACTCTCAGTACATCAAATAACCTACCTTTTGGTTGCGCTGCCGCCCTTCACCGCGTGCGCGTCATAAGTTCGTCCAGTTGACAAACGAAATGGCGTGGCATATGATGGGGGCCATGGAGAGTGTTCCGGTCACAGCAGACCTTACACTGATGCGCGAGCTGAATCAAGCTCTTATTCTAAACTTGGTTCGGCAGGAGGGCCAAATCTCCCGCGCAGAGATCGCTAAACGCACCAACCTTAGCCGATCAACAGTGTCCAACATCGTTAACGAACTGATCGGCGCCGGCCGCATTTTTGAGATCCAGAAGGGCGAGTCGCGTGGGGGCCGCCGGCCGATTTTGCTCGAGCTGAATTATCGCTCGCACTGCGTCATCGGCGTCGAGATTGCCACTGCCTTCGTGAATCTGGTTGTCAGCGATCTCAATGCGGTTATCCTGTACCAATGCTGCGTACCTTTTGACATCGGCGTAGGGCCAGATGTTACAGTCGCACGTGTCCAGGACCTGATCCAGGGCGGGTTATCAGCGGTCGGAATCAATCCGTCGCAGGTGGCGGGGGTTGGGATTGGTATCCCCGGTCCTCTCTACTATGCAGCTGGCCAAATAATTGCGCCGCCAATTATGCCCGGCTGGAACGGCGTCGCTCTGCGTGATCTCTTCGAGACGGTGCTGCCATTTCCTGTGGTGGTCGACAACGATGCCAACCTAGGAGCTATTGCGGAGTATCGCTTAGGTGCGGCTCAGGGCATTCGTAATGTGGCCTATATTTATCTCGGTTCTGCGGGTATTGGCGGCGGGCTGGTATTGAATGGAGCGATCTATCGAGGCGAGATCGGCTCTGCCGGCGAGATTGGCCACCTGACCATTGATGAGGACGGACCGCCGTGTACTTGTGGGTCTTTTGGCTGCCTAGAGGCGGTCGCCGGTATGCCTACTGTCCTGCGCCGAGCCGCAGAGCTATTCGGTGGCCAACGTATGACGCTTGACCAATTAGTCGAAGAGGCGCACAGTGGTACCGAAGCTGTGCAAGCGCTCTTCGTTTCGTCGGCAAAATATGTGGGAATTGCCGTTGCCAGCCTCCTGAATGTGTGCAATCCCGGGCTTGTCGTCCTCGGCGGCCCCTTCTCGGCCGCTGGTGATCTATTGCTGGAAACGGTACGCTCCACCGCCCGCAAGCGAGCGCTCCCAATCGCCTTGAAGCACTGTGAGATTGTGGCCGGTGCTCTCGGCGCGAATGCTGTGGCGCTGGGTGCTGCCAGCCAAATTATCCAAATGGTGTTTAGCCCAACCACACTCGACACTCTAGTTGGGCAGCTTTAATCACTACCTGTCGCAATTCCTGCCGTTCTGATTTTGAGGTATTATGGGCTCTTCAATGACCAAATCCCGGATCTCAACTACCGCAATCCAGAGGTAACCAAGGAAGCTCAGAAAATCAGTGCATATTGGCTCATGAAAATGGGCGTGGACGGTTTCCGGCTGGACGCGATCAAGCATTTGATTGAGGATGGCCCCGTCCAGGAGAACACGCCCGAGACACAGGCCTGGCTACGCCAGTATCGGCAATTCCTAACGACGGCGCAGCCCGATGTGTTTACCATCTGTGAAATCTTGGACGCAAACAGCAGCCGCCTCGCCGCCTATTATCCTGATCAGCTCGACATGTACTTTCACTTCGAGGTCGCTAATAAGCTGATCGAGGCGGCGAAGCTGGGCATGGCGGATCAGTTCCGAATTGCTGTAATGAACGCTTCCCAAAATTTGCCTGCCCAGCGCTGGGCACCCTTCCTAACAAACCACGATCAGCAGCGCGTGATGACGTCGCTCGGCGAGGATGTCGACAAGGCGAAGGTCGCCGCAACCGCACTCTTAACCTTGCCTGGTCTACGGTTTGTCTACTACGGCGAAGAAATCGGTATGGTCGGGGTCAAGCCCGACGAAAATCTACGCACGCCGATGCAGTGGACCGGGGATGCTGGCGCAGGATTTAGCGAGGGACAACCCTGGCGTCCGCTGCAAAGCAACTTCGGGGCCGTAAACGTCGCAGCCCAAAAGCGACGACGGCAGCTCACTCCTCAATCTGTATCGTAGGTTGGTCCACCTGCACATCGCGGAGCCGGCGCTCGCGCAGGGCAGCTTCCTGCCGCTGAAGGCTAGCAGCGCGCGTATCTGCGTATCTGAGGCGGGCCG
>JADDQE010000187.1 GCA_016781525.1 bacterium | reverse complement strand
ACTGTAATTGTGAAAACTCGACTGGTGAGTTTGATTTGATGAAACGTGGAAATATATGTTTTTGGTCGTACCAATATATGTCGTACGTTGCTTTGTTTTTTGTCGGGAAGTGCTGGAGGGTGCGCTTAGAGGCCCAGCAGGGATTGCTGGGTTATTCAAAGATGGCTGAGGAGTGGTAGCGGAAGTATCCTTCTGCCTGACGCTTCATAGGAGCCGCTAGCTCTGTCCCATGCCCATCATCGGGCTCGCGAACGACGCTGTTCGCCATGGAGCCAGCCGGCCAGCACCATCAGGGCAGAACATGCTTTGGCTCGTTCCGAATGCTCTTTTCTCTGCTAGCGTGAAGCTCGAGAAGTATGGCCCGCAGCTCAGCTCGCTCGTCGTCAGCTGCCGTGCCACGAATATGACGACGTAGAAGGCGTAGGCCAAGCTGCTGAGCAAGCCTTGACCGTTGGTGTACATACCCCTGATCCAGCAGCAGGAGCATTAAGCGCCGGTACATGTTCGTTCTCTCCGCGTGATCCCGTCGGAGATCGCAGAGAAGCAACTCACAGGCCCTAAGCTGTATCCTTAAGAAGTATTCAGGGAGTATATTCTGGAGCTGGGTACGGCTATTACCTGGTAGCTGGAGCTTTGTGGGGGGTGCAGGATGACTGTGACATATCTCTGGTTGCTTGCGCTTATCCGGAGTGCTCCTGGCTGCTCCCACGGATATCGACACCCCGCTCTCGCCGGAAGCGGGGCGTGAAACCACGACCGTATAATGCACCATGGGGTGATTTATCGTGCTGCCCATGTTAACCCGAGCAGCAGAAGGCCCAGAAACACGCTCACTCCGATAATCAGCCGCCTCCAGGTTCCGCCAGACTCGCGATACAGCGCTATACTTGCCACAAGGCTCCACAAAATCCCACTTACCGACAAGGCTGGGCGTAGCCATGTGTCGGTGACGACGGCAACAAAAAGGGCGGTGAGCCCAACCCAACGTAGAAGCATCCAAGGCGGACGAGCAGAGGACATGACCTTTTCTCCAATGAGCTGCGAGGGCCTTGTATCGGAAAACGCTTGGGGACCGATCACTATTACAAACGCTGCTTACTGTCTAAAGTTGCGCGCACGTGCGCTAGCTCAGCAAAGCTGTCTCCTTGTCAGCTACTTGTGTCTCCTGCGTCCATTTGCCACTGTGTCGCTTCATCGGTATGATGGGCTAACAAGGGGAAACGAGAACCAATGGAAGATCGTGCTAATGTATGGGTGCGGGGGGCGCTCTGCCTTGCCGTCGGCCAAGCGTGCATCAACTTGAATTTTTTCATCGACGAGCCGACAAAGGCTCTGCTGGCTCAGATCCACCCTGAAGAATGGTGCCCGTTGAGCACCTATCGCAATCTACTTGACGTCGTGGCAAAACGCTATGTCGATCCGGCGCCGATCATCGAGCAGATTGGCGTCGAGATGGTGCGGATCTGGTCCCAGAACGGGATCGATCGCACCCGTATCCGCAACGGCATTGACTTTCTTTATTTTCAAACCAGCTCCGAGGCCTACTATACCATGGTCAAAGGCAGCCCCGAGATCATCGGCGACTTTGTGCTGGTCGACATCGACGAGCGCCAAGGAACCGCGGTGGTGCGGAGCACGACGCCTTTTGATAGAAATATGGAGCGCGGGATCCTGCGCGGCGGGATCGGCTTTGCTGGGGACTTTACCTATATTGACGTCGATAATTCAGCCGACAGCCATACTTTTCTGATCGAGTTTCATTAGGAGCAGTATGGAATCGCCCTTCGAAGCCATCGACGCCGAACAATTCTTTGCGTCCGAGCGACTTGCTCCAAATGCTGCTCTGCAAGGTCCTGAGCTCCAAAAGGTCTTTTGGCGGTATAAGGCCTTGGAAAAGGAGCTCGAACGACAAAAGGCTTTCTGGAAGTCGACGAATGACACGCTCTCGCAGGCGTTTCTTCAGGTACGTAATACAGAACGGGAGCTGCAAGAAAAAAACCAGCTGCTGTCTGAGTCATACCAGCAGCTCTCCGAGCTCACGAATCGCTTGCAGGATGACCTCGCGCTCGCTCGACAGATTCAGCAGAGTTTGCTCCCGCCGCGCCAAGCCCTTTGGTCGGGCCCGCACGTAGTCTGCGCTTGTATTCCGGCGTACGAGGTCGGCGGGGATTTTTATGCCTACCACCTGCTCAGCGACCAGCGCTTCGCGCTCGCGGTCGGCGATGTTTCCGATAAGGGTATGTCTGCGGCGTTGCTGATGGCGATCAGCCTGGCGTACTTCGACTCCGACCTCACGTACACCTTAGGGCCAAATGAGCTGTTGGGCTACCTCGACCGGGCGCTCGTGCGCTACACGGCGGCGACGCGTCAGAACTGTGCGCTGTGTTACGTCGAGCTTGATGGTCTGTGTCTGCGGAGCGTCAATGCCGGGGGTATTCCGCCGTTTATTCGACGGACCAATGGTACTGTCGAGCGGCTGGATGTGAATGGTATCCCACTCGGGCTTGGCATCGGCGCAGTGTCGGGCTACCAGGCGATCTCGACGATGCTTGCACCGAACGACCTGGTTATTCTGACCAGTGACGGCGTGGTCGAAGCGAACGCGTCCACGCGAAATTTGTTCGGCTTTGAGCGCCTCGAGCGTGCTATTGCGGCTGGACCGGCCTCCACACCACAGGCAATGCTTGACTATCTGATGGCCGAAATTACTGCCTTCGTAGGCGATGCGGGTCTCCACGACGATATCACCATCGTCGTCTGCCAGGCGGCCTAGCGCGTACTTATACACGTGCTGCCTCCGTGGCCCCCACTCCTAGATCGCCCTGCCAGAGCCGCCTCATCTCCGCACTCTGCTCAAGCAGCGTGTCGAGCTGCCCGACCGCCTCGATCCGTCCATCCTTGAGGACGATGATCTGATCGGCTCGGCGCAGGAGGGCACGCCGGTGCGAGACAACTAGGCAGGTCCTGGCCATTAGCTCGCCACCGTGCATCTTTTCGCCTTCGGTACCCAGGTACGCGTTCCGCCTTGTCTCCAGGCGCTCCCACAGCAACCGCTCAGTCTCTACGTCGAGTGCGCTGGATAGGTCATCACAGACAAGTAGCTCGGCGTCGCGTACAAGCATACGCGCGGCTGCTGTCCGCTGGACCTGCCCCCCTGAGAGGCGCACTCCACGCGGCCCAACCACCGTTTCCAGTCCGCCGGCCATGGCTGCGATATCCGGCTCAAGCACCGCGGTATGGATGGCGGCCTGGAGATCGTACTGCTCCACCGGCAGTCCCAGCAAAATATTGTCGCGGAGTGTCTCGCTGAAGAGGCGCGGCACCTGGGGCGTGTACGCGGCACGGGGTGGGATGAGAACCTCCCCTGGGTTGTCCACGCACCTGCCGTTCCAACGAATCTCGCCGGCATCCAGGGGTACCAGTCCCAGCACTGCACGCAGCAACGTCGTCTTGCCGGCACCGATGCGCCCCGTTACCACCGTGAACGACCCACGCGGTAGGGTGAGATCAATATCGACCACGCCACGACCCGTTTCCGGATACTGGTAGCTCAGACCACGCACTTCCAGCCGATCAATCCGATCGTCTGGCCGCTTCGTCGGCGTGGGAAGCTCAGGCGGCTCCGTACGCATGTAGATCGGACCGTGCTTCACGAGCTCCGCGGGCGACGCTCCTTGCATCAAGGTCACCATCCGGCTAAATGAGACGCCCATTTGTCGGTAATGCGCCGCGAAGGCTCCCACATGCCCCGTAAACTCGGTAATGGTACCCAGGTAGGCGACAAAGAGCGCAAAGTCACCAACTGTAAACGTACCCGCTCGGATTGCACGACCAGCGATCAGCAGGACCAGTCCAATCCCGATGTTGATCGTGTTCTGGAAGATTGCCTCCATGATCTGGGTGAAAAGCTTATCGCGCACGCTGCTTATCCGTCGTCGGTCGCTGATCTCGCGAAAATGGCGTACCACGTGCTCCTCGGCTGCCGCCACCTGCACCGCCTGCGCGGCGCCCAGCACTTCACCTAGAAAGCCGCTCACATCGCCGGCTGCTTCTCGGCTTGCTTTGCGATTCGCGGTAACCCGCTGCCCAACCAGATTGGCGACCGCGACGACGACGACGAGCGGCAGAAAGACCGCCAGCGTAATGAAGGTGTTGATGCGTAGCATGATTGTCAGCGCGGCCACCGAGAAGACAGTGTAGGCAATCAGATCATTGAGCCACATGAACGAGCCTGTAATCTCATCCACGTCGTCACGCAGCCGGCTGATTGCCTCACCTGAGGAGGCCGGCAGCGCACGCGCACCCGGGGCCTCAAGAATGCGCGCAAACAGGTTCTTGCGGAGCAGCCCGCCAACCTCGAAGGTAAATGGAATGTTGGTCAAACCCAGGCTGAACGAGGTGCAGAAACGGGCAACCGAAGCCATCACAAGGAGGACGACGATGGTCCATAGGCCAAAGCGGGCTGGGGCGCTGTTCGTGAGCAGGTTGAAATATTCACGCGCCAGCAGACCGGGGACCATGGTCAGTAGTAAATGGCTGATAATGCCAAGCAGGTTGAGGCTATACAGCCACGGCCGATAGCGCAGCAGCCGCCACAGATAACGTGCAGTGCTCATGCGAGCGCCTCCTCTAGCCCGGTTTGGAGCAGCTCGGCAAAGCGCGAGTGGGGATTGCGTTGAAGCTGCGCTCGCTCGCCATGTTCGACGACCATGCCGTTCTCTAAGATCAGAATTTCATCCGCGCGATGCACGGTGTGTAACCGGTGGGCAATAACAATCCCGGTGCGATCCATCAGCAGCCGATCCACCGCACGCTCGATTAGCTGCTCGGTCGCCGGGTCGAGCCGCGACGACGCCTCGTCGAGAATTACCAGGCCGGGATCCCGCAAAAAGATGCGCGTAAAGGCTAGGAGCTGCGCCTCACCCGCGGACAGCCCGCGGCCGCCTGCTTCCAGCATTGTGTCGAGCCCTTGAGGCATCAAGCCGTACCATGCAGCGAGGCCCAACGTTTCAATCGCGGTGAGAATCTGCTCGTCCGGAATGGTATCGTCGAAGAGCGTCAGGTTGTCACGGATGGAGGCATGAAAGAGCTGTACGTCCTGCGTCACGATACCCACGCGGCGGCGGAGCTCTTGTAGCGGTACGTCACGGATATCGACGCCTCCAAGCGTAATCGCGCCCGATTGTATGTCATACAGCCTGAAGAGCAGCCGCGTTAATGTTGTCTTGCCGCTGCCGGTGCGGCCGAGCAGCCCGAGCACCCGACATGGGGCGAGCTCGAACGAGAGCTCATCAATGACGCGCTCGCTCTCG
>JADDQE010000227.1 GCA_016781525.1 bacterium | reverse complement strand
GCGCCTTTCGTCGCGAACAACGACGGAAAAAGAGTGATGGAATAGAGGTGTACTTTGTGCCCGGAGTGGCGATGGGTCGGTGCATGGGATCATCTCGCAGCTCATTACCCCTCAAAGTGCGCCGGGCCACCATGCTCCCCACCATAGAGGCGCTTCTCGGAGGCAGTCGGGAAGGGCTGGGGGCGAGGGTGCTTTACCGCCGATGAGCCACTCCCCATCACTGAGATATCCAGTAAACGCGCATTGCTCCGTTAATCCTTGTCTAATCGCGCGGGTACTCTGCCTGATTCCGTTGTCGGTCAAAGGCTCTGTCTCGACAAAATCCTTGTAACGTCCAGCGCCGAGGCCCGACCGCAGAGTCGTCGTGGCGATGGCGGAAAGAGTTCAAATCCAAAAAGTGAACTCGTCGGTTGCTGCAACTTTCTGCAGCGCTCGTCGTCGCAGTAGACATGGAAGACGGTAACGACATGCAATCCCTCTGGTGGCGCCGATCTCAGCTTCTGGCTGTGCTCCTGATCGTCGGCGTGCTGCTCAGCGGGCTTACTCTACGCATTAGTCGGCACGTGTCACATTTGCAGCACGGCGGCGATGCCGCGCTTCGACCGTGGATGAATGTGGCCTACATCGCACGAACCTACGATGTGCCGCACGACGTCCTGTATCGGGCGCTTGGTCTCGATCCGAGCACACAGGATAGGCGGCCGCTTGCCGCAATTGCACGGGAGCAACTGGTACTTTGATGCAATCGAGGCATTCAATGCCAGCTTGACCTGGCCGCGGAGCAGTGCTAATCAACAAGCGCAACACGTTGCGCGCGAGCTTAACCTCCCCTCCGTTGGCGGCAGCGACGCCCATTCCATTACAACCATCGGTACCGGCTTTACGCGATTTGCTGGAACGAGTGCCGACGACGTCTACCACTCAATCAAGGCGGGTCAGGTTGATTATGGCGGTCAACCTTGGACCTTTGGGCAGTATCTGGAAGTCGGCTGGCTCAGCATTCGACAGCGCAACGTCTGGGGCGCGATCAAGCTCGCCTGCACCGATCTGCCGTTCTTCAAACCGCGGCCAGCCAGTGGAGCGCTGTCATCGTCGAGGTCGCACCGGCACGTGCCGCTCGGCGTGCTTGCAACCGATCGCAAGATTCACGTGTAACTGGAGATTTCCTATGCCGCGCATTCTTCTGCTCCATGCATCGGTCGGTATGGGCCATTATCGAGCGGCAACCGCGCTGGCACGTGCCTTTGAAGCAACGGCCGGCAGCGCTGCTCGGGTCGAGGATACCCTTGACCATGCTCATAGCCTCTTCGGCAAAGTGTACGCCGGCCTATACCTCGGTATCGCGGATCATATTCCAGCCTTTTGGAGCGCATTTTATCAGCAGACAGATCGACCGGCATCCGAGCTCAAAATTGTGTCGGCGATACGCGCGCTCAGCACGGAGGTTGGCGTCAAGGGCCTACCCGCGCTCCTTATGCAGAGCCAACCTGATGCAATCATCTGTACACATTTTCTGCCGGCGGAGGTGCTCGGGCCGCTGCGGCTCCAGGGGCTCTTGCCGCCGCTCTACTGCGTTGTTACGGACTATCGTGCCCATCATTTTTGGGCCTGGGAGGGCGTGGATGGCTATTTCGTTCCTACTGCCGCAACCGCTGAGCAGCTGGTGAACGCCGGAATTCCACGCACGCGCGTGCATGTTACTGGCATTCCGATCGACCCTGAGGTCGCGCAGCCGCCGGCGCACGCCGCCGTACGTCAAGCGCTTGGGCTGCCGCTTTCCGGCCCGCTGGTTCTTCTCAATGGCAGCGGCATTGGAGCAGTGCGCGTTCGTGCGATCGCGCAGGAGCTGCTGAAGCGCGAGATCCAAGGCGCGCTGGTGGTTGCGGCCGGGCGTAATCGCGAGCTCTTGGCGGCGCTCTCCGACCTCAAAGGGACGACGCAGACAGCTCTCCACGTCCTCGGACCGCAGCCAACTCTGGACCCTCTGATTGGGACCAGTGAGCTTGTCGTAGGCAAGGCAGGCGGGTTAACTGTTAGCGAGGTGATCGCCCGGGGCGTGCCGCTTATCATTCCAACACCCGTTCCAGGTCAAGAGCAGGCGAACGCCGATTACGTCGTCGAGGCGGGTGCCGGGCTTTGTCGTGATTCGGCAGCCGGCGTGGCTGACGCGGTCGCAGCGCTGCTCCACGATGACGGTCGCCGTCGTGCGATGGCAGCTGCCGCACGCTCAATCGGGCGGCCTGATGCCGCTTCGACGATTGCTGCGCGAGTGCTGAGCGACCTGACACGCAATCTCCGTCCAGTTCAGCTCCGACCCCAGGCCACACTTGTGTCGAAACAATTTGCCTAAGGCAACTACACCGGTGTCACGCAGCACAAGGACGTAACGCATGGACAAAGGCAGGCCGCTCCAAAGCCTTCATCCGCCGCTCTATCAGACGCCCACCCGGGCGCGGCCCGAGCGCCGCCGCTGGCTGCTGAGCCTCAGCGTGGCTCTTGTCGTCGGCGTCTTGGTACTGTATCACCGTCACTGGCTCGCCGACGCCCTCCGGCTCCTGCTGACGGTCGAGCTTCCCTGGATGCTTGGCGCGCTCGGACTGATTGTGTTGAGCTACTTCATGAGCTCGCACGTCTTTCGGGTTGTGTTGGCCTCGCTCGGCCACCAGATTGGCACGGTTCGCCTCTGGGTTACGACCGTAACCGCGATCGTAATAAGCCAATGTGTGCCGGCGGGTGGTGTTGGAAGCTATGCTTTCTTGCTGCGGTCCTTCAATCTCCAAGGTATCCCCGCCAGCCAGTCCGCGCTGCTCGCCGCGCTTGAGGCGCTGAGCTATGTCGGAGCAATGTTGCTGATCGGCGGCTTTAGCGTTGTCTATCTGGTGGCGCAGCCGTTGAGTGCTGATGCTGGAATGACAAGTGTTCCCCTGGTGGCGGCTGCCGTCGCCGTAGCTACATTTTTAGCCGCTGTCTGGGTGCTGACGCGACCCGCTACCGCACTCCTGGGAGGCCTGACACGTATCCTCCGCATCTTCCCGCCGCTTAGGCGCCCGTCGGTGGCAGCCCGGATCGCGGAACTCGTCGCCGAGGTGCTGCGGAACCGCGATCTGATTTTGGCACAGCCGAGATTGGTTGTGCAGCTGATGGCAATCCAACTCGTCGCGTTGGGTGGCCATAGCCTTGCATTGTTGCTCGTGCTACAGAGCCTGGGGGTCACCGCCAGTTTTGGCGTCGCACTCGCGGCATTCGGCGTGGCGCTCATTACCAGTACGTTTAACGTTCTGCCCGGCGGCGGCGGCACCGTCGAGACTGTGCTTGTTACGGTGCTTCTGCAACTTTCCGTGGGCGACGCTGCGCTGCCGGCAGCAATTTTGTTCCGCCTGTTGAACTTCTGGGCCCTGCTGCCTGTAGCCGCTGCAGGGTACACGTGGTTGATGCGGCCACCTCGCGATGCCGTCAGCGAGTAACTCTGAGTGCCGCAAAAGTTGCTCCTCGTCCACGCATAATTCGCCGGAGGGCTACTCCCTGCCGCTGCTTAAAGATTCTGCTGCCGTCGACGGCTGGATACGCCGCTTGCGCTGATCCCTGCCCCTACCGTAAGCGAGAGATTCAGCTCGCAGCGTGTAATGCTCCAAGGGTTACCTCTGCAGCCTCACGCACGGCCTGGCTCGAGCTCGTCCGACACCACGTTATTGCCCGAAGTGATTCCGCGTCCTTGTCGATAACATGCTGCAAGCGCCCAAGCGCAAAGCGCTTGCGCTGATCATCGCTAAACGCTAGTTCGTCCAGCAGGAAGCCGCGCTACAGCAAGAGAAAGTGGTTCTGGAAGCCGAGCGCCGTCCTGCACAGCTTCTGCAGTTCTATTCGTTCCCGAGGAGCGGAAGGGATTGCGTATTCCGACTCCCGTGCGCATTGCTTATCCGATGTTCCACTGGTCGCGATGCTGGGCGCACGGGTCGTGCCATCGGCGCAACGTATCAGTGGCGGGGACGTAAGAAGGTCGGTAGAATATTCGCATTCTCGTTTGTGCTCGAACCTAGAAATGTGACACCACCGACCATGTCGTCACGTCGTCGTTTGTCTTCGCGGCTGTCAATTTTAGCCCTCCTCTCATTCATGCTTACCTCGGCAGGTCCTGCTGCGGTCCGCTCGGGTGAATACCACCAAATTTTTCTGCCACGTGCCGGCAATCCGCCTCCCGTCGTACGCTTTGCCGTCGTCGGCGATTATGGGGTTGAAAGCGCGGCCGCGGCCGATGTCGCGGCCTTGGTCAAGGGGTGGAAGCCCGATTTTGTTATCACTACTGGCGACAACAACTATCCGAGTGGCGACTACACCACCATTGATCGGCACATCGGCGCCTATTATCACGACTTTATCGCGCCCTACAAAGGAGCCTACGGAGCGGGTAGCCCCACGAATCGCTTTTTTCCCGCGCTTGGCAACCACGACTGGGCAACCGGAGCCCTGCCATACCTCGACTATTTTAACCTGCCTGGCAACGAGCGTTACTACGAATTCAAGTGGGAACACCTTCGCTTGTTTGCTCTCGACAGCGACCCCCAGGAACCGGATGGGGTCTCGTCAGATTCGATTCAGGCCGAATGGCTGAAGAACCGTCTCGCTGCGTCCGACGCATGTTGGAACCTGGTGTATATGCATCATCCACCCTTATCGTCGGGTCCACATGGGCCAACTCCATGGATGCAGTGGCCTTTCGAGCCGTGGGGAGCGGATGCTGTGATTGCCGGCCACGACCATCTGTATGAGCGGATCGTGCGCGGGGGCCGGCCGTATTTTGTGAACGGCCTGGGTGGCAATGTTCCATATCCCTTCGGGCCACCAGTGGAAGGAAGCGTGCTCCGCTTCAATGCGGACTACGGCGCGATGCTCGTTACGGCTTGGCCCGACGAGCTCGTCTTCCTGTTTATCACACGCTCCGGAGCGGTCGTCGACGACTACCGGCTGCAGCGGCCGTGCTCGCAAGCTCCGCAACCCCAGGCAGCTAGTGAGGCGCCCAATTAATTGGACCGGTGCGCGATCGAGTTTTGCTCGGGAGATTACTACAGAAGTTGGCGTCGTACTCACCCTGCGACCTAACCATGCATTCTTCCGCGCTGAGGGGGGTGGCCAGCAGCAGCGGTAACGCTTGTATGATAACGATCCAAGCGAGCCCGAGTGCTAGGCGGCCCAGTCCGCCGGCTAGCCGTATTCGAGGCCATCGCGACAGCAGCAATGCTGGCACGATCCCCGAGACCAGGATGCTTGCCGTGATCAGAAGATGGCGAATGACGATCAGGGCGTCGAGGTGCGCGTAGCCCTGGCTAAGGTAAAGCGCGACAAGGCTCCACAGAAATGCTGCGGCATTAAATAGCAGCATTGGGCCGACAATTGTGATAATGATCCAGCGATGGAGGAGCAGCCCGGCAAGCGGCGCGAGCATGCGCTGTGACTGCAACCAGGCGGTCTTTACCAGTCTGCCTCAGAGCTCATGGCAAGCCGTAGCTGCCGATTTTCAAACTTGCCAACTGGTGTTATATTCTTAGCGCTTCGTCTTACCCACTTCAACGCATAGGGCAATCGCTGGGATTAAGGTCCGCTGGAGGGCGGAAGCTACGACAGCCAGAGCAGGCGTATCTAAGGTTTGAGCCGGTTGACGTGTAGCTGGAGGCTGCGTGTGTTGGCACGTCTCGGTCGGCGTTATTCCCTTTTGTTGGACAATGCACGACGGCGTGTCCTGCGACCTGACGCCTGGCTGTCGTTAGAATGAGCCGATTGCGCATACGGGCCTTAACGAAGTGTATCCCCAGCGTCGCCCTATAGAGGAGGTGCTAAGCAACGTCATTCTGATACGCTAGTCGGTTTGGTTGGTGTACCTTGTTCACATGGAGCAGAAGAATATGTTTGGTACGAGAAGGTGGACCTTATTGGCGGCGTTGCTGACGCTTGTGTCAGTAATTCTGGCGTCATGCGGCGCGCCGGCGGATACCGGCACAACCGGAAATACGGGTACGACGGGAAGCCCCGCTGCAAGCACGGCAGCCGCGACAAATGCATCGCCGAGTGCAGCTGCAAGCACGGCAGCAACGACAAGCGCATCGCCGAGTGCGGCTGCGGGTACTACGGCCGGAAGCGCGGCTGCTGGTGCCGGCAAGCTCGAAATCTTTAGCTGGTGGACGAACGGCGGTGAAGCCGACGGGCTGAATGCCATGTTCGAGGTCTATAAGCAGCAGAACCCAGGCGTTGACATCGTCAACGCGACTGTCGCAGGCGGCGCTGGCACGAACGCGAAGGCGGTGCTCCAAACGCGCCTCGCCGGTGGACAGCCACCCGACAGCTGGCAGGTACACGCGGGGCGTGAGACGCTCTCGTATGTGGACAACCTCGAGCCGCTGACCCAGTTCTTCAAGGAGCAGGGCTTCGACAAGGTGATGCCGCAGTTGCTGCTGGACCAGCTGCAAATCAACGGCGAGATTTACACAGTTCCGGTCAATATCCACCGCTCCAACATGCTCTGGTACAACCCCAAAGTCTTCCAGGACAACAACCTCCAGCCGCCGAAGACCATGGAAGAGTTCTTTACCGCGGCGGATGCCCTCAAGGCGAAAAATATCACACCGCTGGCGGTCGGCGGGAAGGACGGCTTCGAAGCAGCGCATCTCTTCGAGAGTGTGTTGCTGGCGACGCTCGGGCCCGAGGATTATACGAAGCTGTGGACCGGGGATGCGACGGCTTGGGCTGACCCGCGCGTGGCACAGGCGATCGAGACCATGTCCCGAATGTTGAGCTATGCAAACGAGGACCGCTCGGCGATCGGCTGGTCGGATGCCGCGCAGCGTGTGCTCGACGGTAAAGCCGGCATGACAATCATGGGCGACTGGGCCGAGGGCTATTTCCTCAGCAAGGGCGCCAAGGTAAACACAGACTTTGGCTACGCAGCAGCCCCTGGCACAGATGGTGTCTTCATGTGGCTCAGCGACAGCTTTGGCTTGGCCAAGGGCGCTCCCCATGCCGAGGCGGCCAGAGCATGGCTGGCAGTTGCCGGATCCAAGGAAGGCCAGGACGCATTCAATCCGAAGAAAGGCTCCATCCCTGCTCGCACGGATGCCGACAAGAGCCTGTACGACGAATATCTGCAGTGGTCGATGGAGCAGTTCGCCAGCAACACGCTGGCGCCGAGCGCTACCCATGGCGCTGCGACCACTAATGCTTTCCAGCAAACGTGGTCTAACTCGCTTGAGGTCTTCTCGAGCAACCTTGACGTCGAGGAGTTGATCGCGACCTTGGAGGATGCGATCGGCGATTTGAGCCAGTAAATCGCCCCAGCCGCTACACGTCGTTGTTTGCGCGGTAGAGGCGGCAAAGCCCGCCTCTACCCTTTGCGAAAGCCAGGTTATGAGTCACGCTAACATTCGGGAATTCGCTCCATCGGACGTTGCACGACGGCGACGTTGGCTCACTCGTGACCGACTAATCGCGCTGCTCATGCTAATGCCTTCGGTTGTCGCAATTGCCGTCTTTGTGTATGGGTTTATTGCTTGGACTGGTTATATCTCACTGACGGCATGGAGCGGTATTGCGCCTGATTACACCTTCGTGGGACTTGAAAACTACCGGACGATTTTTCGCAGTGTTCGTTTTCAAACCGATATTCGGAATACAGTCGTCTTCACGCTCTTTTTTCTGCTCAGTAATCTGATCCTGGGCCTCGTGCTGGCGCTGCTCGTGGACGCGCGCGTCAAGGGTGAAGCCATCTTCCGCTCGATCTACCTGTTCCCCATGGCTGTCTCGTTCATCGTCACCGGCGTGGCGTGGTCTTGGATCTTTACCCCTGGAAATTTCCCGAGCGACCCGACGGGTATCAATCTGCTGTTGGACAGACTTGGTCTGGACGCCCTCCAGAGCGCTTGGATCACCGATAAACGGGTACTTCCCGAGTTTCGCCCAAGCTGGGCTAGGACGAAGCTTGGCGTCCCGATGGCGATGCTTCCCGTGGTTGTGGCTGCCACGTGGCAGATGTCGGGTTTTACCATGGCAATGTATCTCGCCGGGCTGCGTGGGATTCCTGAGGATCTTCGGGAGGCCGCCCGCGTGGACGGTGCCAGCGAGTGGCAAGTATTTCGCAGAATCACACTGCCGATGCTCCAGCCGGTTACGTTGAGCGCAGTAATTATTCTTGGCCACATTTCACTCAAGATCTTCGATTTGATCATGACGATGACGGGCGGCGGGCCGGGCAACGCTACCGACGTCCCCGGGGTGTTCGTCTACGATATTACCTTCAACGCCAACAAGATAGCTCAAGGCGCTGCCGCAGCGATCGTTATGCTCGTAATGGTCGCGGTGCTGATTGTCCCGTACATTGTTTACAACGCGCGGACCGAGGTGGAACGATGAGTACGACTGCGCTGAGACCAGTGCGCCGGCGGCCACGGATTTGGCTGTACGCAATAATGATTGTGTTTGCCGGGTTCTACCTGTTGCCGATCTTTTTGCTGCTGATCACGAGCTTTAAGAGCTTCGAGGAGGTCAGCCTCAGCCGGATGTGGGACCTTCCCCGCGGGCTCCATTTCCAGAGCTTTACACGCGCCTGGGAAGCGATGGGTAGTAGCTTCATCAATAGCCTGCAGCTTGTTATTCCCGCAACCATTATCTCGTGCATCCTCGGCTCGCTCAACGGATATGTGCTGGCAAAGTGGAAATTTCGGGGCTCCGACCTGATCTTCACCGCCATTTTGTTTGGGATGTTCATCCCCTACCAGAGCGTGCTCATTCCATTGGTGCGGGTGCTGAGCGGCATGGGACTGTACGGCTCGATCAATGGTCTCATCCTTGTGCATGTCGTGTACGGTATCCCAATCACAACCCTGATTTTCCGTAACTACTACGCCTCGGTTCCAACCGAGTTGGTCGAGGCTGGCAAGATCGACGGCGCCGATTTTTTTGGTATCTATCGACATATCATGTTCCCGCTCTCGATTCCGGGCTTTGTCGTCGTCGCGATCTGGCAATTCACCTCGATTTGGAACGAGTTTCTGTTTGGTCTGATTATTACGAGCGCGCCGGAGAAACGCCCTGTAACGGTAGCCCTCCAAAATTTGTCGGGTAGCCAGTTCACCCAGTGGAACGTGCAGATGGCCGGTGCGCTGCTAGTAGCGCTCCCAACTCTGCTGGTCTATATCTTCCTAGGCCGGTATTTTCTGCGTGGCTTGCTTGCCGGCTCGCTTAAAGGCTAGCGCTCGCGCCAGCAGCGGGACAATTCAATTACGCTTCACAAGGCGTTCCGCTTTGTGACTGTACCTGTCCCACGCGGGTGGTATGCTTGCGCCATGACGACGGGAGGGTGGACCGGCTCTAGTCGGGCGAGTGGAGGCTGCGCCGAGGACCACTCGGGCCATCAAGGTCGGCGGCGCCATCGAAGCACAACCCGCTAAAGCCGTGGTAGATTTGAAGCAGCCGCGCCAGAACTTCCTTGCGAGCCAGCGTGAGCACGCCGCGTTCAACCAGCCCTACCCACGATTGGAACACGACTAGCACACAGCGAGGAATGGCATATGTGCCGAAACATTAAGCCGCTCTACCATTTTGAGCCGCCTGCGACCGAGGACGAGATTTATGCGGCTGCATTACAATGTGTGCGCAAGGTGACCGGATTCAATGCTCCGTCGAAGGCAAACGCGGCCGCATTTCAAGCCGCGGTCGAGGAGATCGCCGCCGTCTCAAGCAGGCTGTTGAGCTCGCTCGAGACGACGGCCCCGCCGAAGAACCGTGCTGAAGAGGCGGCGAAGGCGCGAGCACGGTCGGCTCAAAGGTTTCCCAAGAGCGGCGACCGATAGCTGCTTGTTCATTGGAGCGATACGGCTCAGGTGAAGGAGCGCACACGCACGAGCTGCTAAAAGCTGCTTGGTCGCCATTTCAACCAACTTGTGTCAGCCTTCGTCGGCGGTGGTGCGTAGGCCAAGCGCTCCAGCATGGACTAGGAGCAGATCGACCCCTACAGGTGGCCCGCTCGCCAACGTGTAATGCGGCCGTCCTACAGCTCCAGCGACACGAACTTGACCTCAAGATACTCGTCAATGCCGACCGCGCCGCCTTCACGCCCGAGACCGCTCTGCTTGAAGCCGCCGAACGGAGCTTGGGCAGTTGAGGGAAGCGCGTCGTTCGCCCCGATGATGCCGTACTCCAAAGCCTCCGCGACGCGCCAGACGCGGCTCACATTTTGCGTGAAGAAGTATGCCGCTAAGCCAAAGGGCGTGTCGTTGGCCTGCCGGATCACCTCGTCTTCGCTCTCGAATGCGATCAGCGGCGCGACCGGTCCAAACGTTTCTTCACGCGCGACCAGCATATTCGTCGTCGCGTTGACCAGCACGGTCGGTTTCCAGAAATTTGTCCTTTCTGATCCGTCGGCTGGCTCCCCGCCCGTCAGCAGCTGCGCACCATGATCGAGGGCGTCGGCGATGTGTAGCCGCACTTTTTGCACGGCTTGATCGTCGATCAGCGGTCCGATCGCCGACTGTGGATCAAGCCCGTTGCCGACGAGCATCTCAGAAACTTTAGACGTAAACGCTTGGGAGAATTGATCGTAGATACCGCGCTGCACAAAAATCCGGTTGGCGCAGACACAAGTTTGGCCGGTATTGCGGAACTTCGATGCAATCGCGCCGCTCACAGCTGCCTCGAGATCGGCATCGTCAAAGACGATGAATGGCGCGTTGCCGCCCAGCTCCAGCGACAATCGCTTGACCGTCGTCGCGGAGCTGCGAATTAACAGCTTGCCCACGTCGGTCGAGCCTGTGAACGACACCTTGCGCACCCGATCGTCGGCAAAGATCGTGTCGGAAAACGGCACTGGATCCGCGCACGTCACGATGTTGACCACGCCGGGCGGTATCCCCGCCTCGATAACCAGCTCTGCGAGCTCCAAGGCCGTGAGCGGCGTTTGCTCGGCCGGCTTGCAAATCGCAGTGCAGCCCGCCGCCAAGGCCGGCGCGAGCTTGCGCGTTAACATCGCGGCCGGGAAGTTCCATGGCGTAATCAGCGCCACAACGCCAACCGGCTGCCGCAGCACCAAAATCCGTTTGTTCGGCACCGCCGACGGGACTGTTGAACCATAGATGCGCTCGGCCTCGCCGGCAAACCACGTCAAAAAGCTGGCCGCGTAAGCAATTTCGCCGCGCGATTCGGTTAAGGGCTTGCCCTGCTCTAGGGTCATAATCGTCGCCAGCCGTTCCTGGCGTTCGAGCATGAGTCGGGCAAGCTTACGGAGCAGCGCTGCCCGCTGTGGCGCGGGTGTCCCCGACCATGCTGGCAGCGCCTGCACCGCGGCGTCGACCGCAGCTTGGGTTTCACGCGCGCCGGCGTCGGGAACATCGCTTAAGAGCTCGCCCGTCGCGGGATTGCTGACTGCGAAGGTTGCACCGCTCTCGGCTGCGCGAAATTGGTTGCCGATCAGCAGCTTGTACTGCCGATGGCCGAGGAGGTCCGCGGCGACCGCCCGCGGTTCGATTGTTGTTGCCATAAAAACCTTCAGCGGGGAGAACTAACGTAAAATCAAGACGGCTCAGCTTGGCTTCCAACGCCATCTGAGCCGTCTACGTGCCCTGCACAAGGGTATTGCAGAAGAGCCTGCAACTGGATATGATGCTTGGTGACCCCAGCGGGATTCGAACCCGCGATCTACACCTTGAAAGGGTGTCGTCCTAGGCCGCTAGACGATGGGGCCGAACTGCTGTGCATAATACCCGACTTCATGACCGACGTCAAATATGAGGCCGCAGGCGTGTATCCTGCGGCCCCGCACGTCTGCCATTACTCGGCGGCGTAACGCTGGATCAAGTCCGTTAGCAGCCGCACGCCAAAACCAACCGCGCCCACGCTGTTATAGGGCTTCGCTTGATCTTCCTGCTTGGGCGGCACCTCAACCCATGAGACGCCCGCGATATCGAGGTGGACCCACGGCCGCTCGTCGACAAAGTTCTCAAGGAATGCGCCGGCCGTAATCGTACCTGCCGCCCGGCCAGCCGTGTTTTTGATATCAGCGATGGTGCTCTTCACGGCATTCCGGTACTCAGGGAGCAGCGGCAACTCCCAGACGAGCTCACCTGTCGTTTCGCCGGACTCTTTGACACGCTGTGCCAGCTCGGCGTTGTTGGTGATGAGGCCGCTGATATGTGTGCCAAGGGCGATTTGCACCGCGCCGGTGAGGGTCGCGAGGTCGATAATCGCGTCGGGCTCGTAGCGCTGGACGTACGATAAGCCGTCGGCGAGCACCAGCCGGCCCTCGGCGTCGGTGTTGAGAATTTCCATCGTCACGCCGTTCATCGCGCGTAGGATATCGCCCGGCTTGAACGCCTTACCTCCGGGCAAGTTTTCAGTAGCGCAGACAATGGCAACCACATGGATATTCTGAGGCTTGAGATCGGCGACGGCGCTCATCGCACCCAGCACCGCCGCGGCGCCCATCATATCCATCTTCATTAGATCCATCTTCTCGCCCGGCTTAAGCGAAATGCCGCCGGAGTCGAAGGTAATGCCCTTGCCGACGAGTGCAAGCGTCTTACCCGCACCCTTGCGTCCATACTCAAGGACGATAAACTTTGGTGGCTCGTGCGCCGCTTGGCTCACCCCCAACATCCCCCCCATGCCGAGCTCACGCATCTGCTCGCGGTCAAGCACCGTCAGCTCCATCCCTCCCCGGGCCGCAATCTCGGCGGCAACTTCCGCGAGACGGGTCGGCGTACAGGTGGCCGGCGGCTCGTTGCCAAGGTCACGGGCAAGCAGAACGCCGCGTGCCGCCGCTTCGGCCAGCTCCAGTACGCTGGAGTCGGCTTCGCCGAGCAGCACTACTTCGGTGATTTCGGCTGGCTGGTCGTTAGACTTTTTGCTCGCAGTGCCCTTGAACCGGTCGAAGCGGTAATTCGCCAGCAACAGTCCGTCGGCAACCGCTCGGAGGATTGTATTGCGGTCCAGTGTGCCGTGGTCGGGCAGTGCTACGGCGGCCGATGTAACGTTAATCGCTTTGGCCCGAAGCAGCGCGAAGGCATAGGCCCGCCGGAGCTGCTCAGCCGTCAGCTCCTCTCGCTTGCCCAAGCCCAGCAGCAGGATACGACGTGCGGCGAAGGGCTGGCTTCGGCTGCCGGCCATCTGGTTTGGTGCGTCGCCCGCGACCGCCGTCGCATGAGCGGGCACGAATGGCAACAATAGGGTTTGCTTGAATTTACCCTTGAAATCCTCGCCCTCGACAACCTCGGCTAGGCCATCAGGTAGCGTTTCGTCGGCGTATAATCCTAGGATCAACAGCGGCGTGCGCTGCTCGCTAACGGATCCGGATGTAAGCGTTAACTTCACGTACTATTCCTTTCGCGGTATCCAAAGCTGGCCTTGCGCTACCGCGGCGTAAGCATCGTCGTATTTAGCGAGCCCAGCGTGCCTGCGCGCCAACAAACGGGTTCAGGCGGCGCTCCTCGCCGATCGTCGTGGTGGGCCCATGCCCCGGATAGACCTGTACCTGGTCGGGCAGCGGCCACAGCTGTTCGCTGATCGAGCGTATAAGGGTGCGGGCATCACCGCCCGGTAGATCGGTCCGGCCGACACCACGATGAAAAAGCGTGTCGCCGGCGATCAGGACAGCTTCCGCCGGAAGGTACAGACAAACACTGCCGGGGGAGTGACCAGGGGTATGTAAAACTTGCAGCTCCAGCTCACCGCAGCGCAGCTGCTGTCCATGCGCAAGGGGGCGGTCGGCCGGTGCGACCGGGTCGCAGCGCAAGCCGAACATCCGACCTTGCTCGACAACCTGCGCCAAGAGCGGGTCGTCGTCCGGATGCAGATATACCGGCACGCTAGTCTGCTGCCGGATCGCTTCGACTGCACCAACATGGTCGAGATGAGCATGGGTCAAGACGATCGCACTTAACGTCAGCCCGGCGTCCCTAACTTCGCGCCACAGCATCTCCGCCTCGTCGCCTGGATCAATCAGCAGCGCCTGCCCGGTGCTGCCACAGGCGATGAGGTATGGATTCTCGGCGAATGGCCCGACTGTAAAGCTTTGTAGCTGCAACATCCAATGACGATTTCACTATCCGACGATATGCGCATATTCTAGGCGAGGCATTCGTAAGCTGTCAACTTTCGGCCGCCGCGGCACTAGCTCGAGACGGACCGATCACCCGTCGACAGTCCGCTCGACGGCGACATCGATAGGTAACACAAAGCCTGGGCTAGACTGCCCGGGAAAGTGTACGAGCTGAAGCGAGGTGTCACGCAGCTGATCGAAAAAGTTGCCGGTAAGGGTCACTTTGACCCGCCCCTTGATCGTGCCTTCCTGAATGAGCAGGGCCTGAGATGTTGATAGTGAGTAGCTGCCGCTTGTGCGGTCCTGTGTATGCAGGCCGAGGACACTGAGTACGACAATTGCATCGCTTAGCTGGGGCTGGATCTCGCTCCACGGATGCTCCTTTCCTGCGCGGATTTGGACGCTCTCCGCGCTGCCTGGCGGTGTGGTGGCCGGGAGGCCGAGCCGTCGGGCATACTTGAGATCGACGATTGGTTGGATCAACCTGCCGCCCTCGCTATAGGTTGTCGGCGCGCTCGGTAGTCCTTCACTGGTGTACATAAACGAGCCGGGACCAAGTGGAACCCAGGGATCGACGGTAACTGTAAGATCGTCGCGGAAGACCTGCCGCGCAGTGCCGAAGTCGTCGATGGTGAACGCCGACTGTCCGTGGTAGATCGCGGAGCCGCCCAGATTACCCCACACATAGTAGCTAAACAGGCTGTACGCGACGTCGGGATGCAGGACCACCGTCCGTGTGCCGGCGGGCCCGCCGTCCACCGGCTGGCGCAGCTGCTGGAGATACTGCGCCGCCAGCTCTACCTGCGCGCGGATCTCGTCGACCGGCGCGACTGTACGCTGGCTCCGGCCCTCGCCGATGATCCCGTCGAACGATCCCGAGAACGAGAAGCTGCTGCTTGTTGTGCTGAGGTCCAGCCCGCGTGAGGTGCGCAGCCAAGAGGTTCCTGTTCCAGCGCCCACCCCGCCATTGAGTGTTTTGGCCGAATACGCTTCGGCTAGATCTTGCAGCACGCCAACCACCTCCAGCAAGTAGCCCGTGCGTTCGTCGAAGAGCGGCGGCACATCAGCCGAGTGCAGTGGCACTTCGTGGACTGTCTGCGGCCCAAGGAATTGGGCCGCGTCGGGATCTTCGTACGCGGCTTGACGTGCGTTAGCGAGCACTTGATCAAGGATGGCGAGACTATTGCCGTCAAGATTGCCGCGGCTGAGCAGCCCGTCCTGCCATTGGACCATAAAGCCGCCCCCCGTGCTCTGGCCAAACGAGAACGGGCTATACACACTGCCGACGTCGTTATCGCGGATGCCAATGCCAAGCGAGCGGCGTTCGGCGAGATTGATGCGATAGTCGGTGATGTCTGCGCGCGACTCGAACACCGCCTGGAGATCATCGATATAGCTCAAGGGCTATGCCTCCTATAAGCGACGCCGCAATGTGCAGCGCACCTGAAGTAACGCCTCGTCTGTGGAACTGTACCCGGTTAAGGGGCGAGCCGGGGCAGCTGCAGCATCAACCAGCGACGACCGACTGAGGCTGCAATGTGCCCCTGCCGACACTAGCTCACGCTTGGCTGCGTGGCGGTCGAAGCAACATCAGAGTGTGCTACGGCGCTCACGCTCCACCCACGAGCACGGCAGGACTCGGCTCCAGGTACAGAAAGAAGTGTGATCCACCCGACGACGGTACGGATTGACCCGCTTTGCCACAGAAGCCCATCGCATCGAGCTGCAGGGGCCCAAAGCCGGCCGCAATTGCCTGCAATGCTGCGCGGGTCTGGCCGCTGAAGATTGCCGGCTGGTAAAGCTTAACGCCCTCGACGCTCAGCTCCCAAAGCGCCCCACAGTTGAAGACAAAGTCGCCCTGTGCGGGACTGACCTGTCCACCCTTATAGCCCGCTAGATAGACCACGGGCCTGCCCGGCTGAAGGAGGCCTGCATTGCGTAGAGCGGCGCGCAGCGTTTCCGGCGTCTGATCTTCGAAGCGTCCCGACATCGGATATGCCTCTGGTAGCTCAATCCGGATGTTGGTCATCCGTGGTACCGGTACCGAGCCGTAACTTTGCGCCCGAGCCGCATCGATGACGCGTGTCCCTGCAGTTTTAGCAGAGAAGAGGTCGGCCAAGGCATCCTGCAACACACCACCTCGCATAATCGTGGCGGCAGTGCGCGGGAGCCCATTGGCTGAGTAGGGCTGGTAGGCATGATCGCCTGCGAAAGGCTCGTCGACAATTGTAACAATCGGCGCAGCCAGACGCTCCCCGACGCGGAACTTACCGTCACTTCCAAGGATTGAGCTACGGAGGCCATCGGTCTCCGCGGCGTGCCCGAACGCCTCGTGGGCCAAACCTTTGGCCATTGCGTAGTCCATGACGATCGGGTAGTTGCCGGCGGGATAGCGCGGGGCCTGCAGCAGCGCTTGGGCCGTATCCGCTGCCTTCTGCGCGCGCTGCAGGAGGAGCTCACGCTCGTCGAGCAGCACCTCGTAGCCGGTACGCGACAGCGCTGAGCTCCCTGTATGAGTCTTGCCGTCCTGCTGTGCGGTCACGGCGTTATAGCAGTAGCCATGCGGCAGCATAAAGCTCACATCGGTTCCATCCGATCGAACGATCCGCCATTCTTCCCGATCGATGTGGAAAGGCGTACGGACTTTCAACGGGCGGTCAGCCGACGCAGCGAAAGCCATGACTTCGCGGTTGATCGCTTCGACACGCTCCTGCAGCTCATTCAGCGGCAGGGCGTCAAAGCTGTAGGGCGTGGCTGGTACCTCAACCGTGGTAATGGGCGGTGCGTCGAAGATGGCCTGGTTGCGCTCAAGCTGTGCGCTTGCAGCCGCCCGCAGCCCGGCAATGGCCGCTCGTAACGCTCCTTCGACGTTTTGTTTTGTGAGCTGGTCCGTTGCTGCGAACGCGGTGTGCCCAGCTTTGTCGAAGACGTGCATGCCAATACCTTGGCTCAATGTCGTGGCTACGCCCTCGGTCTTGCCATTTGCTACCGTGATGCCGCGGCTTTCAACGCGCTGCAGCCGGGC
The DNA here is from genome assembly GCA_016781525.1 of bacterium. Taxonomy (GTDB): domain Bacteria; phylum Chloroflexota; class Chloroflexia; order Chloroflexales; family Kallotenuaceae; genus LB3-1. The sequence continues at coordinate 3,342 of JADDQE010000227.1, read as the reverse complement.
GATGATGTACACGTGTTGCTGTTCCGCTGAATCCAGCAAATGTCGCAAAAGATCGGAGTGCTCATACAGCAGCGGCTGCGTCATGATCTGTCCTTTAGCTACTTGCGATCGTACAACATCGAACGGCCCGGCCGAGGTGGCCCTGCCCACACCCCTGCCTACACTATCGGAGATGTTGCCCGAAGAACTCTACCATACGCTGCAAATAACGCTGGTTGGCCTGTCCCGTGAGTGAGTGTGGCTGCTCTGGATACTCAAACCACTCGACCTGCTTGCCTTCTGCTATGAGCCCTTTGTACAAGTCTTCAGGCCACTTGCGGGGAACGACCTCGTCGCCGGCGCCCCAGTGAATTTGGATCGGCATGTTGGCATATTCGAGATAGGGCAGCGGCGATAGGCGCTGGTACAGTTCGGCGCCCTCGTCAGGTTTCACCGGCCACTCGACAGGGTCGATCTGTGCGCCGCGCGCTGCCGCTCGCTCGACCCGAAACTGATAGTCCTCGGCGATCGTGAGTGAGGCTGGTGCGTAAATCAGCGTAGCGCCGACTTGGTCGCTGACGACCATCACCTTTGCGGCAATCGCGCCCCCGTTGCTATGACCCCAGAGACCAACTTTGCCGGGACGCGCCTCTGGCAGCCGCTGAGTAAGCGGAATCAGGTTGAGGACGTCGATCACATGGCCGGCACGAAACAGGTTGGGGGCGTCATCCGACTCGGCGTGCGAGCGGAGATCGGGAGAGAGCGTGAGAAAACCGCGACTGGCCAGGTAATCGGCAGCCAGCTTGGTCCCACTGCCCGTCTTGTAGACATCCAGCGGATAATAGCCGTGAACCAGGATCACTACAGGAAATGGCCCCGAACCCTTTGGCCGGTTGAGCATGCCGGTTAGCCGGAGGCCATCGCCACGATACGCGAAGAGATAGCGTGTGAACGTGGGCAGCTCTTCCATGGTTCGGACGATCTCAATCATGCCCTCGCCATAGTCACGCGCGCGCAGCCCCTCGATTGTTAATGGACTGTACTGCGCGAAGGGGTCGACCGTGGGCGTTGGTGGAGCCGGTGTCATGCTTGGTGTCGGTGGAGCTGCGGTCGCGGACGGGCTGCTGGTCGGCGTCGCCGTGGCCGTCATAGTGGGTTGTGTGGTGGCCTCAATCGTGGAGCTGGCGCTGGGAGCCGCCTGCATACTGCTAGCGAGGCTACTCGCTTGGGCAATCGGAGCTGCCGGAGCTGCCGATGCCGCTTGCTGTGACTCTTGGGCGCATCCCGTAATAACGAGCAGCGCTATGAGCATGAGGTAAAGCGTTGTCTTCATTGCTTCATTGTACAGAATCTAAGTTTCAGTGCAGCAACGCGCGTAGAGCTTAATGGCTGTACCGAGGCGCGTAACGTTTGACGGGATTCCGCGTTTACCTTGTTGAACACCTAACGCGGGGTGATTTAGGCCGTACTCGGAGGTAGCTGCGCTGCAGTCGTCCACGGTCATCCCAGTGCCGCATTCAAGGCTTCGTCCTTCTCTAAAGGCCAGCGCATGCTCGGTTCAACGCCTTTCGCCAGCCGCCTCTCAATGTTTGAGCGGCCCGATACGTCCCGCGCTCGAGCTGAAACATCCGAGCGTTCCCAGCCGATCGACGCCCTGCGTGGACTTGCCGCTATCGCAATCTTTGTGTCACATGCTGGGGCTGGGTTGTCGCCAGCGTATGCATGGTTTGAGAGCCATTGGTTCGACCTGGGCAAGGCGGGCGTTATGGTTTTCTTTCTTTGCAGCGGTTTTATCATCCCCGCCTCGCTTGAGCGTCGCGGATCGGTGCGCGAGTTTTGGATTAGCCGTGTGCTGCGCCTTTACCCGCTTTACTGGTTTGTGATTGCCCTTTCCCTAGTATTCCAGCTCGTGGGCAGCGGCATTCCAGGGGCGGACCAGTCCGTGGTCGACAAGTTCATGCTGCGGCCGGTTGGAACGATAGTCGCCAATCTGACTATGCTCCAGCCGCTCTTTGGCTACGAACATATTGTCATTGTCTCGTGGAGCTTCGCGGTCCAGCTGTTGTATTACGCCTTGCTGTCCGCACTCTTCCTGCTCGGCTTGCACCGGCGCACGGTCCCAATCGCCGTCGGCTTGTCATTCGCGGCAATGCTTGGCGAGTCAGTTTTCGCGCATGCATTGGGCGTCGAGCTGCCGCGCGGCAGCATCAGCTATCTCGCCAGCATTTTCGTTGGGACTGCGGTTTATCGTGCGCGTCGTCGCGAGATCAGTGGCGCTACCTTGGGCCGTCTTCTGTCACTTGCAGTCGCAATGCTGGCCATCATTGCCATTGGGTCGACAACCACGCGGGACGGTGTGTGGATGCCGCTCTCAATGCTGACCTCGCACCTGGTCGCGTATGGGTTGTTTTGTGGTGCAGCCTTGGTGCGGCTGCCAGAGATTCCTGCGCCGCTGGTAGATCCGGGACGAATCGCTTACTCGGTACTCCTGATGCACCCGATCGTTATTACGCTGCTACCCCCGACAAGCAATCTGTGGTCGACACTACTGCTCTGGTTCGCAGCGCTGTACCTGCTGTCGAGCGCAACGTACCGCTGGATCGAGCAGCCTGCGGCCGCGTTCGGTATGCGCCTACTGGCGAATTGGAGTCGACCGCGCGCTCCGACCACCGCGCAACAATCAGCCATGGGCGTCCAGCGAGAAGCAGCAGCTCCGGTGGAAGTCCTTCAAGCACGAGGGCTAGGCTAAGTGGGTCAGCAGAGTCGGGGGCACAATCCCAGAATGCTCTCGTCTCCGTGGGCCTGCTACCGACCTCTGCCCTTCCGCTGCTCTGCTTTGCGCCGCTGCACGGGATCGTTCCGGTCACGGCTCCGGTCTTTCTTCACCCGTGATGCTCCCTTAACATTCATGATCGGCCACAGCCGCCGTACCGGCTCCACGAGGTCGGCCTGATTGTGGATGACGGTGTCTAAATCCTTGTAGGCTTGGGGTGCTTCGTCGAGATACTCACGGCTAGTCTCGGCGACGATGCCTTTCATCTTGTGTGCAAAGGCTTCTAAGGTAATTGTCTTCTCGGCTTGGCCGCGGCTCATCACACGGCCAGCGCCGTGCGAACAGGATTGAAACGACTCGGGATTGCCGCGGCCACGAACGATATATGAGCCGGTTGCCATTGATCCGGGGATAATGCCCAGCACGCCTTTGCCCGCGAAGGTTGCCCCTTTGCGATGCACCCACACCTCTTCGCCGTACGCTACCTCGCGATTTGCATAGTTGTGGTGAATGTTGATGGCGGCACCACTGTCGAACTCGAGGTCAATGCGCAGCTTCTTCTTGAGCGCCCGATCAAACAGCTCGATAAA
>JADDQE010000153.1 GCA_016781525.1 bacterium | reverse complement strand
TACAAGCTCAGTATTCCGGGCTTTATCCTCGCCGGGCTGAGCGTCGGGGTCACGTTTGAGGCCGTCATGGACGGCGTACCTGTTGTCTGGGGCCTAGCGCTCGGCTTCTTAATGATTCACACTGTTGGAGGTACATTATTCCAAGTACGTAGCCCATGGGCCGCTATCCCCGCCGTGATTCTCTTTGGTGTCGGCTGTATCGTAGCCATCACGCAGCTGCCGGCCATGTTTGCCGCTGCACTGATTTGGCTGCCGTTGCTGCTCGTCGGTGCAGGGCTCTATCTTGGCTGGGGGTGGCGTCCAATCCAGCCGTGAGGGGGCGGAGTTAAGCTGGCGATATGTGCGTAGGCATCGTCATGATCGGGATGCCCCGTACCGCGGGGTGACAGCGTGGGGAGTGCTGCCACCCCGCCGTATAACCGCTCCATAAAACCGCTCGAGGGTCAAGCGACAACCTGCCCTACCATGGGGCTTGGTGGAGCTAGTGTAGGACACGCCAAAGCATCGCGCGCAGCTCGTCGATGGTGAACGGCTTGTGAAGAAAGCCGGCAACATTGTATCCCGCGAACTGCATCATAACTTCATCCGCTTCGTATCCACTCAGAACGATTACTGGTAGATCAGGCTGTAGACTACGGATTGCCCGGAATGCGTCGGGTGCTGTAATGCCCGGCAGGCTCAGATTAAGGAGCACGCAGCGTAGATGCCGGACATTCCTTCCAACGATCTCAACCGCTCTCTCGCCATCTCCCGCGGTGACGACCGTGAAGCCGATGCGTCCCAGTACGCGCATGAGTAAGCTCTGCACGACAGAATCATCGTCGACTACCAGCACTGTTCCCGCCTCCCGCCAGCTTTGGAGGTTGGCGGGCAGCGGTGAGTGCGGCTGGACGACAGTGACCGGTTCCGTCACCGCGGGCAGCATCACGCTGAATGTCGATCCGTCGCCGACTTGGCTGGTGACGCGTACGGCGGCGCGGTGCTGCCGCGCAATCCCGAGGACTACCGCCAAGCCGAGACCTCGCCCTGTGAATTTCGTCGTAAAGAACGGGTCAAAGATTCTTTGGCAAGTCTCGTCGTCTATACCAGGGCCGGTATCCACGACATCAATTATGACGTAACGGCCCTCGGGCAGGTCCGACCCGAGGTAACTCGTGGCAAGCTGCGCCTGGTCAAGCCATTGCACTCGGGTCCGTAGCTCAATCTGTCCCAAGGCTGGCGCGATTGCTTCGGCGGCATTGGTGACGAGGTTAAGGATGACCTGCCGCAGCCCGGCTGGGTCTGCCTCTACCATCGTCATTTCCGTGGCTAGGTCGGTAACGAGCTCGATCTGCCGAGGGATGGCGCTGTGGATGAGCTGCTGCATTTCGGTGACAAGCGAGTTTACGCTTAGCACTTTGGTTGCAAACGGCCCTTTGCCAACGTATGCCAGCATTTGTTGCGTTAGATCGGCCGCGCGCTGGGCCGCTACCTCAATCTCGCCTAGGTCGGCCTGCGTTGGGGACTCCGGCGCTAGGTCCATGCGCACAAGTCCCGCGAAACCCAGGATGGGCGCGAGCAGGTTGTTAAAGTCATGGGCAATCCCGCCGGCCATCATGCGGAGGCTTTCGAGCTTTTGGGCTTCCACGAGCTTGCGCTCGAAGGCACGATGTTCCGCTTGCTGCTGCCTAAGCGCGGTAATATCTCGGGCAATGCCTAGAAGCTGCGGCGTTCTGCCATCTTGTGCTCGATCGAGCACGACGGCGCGGCAATGGAACCAACGCCAGCTCCCCTCCGCCGCTCGTACACGAAACTGCAGCCCGAAGATGGTCCCATCCGGAGCATCATGTATTGTGGCTAATTCCTCCCGAACTGCAGGTCGATCCTCAGGGTGAATTAATTCCGGCACACGTGTGGCATCAAAGTTCTGAACTTGCTCGGCGGTGTACCCTAGCAGCGACGTGACCTGCTGACTTAAATATACAGTACGCCGCTGTTCCATGTCATAGATGAAGATCAGGTCCGGGCTGGCTTGGGTAATCCGCTCAAGCAAAAGGGCATTGCTGCGTAAATCGGCTTCCATCCGCTTACGCGCGGTGATATCGTGGACGATCGAGAGCATCGCAACGCGGCGCTCCCCTTCGGTAACAAAGCCCGTATGCGACTCAACAAAGCGTTCGCTGCCATCTGGATACTGGAGCCGTACTTCGATGATCGTTGGCGGAGTGGGCGCCTGAAACACCTCACGATACCGCCCTAGCGCGGCTGTTCGGTGTTCCGGTGCATAAATAATGGTAAATGGCTGACCCACGGCAGCATCCGCCGGAATGCCGTAAAGGTGCTCGTAGGCTGGGTTAACAGCAAGGATGGTCCCGTCGGGGTCGGATATGACCATTGTATCGGGTGAAGATTCCCAGACAGCGCGGAAGCGGGTCTCGCTGGTTCGCAGCGCTGCCTCGCGCTCCGCAGTAATGTCACGCTGTAAGGAGAGCCAGTGCGTAATTTCTCCCGCCGCGTTGCGCAGCGGCGAGATGCGGCACTCGGACAAGTACGTCGAGCCGTCCTTGCGATAGCTCACGATTTCGAACCGGGAATTGCGGTCCATCTCACGATCGTGTCGTAGATGGTCGAGGACGGCGCGGTCGGCCTCGGGCCCGTGTAAGATGCTGAGTGACTGCCCGATAACCTGATCCGCCGCATAACCCGTAACTTCGGTAAATCGCTGGTTGACAAAGACGATCTGGGGTCCAAGCGGCTCGAGCCTGGCGTCGGTGACAACGACGATTTCATCCATCGAGTCGACGATGGCGGCAAGGAACCTTTGGAGCTCATCGTCCATCGGGTGCGGGGCCCTGGTGGACATGGCTTGTACCTCCTCATTACCGGCCATCGCCTAGCTTTCCCGCCCCAGGTGCTAGTACATGATAGGGGTTAGCTAACACGCGTTCTATGGCAGCAGGACGAACCCGTGGCTCTTACCTGCAATGCGTTGGCGCTTTGGCGTGACTGCTCCAACGAGGACTACACGCTGTTAGAGCTAATCGGCACTTAAAATGCTAGCAGATTTCTCTGAATCGATCCAATGCTGATGCCATCTGCCCAGCCACGTGTTGCCTCAGTGTTGGCCCGTCGATATTCGTTGGTATCGACGAGCAGTACGTGATGAGCTGCTGTATCAAGACTACGCCGTGCCTATGCGCGGCCTAGCTCAGTGCCGGCCACCTCGCTGTTAGTCTTGTCCCGACACCGAGAGCGCAACACGACGCTCCACAAGTCGCAACGCAACATTTGTTAGGCCAGCTAGTGCGGTTGCGCCCAGCGCGCCGGCGACGATCATATCGGGGTAGTTGCGCGAGACTCCATCGAAGAGCAGCCGGCCCAGCCCGCCGGCGTTAACTAATGCTGCCACTATTCCAATTCCGATAATGGTTACGGCGGCAATCCGAATGCCGGCAATAATCACCGGCAGTGCCAGTGGTAGCTCAATTTGCAGCAAGCGCTGTGCGCTGCCCATGCCCATGCCCCGTGCTGCCTCGAGGACGTCAGGGTCAACTCCTTTGAGCCCGACCACGATATTCCGGACCAAGATAATCTGTGCATAAATAACAAGTACGACCACCGCGTTGTCCGTGCCGAGCCCAATAAATGGGATTGTTATGAACAATACAAGCAGCGCTAGGCTAGGGATGGTGTACAGTAGGTTAAGGGCGCTGATGATCGGCCCTTCGAGGCGGCGATAACGGCTGACCAGGATACCGATAGGAAACGCAACCAGCAGCGCAATCAGCAGCGCCACGAGCGTCATCACCAGATGCTCGCGGAAACGCAGCAACACATCACCAAAGTGGGTAACAAGATACTTCAGTTTGAGGCTGCTGATGATCGGTTCCATCGTCGGCGTCACCTGCCCTGCTCGTGCGAGTCGACTACTGGCTGCTCTAGCTGCTGCATCGCCACTCGCAGAGTGTCAAACGATAGCGTGCCAATGATCTGGCCCCCCTCGTCGACTACCGGCAACTGCTCCTCACCACCCTCTAAAAGCAGGGACAGAGCGGTGCGCAAATCGGTAGTTGTTTTGAGGCAGGGCGCTGTCCCACTGCCGCGCGAGCTATGGGCGAGCTGCGCCGCGATTGATCCCACCTCGATCAAGCTGAGCCGTCGCAAAGGATCGCCTGTGGAAAGCAGCTTCGTTACAAATTCGTCGGCCGGGCGCGTTAGCAATTTCAGCGGTCGGTCAAACTGGACCAGCTTGCCCGCACGCATCACGATGACCTTGTCAGCTAAGCGCAACGCCTCATCGACATCGTGGGTCACAAATAAGATCGTTTTATGCACCTTGCTCTGAAGGGACAGCAGCTCATCCTGCAGTCTTGTGCGGGTGATTGCGTCGAGCGCACCAAAGGGCTCATCCATCAACATAACTGGCGGGTCTGCGGCCAGCGCCCTTGCAATACCAACCCTCTGCTGTTCACCACCCGAAAGCTGCCGTGGATAGCGCTTGCGGTAATCGTGAGGAAGCCCGATCAGGGCCAGTAGCTCATCAATCCGGTCGTTGATGCGAGCCCGCGGCCAGCGCAGCAGCCGCGGAACCACGGCGATGTTGTCTTCGATCCGCATGTGCGGAAAAAGCCCTGTTTGCTGGATCACATATCCGATCTGTCGGCGCAGAGCAGCGACCGGCACCTGACCCGCGTCTACGCCGTTGACTATGATGCGACCTGCGGTCGGCTCATACAGCCGGTTGACCATTTTGAGCAAGGTTGTCTTGCCACAGCCTGACGGGCCGAGCAGCACGACAAGTTCGCCTGGCGCGACTGAGAATGAGCAGCCGTCGACGACCGGCCGCGCAGCACCCGGGAATTGCTTTATAAGGTTTTCGACGACGATGGCCGGGCCGTCCGACATGCTTGCTCTCATCCAATATCAGTGCAGCGGATGCTCCTCTCCCCTGCGCTGGTCAAACCGACTACTTGACCAATCCCTGGTCGCGTAGAAACTGCTTGGCAACCGCGGCCGGCTCCATTTTTTCCGGGCCGTCGACCATCCAGTTGAGCTTGGCCACGGTTGTCTCGTCGAGCTTAGGCGCGAGCTGATTGAGCACGTCCGCGATTTTGGGATTCGCCGTCAGCGTATCTTGGCGGACAACGGGGGCTGCTTGGTAGACCGGATAGTAGCCCTTGTCGTCCTCAAGCGCTGCCAGATCATAGCCGCCGATTTGACCATCGGTGCTAAATGCGACGACCACGTCGATCTGGCCATCAAGCAAAGCTTGGTACCGTAGGCCGGGATCGAGCTGCTTGACGTCCTTGAACTCGAAGCCTCCATACGCCTTCTGGAGGCCTTGCGTGTCCTCGCGCCCAAGGAACTCGGGAGGACCACCCAACACAAGCTGATCGGCCTTGGCAAAAAGATCGCTATACG
>JADDQE010000027.1 GCA_016781525.1 bacterium | reverse complement strand
GCTGCCTCTGCCCAACCTAGCGCTGGTGCCGCTGCCGTGACGGCCCTAGCTGCGGGCGATCTGCTGAGTGCCTTGGCACCGAGCGCTGATCTGGCTGCCGGCGGATGGCTTCCGATCAGCGGGCAGTGGGCGTTCACAAACGGCGAATTGGTTCAATCGCAACGTGAAGGCTTCGACCATGGCATCGGCTATCAGGGTACCTTCTCCGACTACACCCTGAGCACCACCCTGCGTCACCTTGAAGGAACGGGCGGCGGGGTGCTCTTCAACATGCCGGAGGTCGACAGCAAGAATGGCGCGCACATGGTGCGCTTTAGTGAAGACGGCAAAGCAGTCTTCTGGGGGTATTACGACCAGAACGGCGACTTTACCGGGCAGGGCAGCGTGGACATTGCAGCGCCAGAGACAGCGCCACACACGCTGGAGGTGCGGGTCGGCGCCGATACCTACAGCCTCGTGCTGGATGGTACCCCAATCGCGGAAAATCTGCCGCTGCAGTCCAGGCAAGGGCATATCGGCCTGACTAGCTCGGAGTCTGCGGTGGCCTTTGAAGCGGTACAAGTTACGCCGGGAGGCTCCAATCAGTCAGCTACTACACGGTCTGAAGACCGGTAGCTTGTCCTTCCAAGTTTCGTAGCACTCGTTGAAGCACGAGCCTGACGGAGAAACGCCAGCTTCGACTCATTGACACCACAGACGTATCACGACGGAGGACCATCGGCCTGCTGACAGTGGCCGAACTAGTACGGCCCGTCACAGTTTTACGCGGCAACGGATCGTACTTGCCGCAACCGGGAACTGTACGTTGAAAAGGTGCGAAACGGTTAGCTCGTGCGTACCTCACGAGTGCCTAACGCACCACCAGGATATCCGCCTGTTGTGTCAGGTACGGTCACAACCTGTGGGAAAGGGCGGCTTTCCTCCGCTGCCGTTAAAACGGCGCGGCTTCCAGCCGCATTATTTTGTGATCGGGGAACGAGATGGGCACATTCTTGCTATCGCATGCAACGACGAAAATGATGGTTGAGTCACACGCTCTACTGGAGCAAAGGTATGCCTGAAGCTGCTCGCCCAGCCGACGAAGCCAAACGCCTCGCGGCATTACGTAGTTTAAATATTCTCGATACGCCTGCGGAAGAGCGCTTTGACCGGATCACCCGCCTGGCCCAGCGTTTATTCGAGCTGCCGATTGCATTGATCTCACTCGTCGACGCCAATCGTCAATGGTTTAAATCCTGCCAGGGCCTGGATGTGCCAGAGACAGACCGGAGTGATTCGTTTTGCGCGCATACCATCCTTGAGGATGACGTACTGGTGATCCCGGATGCGACCGCGGACCCGCGCTTTTCCGACAACCCGCTTGTCACGGGCGCCCCGTTCATTCGCTTCTACGCCGGCTGTCCCATTAGCGGGCCTGACGGCAGCAAGCTTGGTACCCTTTGTATTATCGATCGGCGCCCCCGGCAGCTCAACGCTAACCAGGTAGCCGTGCTGCGCGATCTCACGGCGTGGGTGTCGACCGAGATGAGTACGGTTACTCTTAGCGAGGCCCTCGCGATTCAGCATGAAAGTGAAGCCCACATTCGTGCCGTGATGGACAGTGTCGGAGACGGGATTATTACCTTTGACGACCAGGGGATCATCCGCAGCTTCAACCCGGCTGCCGAGGCGCACTTCGGCTATCGGCGAGACGAGATCGTCGGGCAGGTGGTCACCATCCTGCTGCCAGAGGCAGCTCGGAGTAGCGCCGACGCGCACCTCCGCCAGCTCCTAAACAGCGGCCAACCCAAGCAGTCAGGGGTCGGCCGCGCCCTCGACTGTCGGCGTAAAGATGGCTCGACGTTTCCCGTCGAATTGGTCGTCAGTCGTACGCAGCTGAGGCAGCAAACGGTTTTTATCGCGGCCGTGCGGGATATTACCGAACGGATTCAAGCCGAGGAAAAAGCGCGACTATTAGCCTCGATTGTGGAGTCATCGGATGATGCAATCTACAGCGAGACGCTAGACAGCATTGTCCTCAGCTGGAACCACGGCGCCGAGCAAGTGTACGGATATGCGGCAGATGAAATCGTTGGCCGCTCAAATACGATCCTGAGCCCCGGGGGTAATGTCGACGAAGTGCGGCAGATTTTCGACCGCATCCGACGCGGCGAGCGCATTGAACATTATGAAACTGTTCGCGTCCGGAAAGATGGTACATGCATCGACGTTTCGCTCACGATCTCCCCGCTGCTTGATCGATTTGCTGTAATCACCGGCGCTTCGATCATTGGGCGCGATATCAGCGAGCGGAAGCGAGCGGAGCGCAATCTTTTTCACCTCGCGTCGATTGTGGAGTCGTCGGAGGACGCGGTCGTCAGCAAAACGCTGGATGGCGTCATTCTGAGCTGGAACAAAGGCGCCGAGCGATTGTACGGGTACACGCCCGAGGAAATTATCGGCCAACCGTTTGCAGTTCTTGTTCCGCCACAGCACCAGGATCAAGTCTCGTACATTCTTGATCGAATTAAGCGCGGTGAGCCGATCGACCATTATGAAACGGTGCGCCTGCGAAAAGATGGTGTCCTGGTTGATGTTGCGCTGACCGAGTCGCCAATCAGCGATGCGGCGGGTACGATCATTGGGATCTCCACGATCGGCCGCGACATTACCGAGCGCAAGCGGATCGAGCGGGAGCTTGAGGAAAGTCAGCGCAGCCTTGCGACGCTGTTGAGCAACCTGCCAGGGATGGCATACCGCGCCCGAAATGATGAAAACTGGACGATGGAGTTTGTCAGTGAAGGCTGTTTCGCCTTGACCGGCTATTATCCGACTCACCTCATCGAGAGCCAGGCTATCTCCTACGCCGAGCTGATCCACCCTGAGGATCGAGAGCGGGTGTGGAGGACTGTTCAGCAGGCTTTGCAGGAGCAGCGGCCCTTTGAGCTGACGTATCGCATCAGGACTGGGAGCCGTGAAGAACGGTGGGTCTGGGAACAGGGGCGTGGCGTTGGCACCGTGGATGGAAATATTGGGATCATCGAGGGTTTCGTCACCGATATCACCGATCGTAAGCGCATTGAACAGGATCTCGTTGTCGCGCGTGACCAGGCCCTGGAAGCATCGCGCCTTAAGTCTGAGTTTTTGGCGACGATGAGCCATGAGATCCGCACGCCGATGAACGGCATCATCGGTATGACCGAGCTGCTGCTTGATACGCCGCTCGACGAGGAACAGCGCGAGTTTGTGGGCATTGTGCGGGATTCTGCGGACGCGCTGCTCACCATCATCAACGACATTCTCGACTTTTCCAAGATCGAAGCCGGCAAGCTCGTTCTCGAGCGCGCGGAGCTCGATCCCGTCGCCGTTGTGGAGGGCGCGGCCGAGCTGCTGGCGTCCAAAGCGCGTGAAAAAAACCTCTCGCTGATGACCTATGTCGATCCGGGTATTCCAAGCCCGCTGCTTGGCGATCCCGGTCGCTTGCGGCAGATCCTGGTCAATTTGACCGGCAACGCCGTGAAGTTTACCGAGCAGGGCGAAGTCGTTGTGCACGCAATGCTAGAGGGGACGACCGATACGCACGCGCTGCTGCGCTTTGAGGTGCGTGACACCGGGATTGGGTTGTCGCAAGAGGCTCAGCGCCGTTTGTTCACGGCGTTCACTCAAGCCGATGGCTCGACTACCCGTAAATATGGTGGAACCGGTTTGGGTTTGGCAATCTCAAAACGCCTGGTGAACCTGATGGGCGGACAGATTGGTGTCGAAAGCGAGCCTGGGCACGGTTCGACCTTCTGGTTTACCGCCCAGCTGGAGTGCTCAGCGCTGCCCGCTACGACAGCACCGCCTGTACCCAAGCTGGCTGGAGCGCGAGTGCTGGTAGTGGACGACAGCAAGACCAGCCGCGACATCGTGCAAAAATACCTGCGCTCGTGGAACATGCAGGAGGATGGCGTGTCCAGCGGGGCGGAGGCCTTAGAGGTCATGGAAGCTGCGGCCGCCGATGGGCAGCCCTACGACCTGGCGATCGTGGATCTTGCAATGCCTGAGATGGACGGGTTTGCGGTAGCACGAGCTGTTCGCCGTAACGCACAGCTTGCCCGGGCGCCACTGGTTCTGCTCACAGCCTTTGACGAGCGCGGGCTGGGCGAGCAAGCGTTGCAAGGAGGCTTTGCCGCCTATCTGACCAAACCCGTCAAGCGCGCGCACTTACTGCAAGCGATCGAGAGTGTGATCGGCAGGTCACGGGAGGCGGATCGAGCGGAGACGACGCGTTCCCAAGGCGGTCCACGTGTACGGGGATCACGAGCCGGAGCGATTAAGGCGGGGCGGCTGCTCCTGCTGGTGGAAGATAATCCGATCAACCAGAAGCTGGCGCTGGCGCAGCTGGACACGCTCGGCTATGTGGTCGACGCGGTGATGAACGGACGTGAGGCCGTCGAGGCGGTTACCGCCGGCACGGCCCAGCACGCATTGATTTTGATGGACGTGCAGATGCCAGAGATGGACGGTTTCGCCGCTACAAAGGCGATTCGCGAGGCTGAAGTAACTACCGGCCGGCACGTGCCCATCGTCGCGATGACTGCCAATGCGATGCAGGGTGATCGTGAGGCATGTCTTGCCGCCGGCATGGACGATTACATCAGCAAGCCGGTCAATCGCGATAAGCTGCGCGAGGTGCTGGAGAGGTGGCTGCCGGTGCAAGCCGTTGACCTCTGATCTTGCGGGTCGGAAACTTGTTTCTGGTGGGCTAGGTTGTGGTAGCATTACAGCTGCGAGCCTAACGCGCCGTACTGTACTGTCGGCGCTTGTCGCGAGCGTACGTGTGAATGATTGAAGGTCGTTGTACCATCCGGGCCGGCGTTTCGTGTAGCCGGCAGCACAGATGTGCGATTGCGGAAAGTGAACGAAGCGATGCCAGAAGCTCCCCGCCCTACGCAGGAGCCTACGCGGTTGGCCACCCTGCGCAGTCTCAATATTCTTGACACCCCCGCCGAAGATCGGTTCGACCGAATTACGCGTCTTGCGCAGCGCCTCTTTGATGTACCGATTGCGCTGGTCTCGCTGGTGGACGAGAACCGGCAGTGGTTCAAGTCCTGCCAGGGCTTAGACCTGGCCCAGACGCCGCGTAGCTCGTCGTTCTGTGCCCACGCGATCCTCGGCGACGACATATTGGTCATTCCCGACGCCACGCTCGACCCGCGCTTTGCCGACAATCCGCTCGTGACAGCTGAGCCCTATATACGCTTCTACGCGGGTTGTCCTTTGGTTGCCAGCGATGGCAGCAAGGTTGGGACACTATGCATCATCGACCGTCTCCCACGTACGCTGCGGGCAGACCAGTACATAGTGCTGCGCGATCTTGCCGCGTGGGCTGCGAATGAGATTAACACGGTCGAGCTGCATCACGCGCTCCAGAGCTTCCGCGAAAGCGAGGCGCGCGCGGCCGCGATTATGGATAACGTCGCGGATGGCATCTTTACCTTTGACCAAAATGGCATCGTCGAGTCCTTCAACCCTGCCGCCGAGCGCATGTCGGGCTACTCCGCCGAGGAAATCATCGGTCAGCATGTGCAGCTACTCCTGCGGGTGAGCGATCATCATCGCCTGCAGCGCTACCTGGTAGACCATGAGCGAGCCGTCCAGGAGCCGGGGCAAGACCATGGCCGTGAGCTGTTGGCACGGCGCAAGGATGGCTCGGCGTTCCTTTGCGATCTTACGCTCAGCCAGATGGATCTCGGTGACCGCCAGCGCTTTATCGCGGTTGTACGTGACATGACCGAGCGCAAGCGGATGGAGGATGCTTTGCGCGAGAGCGAAGCGTCGATCCGCATGCTCTATGAAGTCATTTCGGCCCAGGACCGTGACTTCGAGGAAAAGCTACAGGCCCTGTTGACAATGGGCCGCCAGCGCTTTAGCCTCGATATTGGCCTCTTGTCGCATATCGAGGGCGAGCGCTACGAAGTGATCCAGGCTCAGTCGCCACAGAACAGTATCGTCGGCGGCAATGTCTTCGAGCTGGGGATTACCTATTGCCGCGAGGCGCTGCGCAGTAACGGGCCGATTAGCTTCGAGCACGCTTCGGCCTCGCAGTGGAGCAGCCATCCGTGCTACGCGGCATTCCACCTTGAGGCCTACCTTGGTACCCCGGTCATCGTCGCAGGTCAGACGTACGGTACGCTCGCCTTTATGAGCCCTGAGCCTCACGAGCGGACGTTTAGTAGTGCGGATCGCGAGTTCCTGCGGCTGATGGCGCAGTGGATCGGCGGCGAGATCGAGCGCGAAGAGAAGACCCATCAGCTGCGGACCTATACGGACGAGATTGCTCGTACCAACGAGGATCTGGCTGCGGCGCGCGACCAGGCCCTGGAAGCGTCGCGGCTCAAGTCGGAGTTTCTGGCGACGATGAGCCACGAGATTCGGACGCCAATGAACGCGATCATCGGCATGACTGAGCTGCTGCTCGACACGCCGCTCGACGAGGAGCAGCACGAGTTCGCCGGCATGGTGCGCGACTCGGCCAATTCGCTGCTTACGATCATCAACGATATTCTCGACTTCTCGAAGATTGAGGCTGGAAAGCTCGTTCTAGAAAAGGCGGAGTTTACCCTGACAACAGTCGTCGAAGGCTCGACTGAGCTGCTGGCCGCACGAGCGCAGGAAAAGCAGCTCCCGCTGATGACCTTTGTCGCGCCCGAGATACCGCGGGTCTTGCTTGGCGATCCCGGTCGGCTGCGGCAGGTGCTCGTTAATTTAATCAGCAATGCCGTGAAATTTACCGAGCAGGGCGAGGTGGTCGTACGGGCGACGCTGGAATCACGGGAAGGCGAGCATGTCGAACTCCGCTTCGAAGTCTGTGATACCGGCATCGGCCTGAGCGAGACGGCACAGCGCCGGCTGTTCGCGCCCTTCACGCAAGCCGACGGGTCGACGACGCGCAAGTATGGCGGGACGGGTCTGGGTTTGGCAATCTCGAAGCGGCTCGTGGAGCTGATGGGCGGGCAGATCGGGGTCGAGAGCGAGCCGGGCAAAGGTGCCACCTTCTGGTTCACCGCAAGATTTGAGATCTCGCCCAAGGCTCCCGCCATTCCAGCTGACGTCGCGGCCAATCTCGAAGGCTTGCGCGTGCTGGTCGTCGACGACAGCAAGCCCCATCGCGATATATTGAGCGCCTACTTGCGCTCGTGGCGGATGGAGGAGAACAGTGTTTCGGGCGCCGAGGAGGCTCTAGATGTGCTGCGGGCAGCGGCTGCGGACGGGCAGCCCTTTGACGTGGCAATCTTGGACCTCATGATGCCGGAAATGGACGGCTTTGCCCTGGCGCGCGCAATTCGCCGCGACCGTTCGATTGCGGGCGTTGAGCTGATTCTGCTGACGGCGTTTGATGAGCGCGGTCAGGGGGAGCAGGCATTGGCGGCCGGCTTCTCAGCGTACCTCGTCAAGCCGGTCAAGCGCTCACACTTGTTCGACGCGCTTGCCGCCGCAGCAGCCAAGAATGCAAGGTCGGCGGCGGGCGCAGTGGCTCGCAAGGAACATTCACCGGCGGACGCCAAGGCACGGCCCGAACGTAGGCAAGCAATTGAGGCCGGTCGGCTGATCCTGTTGGCCGAGGATAATCCGGCCAACCAGAAGCTAGCGTTGGCCCAGCTGGAGCGGCTCGGCTATGTAGCCGACCCAGTGCCGAACGGGCGCGCGGCCGTGGAGGCAATCGTCGACGACGACGGTAAGTATGGGCTGGTGCTGATGGACGTGCAGATGCCCGAGATGGACGGATTTGCCGCTACGAAAGCGATCCGCACGCACGAGATTTCAACCGGCAAGCACGTGCCGATTGTTGCCATGACGGCAAATGCGATGCAGGGCGACCGTGAGGCATGCATCGCGGCGGGGATGGACGACTACATCAGCAAGCCGGTCAACCGTGATAAATTGGCGGCCGTCTTGGAGCGCTGGCTGCAGGTGACCAAATAGTATTTTGATCAGCTGGTCGAGGCGTAAACCGGCGACAATAGCAGTAGGGGCGGCCTACAAGCCGCCTCTACATTGATTATCCCCAAATTCCTAGTTCGTCGCTTCCAGCGTGAAGTCGTCAAGCCACACGTCCTGCCGGTTGCCCCAATAATTGTTGTCGATCTGGTAGGCAATCACCGTCTGCGCAGTCGTAGTATCACCAAAGCCGTCATACTTAGCGTTTATGTCGCGGGTTACGCCATTTACAGTGAACGAATGATAGATGATCTCATCTTGCAGCAGGTCTTTCAGGATGGTTACCTTCAGTGAGAAGGTATGCCACACGTCGGGTTCGAGCGTCTGGTAAAAGCCCCAAGGGTTGCCGTTGGGGTCCAAATCTGTCCAATGGTCCGCATTGAAGCCTGACCAAACCCGCCAGCGCGCACCTTGTCCATCGTGGCCGGACACCCACTGCATGGCCGCTTCGAGGCGCTTTGATCCGGTGTAGATCGAGAAGGGAAACTCCAACGCCTGTGGAGCTGGCCCCGTACCCGACGACCACTTGAACCTGACCTTATAGGTGTATTCGGTTGCGTTGGCGAGCGGCTTGCGCTGATAGCGGTAAACGTTCGCGTAGGAAGAGCTGCTGTTGATCCCCATGTGGAAAACCGTTTTATCTCCCGATGGTGCGCTCTCGTCGGTGATACGCTGGGCGAAATCGTCGATCCGAAAGCCTGTCGGGCCTTCGACATACCGCTCCCATTTGGACACATCGTCGTTGTCGAGATTGTTGTAAATCACGGAAGCGCTCGTGCGGGTTATGACGTCGAAAACAGGCGTAGGGCCGGTTGCCCCCGCCATCGTCGTGACAGTCGCACTGTAGGTCCCGATGGCGGCGTTAGATCCAATGATAAAGCTGCTGGACAGGGTTGTGGTGCTGTTTGCGCCGACGTTTCTCTTCGTCCAAGTTTTTGAATTAACCAATCCGCCACTTGGATCCTTTACATCGAGCACAACATTAGTTATTACTCGCTTGCTGGTAGTATTGTTTAAGACCACTGTGACTGTTACGCTGCCACCCTGTTCTACGGAGGTGGGAGACGCGGTCACCTGTGTTGTAAAGGTTGCGTTGGCGGAGGCTGGAGTGGTCGATGCAACGAGCACCAACAGAAGTGTTACTAAGCTCGCGATGATCGAGACCCACGGAAGTGAACTAATACGAAGCTGAGATTGGTGCCGGGCCATGCTGCTATTCCTCTCTATAACATCGATAGGGCTACCCATAGATGATCGGCATCGAGCAAAGGGTATCGACACAGTCGGGATTTAACGCCTGCGCATACGATACGATAGGTGCGTATCCGGGACACTGTCCTCCGTGCAGCGATTGACGGGCCGGAAGCAGCTGCCGTGCACTGTCCACCCCCTACAGCCGCTGGCTCGGTGCCGCGACCAGCAACACCTCCACATACGAGGCTCATATAACGTAGGCCGCTTACCGACACGCCGCTCCGGTATGGGACACAGCGCAGTTCCTTTAGGACACGCTTAAACATATCTCTGATCGACTGCATACCCGATCAGAGTGCAGCCACCGCGGCATTAACCTGCTCTTCAATCAGAGTACTGGTTATGATGGGGGGTGAACTTGATAAAGCTGTGCCATGCAGGGCATCGAGCTAGATTGCAATCTCAAGTCGACCTTATCAAAATGCTTGCCAATAATGCGCGGTCCAATCGATTAAACGCAGTTGGATGTCAACCGGTAATAGTGCGTCGATACTAAATCAGGGTAGTCCTGGTGCCGTTGTCACTCTGTTTCAAATACTGGGTCGGCTTGGCTCAACGACCTGGTGGACACTGAGCCACTTGCAGCGTGCTCTGCCATTCTCCCGCACGTCAGCGAAACTTTGCCTTGGCGTGCTTGGGGAGCAGTGCTCTGCTATACTTTTTCGTGTCGTACTCGGTGATCTATGGTAACGCGCATAGTGGAAGCGAGTTCCAGTTGAACGCACTTTTCCCACTGTCAAGGCAGACCCGATGAGATGGTCGACGCAGAACCAGATCGTCGTCGGGCTCGGCCTTGCTTTGCTGATCATGAGCCTCATCGGCGTTGTCTCATATCGCAGTACGGTCGACTTGATCGAAAGCAACCAGGCGGTAACGCATGCACAGACCGTGCTGACGGAGCTTACGGGAACGTTGTCGACCATGACGGATGCCGAGACCGGCCAGCGCGGATACATTATTACCGGTGATGAGCACTTTCTAGAGCCCTATAGCCGGGCCATCCTGCAGATCAACGACCATATCCTCCGCCTCACAGAGCTGATTAGAAACCAGCCAGCGCAGCTCCAGCGGCTACCCGAGCTTCAGCGCGCGATCGTCCGCAAGCTTGAAAACATGCGAACCACGATCAACATCCGGCGAGAGCAGGGCTTCGAGGCAGTTCAAAGGGTCGTCGCAACCCGGCAGGGTAACGCGGAGATGGATGAAATCCGGCGGATTATTGGCGAGATGGAGCAGGTGCAGCGCCAGCATCTACAACGGCGCCTGGACGCCGCCCAGACGGATGCGCACGAGGCAACGCTCATTCTCTCGGGGCTCACGATCTTCAACTTCGCGCTGCTCCCGCTAATCTATGTGCTGTATCGCCGTGATATCCTCGCCCGCCGTCGTGTTAGTGAGGCGCTGGCCGAGGCTCGCGATCAAGCCATCGCGGCGTCACGCTTAAAGTCGGATTTTCTCGCGACGATGAGCCACGAAATTCGCACGCCGATGAACGGCATCATCGGCATGACGGAGCTGCTGCTTGAGACGCCCCTGGACGACGACCAGCGCGAGTTTGCCTGCATCGTGCGTGATTCCGGACAGGCGCTGCTCACAATCATTAACGATATTCTTGATTTCTCGAAGATTGAGGCCGGCAAGCTGGTCCTCGAACGGGTGGATTTTGACGTTCGCGCGGTTGTCGAGGGTGCCGCCGAGATCATGTCCGCCAAGGCCAGCGAGAAGCACCTCGCGCTCATGACCTACGTGGATCCCCAAATACCTCCGGTCATTGGGGATGCCGGCCGGCTCCGGCAAGTGTTGCTCAACCTCATCGGCAATGCGATCAAGTTTACGAGCGAGGGCGAGGTTGTCGTGCGCGCGCTGCTCGACACGGCCTCGGAGCCACGGGTTACACTGCGTTTTACCGTGAGCGATACCGGGATCGGCTTATCGCCTGCGGCGCGAGAAAAGCTGTTCCAGCCGTTTATGCAGGCCGACAGCTCGACAACGCGGCGCTACGGCGGGACCGGTCTAGGTCTCGCGATTTCGCGCCGGCTTGTCGAGCTCATGGGTGGCACCATCGACGTCGACAGTTTGGAAGGTCAAGGCTCCACCTTTTGGTTCACCGCTGCCTTCGAGCCTGCGCCTGGCCCCGTGGCTGTCGAGCCCGTGTCCTCAGCTGAAGCCTTGCATGGGGTGCGGGGGCTTGTGGTGGATGACAGCACCACCAGCCGGGACATTCTATGCCGGTACATGCAGTCATGGCAGATGCGCGCCGAAAGTGTCGACAGTGGCATGGCCGCCTTCGACGCCCTCACAGCTGCGGCACATGCAGGACAGCCGTTTGATGTTGCGGTTATTGATCTATCAATGCCGGGAATGGATGGTTTTGCGGTAGGCCGGGCGATGGATCGCGATCCTTTGCTTGCCCCGACCGCGCGTATTCTTCTGACTGCGTTTGACCAGCGCGGACAGGGTGAAGAGGCGCTCGCCGCGTCGTTCTCGGCCTACCTTACCAAGCCAGTGAAGCAGTCGCATTTGCTGCAAGCTATCGTCGACGCCGCACGGGAAGCTTCGACACGACGCAGCGCTGTTCGCGACCGTCGCCCTGGGGACATAGCCCTTGCGCAAAATGGTGTACCGCAAGATGCGGTGCCCAGTGTACAGCGCATCCTGCTGGCCGAGGACAACTTGGCCAACCAGAAGGTCGCCTCGACGCAGCTGAAGAAGCTGGGCTATGCGGCCGATATCGTCACAAACGGCCGTGAGGCGGTAGATGCGGTAACACGCGACGACGGCAGATACGGGCTGGTCTTGATGGACGTACAGATGCCAGAGATGGATGGGCTTACTGCCACTCGGGCGATCCGCGCAGTCGAGGTGTCGACGGGCAAGCATGTCCCGATCATTGCGATGACCGCCAACGCGATGCAGGGCGACCGCGAGGCGTGTATCGCCGCAGGAATGGACGATTACATCAGCAAGCCGGTGAACCGTGATAAGCTGGCTGCCGTGCTTGAAAAGTGGCTTCCCTCGGACATGTAGCGGCGGATGAGCCGTCTGTGGGGAACCCCCGACGCCGGGCGTACTATGTGCACCTGGTCGCGGCGGGGTTCGTGTGGCTCCCGCCGGCTCTGCATTGGTCGGCAGCAGTGTATGCTCGGCCATGCGCCATTTGCCATGGCTGTGGTGGCACGGCACGTGCGACGATGCACCAGCGTACGCGATTGTTCACAAGGAGATACTGCATGTCGCACCACGATTCGAGCACCGACGACAACCAGACCAATGCGCCCGCGGGCAAGCCTAGCCAAGCCGAAGGCGAGCGCCGCGAGTCCGAAGAGGCGCGCAGTGGCCGGCAGACACAGCCCCCAAGTGGGCACCCAAGCCAAGCCGAAGGCGATCGGGAGACGATCGAGGAAGAGCTAGGAGAGCGCTAGACCTGCTGGCTCCGCAACTTTGTGTGAGTGTGATAATAGGCGGCGCGGAGCTCACGCTATCCGCGAGCTCCGCGCCGCTTTGTGCTCCTGAAACCTTGTTGTCTCCGCAATGCAAAAGCCGAGCAGCATGCTCGGCTCATTAGCGGTACGACTCGCGTGACGACAGCGCTAGAACCAGCGCATGACGATATGGTCGACGACGAGGGCGGTGAAGAGCAGCGCAAGGTACAGCAGCGAGTACTTATACAGCTTCCACGCCGTCGTGGTGCCCGGCTCGCGAAAGAGCCGATAGGCATCTACCAGAAAGATTCCGCCCAGCACCATCGCCGAGACAAGATAGATTGGCCCCGCGAGCCTCAGCGGTGTCAGAAGCATGGTAATCGCAATTAACAGCAGCGTGTAGAGCAGAATCTGCCACTTTGTCTCGGCCTCGCCACGCACCACTGGAAGCATTGGGATGCCGGCTCGTGCATACTCTGTCCGCCGCAGCAAGGCCAGCGCCCAGAAATGCGGTGGTGTCCAGTAGAAAATAATGGCAAAGAGGAGCAGTGGCATCCAATCGATCCGTCCCGTTATCGCCGCCCAGCCGACGAGGGGTGGAACCGCACCCGCCGCGCCCCCGATCACGATATTCTGCGTGGATGTACGCTTGAGCCAGCGCGTATAAATCAAGATGTAATACGCCGTCCCGATCATTGCCAGCACCGCTGCCAGGAGGTTCGCGGCGAGATACAGAATAACAAAGGCCAGCAGGTTGAGCGCCAGCCCAAAGATGAGAGCATGCTGCGGGGGGATGCGATCGTTCGGGATGGGGCGCTGGCGGGTCCGCGACATCACCGCGTCGACATCACGGTCGAGATACATGTTAATGGCACCTGAGCCGCCCGCCGCCAGCGCGCCGCCAACCAGCGTCCAAAGCATAATCCCCAGCACTTGGAGCGAGAGTGGTCCTTCGTGCGCGAGGAGCATTGGAACAAGCGTTGTCAGGAGTAGGAGCGAAATAATGCGAGGCTTTGTTAGCGTGACATAATCTTTAACAATGGCGCGCCATTGCAGAGCCTGCCCGATTAGCATGTTATTTCCTTTAGTCTGCACTCGAAACCGTCCACTTGCGTAATGCTTGAGCCATGAGTGAGCGCACCGAAAGTCGTCCACGGTCCTAAGCTACAATCCCGCAGGTTGCAGTCCGTCCTTTCGCTCGGCGTACGCCGCGGGCGTATCGCACGAGTGAAACTCCCTACGCACGCGCCGTAAACGCGCAAAAAACATTGGGCTCTTGTAGTGTACCGCAGGTTCGTCATCGCGTACAGCCGACCGATGCGTCTTCCGTTACGTGTAAACGGTAACGAAGGTCACGGGAGACGTCAACCGGTTTACAAGGGAGCAGACAAGTACAGTCCTGAACTGAGCGGAGAAGGATGGATACGGTACCGACCATCAATCATGTTCGTCCGACCACTCATCGCCCCCTTGCGGCTCGTTGGTAAGCTGCCGCACCAAACTCACCGCAGGATCGACCTCGATCTCACCGTACTCTGGGAAGTCGATCGTTACGAGCTCGCGGCCTTCCTCAAGCTTACTGGCGCGCACCACGCCCATTCCGTACGGCAAGCACTGTACGCGCTGACCGATATGAAAGCGCAGCTCGCTTGGTGTCGACGGCTGACGCGAACGGGGTGGCGGTGCTTGACGCTGAGCTTGTTCCGCCTCGCGCTGCTCACGCAGCCGTCGCATGCGTGCAATCATGTCGTTCACGTTGGTTGAAGGCTGTGGTTCCGGCGGCGGGTTTTGAGCCAGAGCACCACCTTGGGCCCGGTTGCCACCTGGCCCTTGCTGGTAACGCCGTTCGTCCCGTGAGGGCTCCGAGGTACCACGGGCGGCAGCATCGCCCCTGGGCGGCTGCGGTCCGGTAGGGCGCGTACCCGGCGGATCGTCCGCAGCCTGCGGTCGAGATCGATCATGGTCGGGTGCGCTGTTCGGCTCATCCCTGCGAGCTGGCCCAGTCCAAGGCCTTCGTGCTCCTGGGTAGTTTTGGGCGTCCCGGGTGGACTGTCGTGGTGGCTGTCGGGACGCTTGGCCGCGCTGGGAGCGCGCCGCCTCGCCGGGTGATTGCCGAAGTGGCTCAGGCCGTCCCCGCGGCGCCGGTTCAGACGCCTTCCTCGCAGCACGAGCATCGGTATCGGCGTCATTTGCGGCCGCCGGACGTCGAAATGGCAGTGGCGGCTGTGGAGGAGCTCGCCGCTCTCCCTTCGCCTGCGGGGCGCGAACCGGTGGTGGTAGACGGGTGATCCGCGGCGCCGGGACTTCGGGCTCCTGGTCGACCATCTCGTCGGCTGCTGCCACTAGCTCCTGGTCGACCGTCTCGTCGGCTGCTGCCATAGGCTCCTGGTCGGCTGTCTTCTCGGCTGCTGCCACTGGCTCCTGGTCGGCTGTCTTCTCGGCTGCTGCCACGTCGGCTACGGTCTCACTGTCGTCGTCGTTGAGCTCGTCGTCAAGCGGCGGAAGCAGCTCGTCGATCAGGAAGCGCGCCGGCTCGCGTCTCCGCCAATCAGGCAGTCGCGCAGGCACGTTCGAAGCGTCGTCCGCTGCCTCTGCTGCGGGTGAGTCCGCCGCGGCATCAGCCGGTGCCAGCTCGTTGTTCAATCGCTCGGCGATAAGGTCTGGTTCAGCGAAGATTGACTCCGTCGTGGACTCTGGGTCCGCCGCCGCCGGAGCTTCATATATCTGCGCTTGGTGTTCGCCGCTAGGAGGACGCTCGAGCTCCGGCACTGGCTGCACTGGCGGCTTTTGGAGGGCAACCGGTGGCGCCGGCCATCCGTCCGCGACTCGTGGGGTGACAGCAGGCTCCTCGGCAGGACCATTCTCGGATTGGTCGGCAATCTCCTCCCGGCGAACGGCGGAATCAGGCGGCTCCTGTTGCTCAACCAGGCGCGGTTGCGGCGGGCTTTGTTCAGCTTCTCGCTCCGGGGCGGCAGCGGTCGTGGGCGCCGGTGCGAGCTCCACGCGTTCGATCTGTGGCGCTGCCGCGGCGCGCTGCGCTCGCTATTCGTCAGACAGGGGCTCTTCCCGGGCTGGCTGCAGCGTCTGCTCTGCTGGCATTGTCGTCGTGACTATCGCCGGCTGCATTTGGCTGTCGGCTTCGGCGGGCGCTGGAGGCGCCATGTCGGCAGGCGGCGACGTTGCGGGTATAGCGGGCGTGGGCTGCGGCATGAGCTGCTCTGTGACGGCCTGAGCCCCGTCTGGTTCTGGTTCGCGCTCGGCTGGGGCAGCGGGCTGCTCCAGGTGCTCTTGCGTCCGCTCGGAATGCGGCGGCGACACGAGAGCGTCGCTCGCTTGTGGAGCGCGAACGCTTGGTCGCCTCTCGCGCGTCTCGAAGGGCGAAGGCTCCGCTTCGGCCGGCGGGGAGGCTGCAATAGCTCCTGACTGCCGCTCACGCAACATTGGCGCCGGCGCATCTGCCCGCTCCGCTACGGTGGGTTCCACCGGGCGGGAGTCGCGCTTTGGAGAAGGTGTCTCGACCGCAACGGGGGGGGCTGGGACAGGATCAGGATCCCTAGCGGGTGCGCTCGGCGCCGTAGAGTACGTAGTAGTCGTCTGCGCAGCTGGTCGTGCTCTTGCAGGCGCGGCATCGGTCATTTCGACGGGTAGAGGCGCAGCCTCACGCTCGTCGGCACGCGTGCTCACCGCTGGAGCTGACACGCCGCCGCCGCGCAGAGCGTCGAACCAGCCCCGTTCAAGGGCGGCCACGTGCCGATATAGCGGGCTGTCGGCGCACGCAACAGTTAGGTGGGAAGCCAGCTCGATCAGGCGCTCAAACGCGTCGTAAACGCAATCGGCAATCCCAACTCCGCCAGGCTCTGCCTCGACGAAGTAGAGCCGCTGCCGCTCATGGTCGTAGGAGACGATCAGCGCTGCGGGCGGCGCCAGCATCACAAACGGCAGCACCGCTCCGATCGACCACCCCAGCGCCGTGGTGTCGGCAGGCGCCGACTTGATGCCAACCCAGCAGGCAGCTGCAATCCACTGTCCCTCGACGGCCGTGTGAAGCGGCTGATAACGGGAGCCCTCCACTCGGTACTCGTTAAGCCCGCGGATCTGCTGCTTCACCAAGGCTTTGCCGCGTACCAGATCTGCGACTAGTTTGCCGAACCGTACGGTCCGTGCTGCCAGCTCCTCGCGCACGTCGACCACGACATCCGCCACAACGGTGGTCATACGGCGCACCGAGTCGGGGCCAAGCTGAACCGTACGGGCAATGTCATCGCGGCTTGCGACGCGTTGCCGCGGGGTATAGACCTGCCCGGGCAACGCTGTTCGATCCAACAGGGCCGGCGGGATGAGCCCAACCAGGCTGCCTGCCGGATCATTCACCGTTGAGTGTGCTCCACCAAGCGAGGCAGGATCGAGACCGGCATACGGCTCCTCGGCGCTTGGTGCTCGATGCCAAAGGTCGCTCCCGGGCAAGGCCAGCAGGACCCCCTTTTTGAGCAGCCGGTCACGCATCTCGCGCATCTGCCAAGCGTTGATCTCAGCTTCGGCGAGCGGAAGCTCCGCCGCGGCACAGGCCAGATGGTCGGCGGCAAGATACGGGTTGGTGATGGCAAGCGGCCAGCGCGGCAGCGCCTGCAGCAACAGGTCGGGCTGGTGTGCCAGCAGTAGCTCGTGCGGCTCGTCGCCAACGATCAGCACCACTAAGCGGTAGCCGGCGCGAAGCAGCGCATTCCGTTCGGCGGTGCTCCGCGGCACACCCGCCACGATCGCAACGCGAGCGTCGTCAGAAAGCGCGCCAGGCTCTGCTGCTACAAGCGCATTGCGCAGCCGCTCCGTCTCCGCATCCGAGCGTCCGCGGACGGTAACGGCCAGGCGCCGCGCGCTGAGCTGCCGAGCGAGCTTGAGCGCGGCGGTCCCGCGATCCCCCTTGCTGCGCCATAGCGCGATCAATGTGCCATGCGCCGGTCCAGAAGGTGCCGCAATGACATGGACGGACCGGCCGACCAGCCGTGTGAGCGAGCTATCGGCATCCATCACGGGCGCGACTGAACCGAGTATTTGCAGCGCTCCGTCCGTCAGCCGCTCGACCCGCCGTAGCAGCCAGCGCAGGTGTCCGCCGCGGACGGCGCTGAAATGGTGCAGCTCGGGCAGCGCTACGATCCGGAGACGCGGCCACAGCCAGCGCCATGCGCGGTCGTGGAAGCGTAACAGCCGGCCGTGGAGATCGTGCGGCGTGGCTACCACCAGATGCGCCTCGGTTACACGCGCTCCCGGCTTAGCCGCGTCGATCCAACGAAGCTTCAATCGGTCGGCCAGGCTCGTCAAGTGGCCGCGCAGCTCCGCGGCCTCGTCCGGAATAACCCATAACGTCGTATGCTCAAAGCGCAGCTGGCTCAAGGAAAGTAGCAGGAGGTCGGCGTGCGGGGCGCGGCCGTGACCCATTAGTGCAACCGAGTGTCCGGCTTGAGCCGCTGATAATGCCAGGGCATGGTGTCCGAGGGTGGGGCGACCGGTAATATCGGCCCATCCGGCGACAAGCGCAGGCGCGAGTGGCAGCGTTAGCGGCGAATCCGAAATGCCGGGCAGCAGAACAGGGCCCGCCAGGGCGTTGTCGCCATTTGGCGCGGCGTGCTGGCCGAGATGCCGAAGCAGATCGATCACCGTCGCCATGTGTGCTGCTGCGTCCTCCTGCTTGAGTATAGCACAAAGCGCGCACGTATCCCTTTCGGATGCGACGGACGCCGTACTCGCATCGCTTGAGGGAGTATCCGGTGCGAAAACAAGCAGACCGTACAAGGGTTGAGCCTGTACGGTCTGCCGAAACGAGCACGCGCCGCGCGCTAGACGTTCCTGCCTCTACTTTGCGGGTGGGATATTGTGGTTAAGGCGGAACATATTCGTGGGGTCGTACCGGCGCTTGAGCAGGGTCAGCCGCTCGTAATGTTCGGGCGAGAAGCCGGCGCGGGTCCGCTCCGCTCCATAGTCGCCGTTGCCGAGCCAGCTGGCGAGGGCACCGCCTGTTGAATGGGGCTGGAGCGCCGCGACAAGGGCCTGAGTGTTGCGCTCAGCCGCAGCTGCTAGCTCTGGTCCGGCCACTGCATCTATAGTTTGGACGATGAACGGCGCGTAGCGCTGGCTGAAAGCGGAAGCGCTGGGGTCGACCCGCGTCATAGCGCCGCCGAGGTGTCGAATCTCGACAAGCTTGACCGCCGTCGTCGAGTCGATGCCGTTTGCCCGAACCAACGCATCGATCATCTCGGCCGACAGGTGTTTCAACATTGTCGTCGAGCGGCGCGAAGGCGCGCCTTTCACCGGATCGTTGCTTATCAGGTGGGACTCGGAGTAGGGCATCATGCGGAAGGTGTCGGCAATCAGACCGCCAAGCGAGCGGATCGGTTGCAGCAGCGCGACGCCGTCGGCCTCAGCTCCAATATATGCCGCCCGAATCGTCATGACAGCCTTGCCGCGGAGCATCTCCGGCACATCCGGCACCGGGGGGACGCGGAACATCACAATCGACGAGGTAAGCTCATCTGGGACAGTCTTGACCCACTCACTATAGGTCGTCAAGACTTCCCGCGCGCGCTCCATCGGAAAGAACATCGCGCCGCCATAAATTTCGCTGACCGGGTGAAGCTTGAACTCGAGCGCCGTGACGATGCCGAAGTTGCCGCTGGCGCCGCGCAGGGCCCAGAAGAGCTCGGGCTCACTCGTCTCGCTCACGCGGTGCAGGACGCCGTCGGCTGTAACGACGTCCGCCGCTACGACGCTGTCCACGGCCGCGCCATACTTGCGCAACAGCCAGCCAAAGCCACCAAACAGGGTATAGCCCACGATCCCGACGTGCGGCGCCGAGCCATTCAGCGGAGCCAAGCCATACTGGTGGGCGGCGGCAACGACAGGGCCCCAGTGCACACCGGCTTCGACACGTGCGATGTGGCGCTCGAGATCGATTGAAAATCCTTGCATGCGTTCGGTGTTGATCATCAGGCCGCCGCGATACGGAAAGCCAAAGTTGTGCCCGGTTGCCTTGACGCCGACCGGAAGCTGCTGGGAGCGTGCAAAGTTTACGGCTGCCGTGACGTCCCCGCTGCTGGTTACGACGACGACCACATCGGGTGTGGGCAGGTCGCTGACGCCGAAGCCAGCACGCGCCTCTTCGTAGCCGTCATCGCCTGGGGTAAAGACGCGCCCCGGTAGCGCGAAACGCAGAGAGTCCAATGCCAGTACATCAATATATGTCCCTGCCAACGCAGCAGTGGTTACCTGGTCGATCATCGCCTAGCCTCCCTATGAAGTTCGGACAACCGTATTAAATGTTCGCGGCGGTTTGTGTCGGGGTCGTGCTTGAGGATGCGGTGGCTTCTCAAGTGTCTAAGCAATTACTACCCGTGGCGATCACTATAAAGGTTCACGTGGGCGATGTTGTGAGGCAAAGGCTTATCTCTGCGGTATCCCAAAGTCGCATCAGCACCGCTGCTTACGTCTAATGGCCTGGCTGTCCACTCGGCCACCTTGCAAAGGTTCTAGAGCCGAAGGCGGGGGCGGCTCGGCAGAGATGCTTGGCTTATGGCAGGGGGAAGCAGCTGGGACCGTACCGTGGCCGCTAGACGAGCAGCCTGAAACGGGGCAGGTAATGCTTCTCTACGGTAGCTTGTGTTAGGTAGGGGGCACCTGGACGAGATGCCGTCGAATAATGCCGCGTGGGTCGGGGACCGCTCATGTTACGGAAATCGAGAGCAGGCCTGGCACTCGCCAGGCCTGCTCTCGATCACGTCGGCAGCGCCAGTGAGAGGAAATTAGGTCTCGGTCTCCTGTCCACCGCTCGTGAGGGTGATTTCGGCAAACACCTTATCTGGTTCGATCACGACGCTGACGCCGGAGACCTGAGCGTTCTGCCATGAGCCTCCGGCCCGGCTCACATGCTGGTGGATTGCTTCATTGAAGACAGGCATACGCGTACTTGCTTCCGGCATGAGTGCGCGCCATAGAAGCTCTTGAATCATGATGTCGGTCAGATTGATTCGTACCTCGATCGATTGCATCGGCTGCTCCCTTCCTAGAGATAGGATAGCCCTGCCGCAAATGCTATGCCGAGGCCCCTTGTTCCAGATATCGGCCGCGCTAACACGACCTGCAACCCGCCGGAACGTGTTGCCGCGTCGATCGACGTGACATTTGCTGGGTGGGAGCGTCCATATCAATTCCAACGGCTCGCGCGGCGCATCCTCGCCTGCGGGGTCATCCGCAGCTTTAACGCTTTGGCCAGCGCTATGACGACCCAATCGGCAAGAACGGCACCATCCGGTTGGAGCTCCTCGGCACGCGAGCCCGGCGGCGCCGTGACATACCATGCTTGCTCGTGTGCTGTCACGGTATAACCGGCTGCCAAAAGGATTGCAACGGCTTCCTGAACCCACATAGAGCAGCACCTCCTCGCATCGACTGCGATACAGTGTAAGATGCGGCAACACAGCTTGTCGAGAGGAACAGAGGGAGTATCGTGTGGCTGCAGCTGTAGGTCAGCTGCCTAGGCTTCGGCCCTAGAGCGAGGGCAGGGTTTTTGACGGCCGGAAGGCGTACGCTTTGCAGTGTATGCGCCCTTCACGCACTATGGCACGTGTACGGATCACTTAAAGTCCGCTCTACGCACGGAGCTTCACCCGAAGGGCGATTGGGCAGCGATTGCAATTCACCGGGCAGTCAAAAAGAGCTTGACATGCCTGCTATGCTGCAAGAGCATCATCCTCGCCGCGTCTCCCGTTCCATTTGGATTACCGTCCACCGTCTTCCGTAGATATTACCCAAGGCCCACAGGTGCCCTATGACTGGTTCTGACTGGCCATCGTCCTCTTTTGCCGACCACCGGCCACTCCTTGTTGGTCGCGCACGTGAGCAAGCGCTGTTACACGAACGTCTGGATGCCCTCTTGGCGGGGCAAGGAAGTTTGATCCTCATCGGTGGCGAAGCTGGAATTGGCAAGACCGCACTGGCGGAGGCGTTTGCCCGTGAGGCTACCTTTCGGGGCGTGCTCGTTCTAACAGGTCGGTGTTACGATCGCTCGGCCACGGCTCCGTACGGTCCCTGGTCCGAGCTTTTCACGTGTATTTCGCCCCCGTTGGAGATTCCGCCGTTGCTCTCGGATATCGCCATGGGTGGAATAGTCAAAGAGATCACCAGCCCAGCGACACTTTTCGCGCGGATTCAAGATGTCCTGCGGTCGATAGCCGCGCATCGCCCGGCTGTACTCCTGCTCGACGACCTGCAATGGGCCGACCAGGCCAGCCTCGACTTGCTCCGCTTCCTGGCCCGGCAGTCCACGCTGCTACCCGTAATCCTCCTTGTCACCTATCGTGCCGATGCATTGACGAGGCGCCACCCACTCTACGGCCTCATCCCGGTGCTGGTCCACGATGCACCCGCCCTGCGGCTGGACTTACGACGCTTGGACGAAGAAGCGGTGAGAGGGTTCGTGCAGGTCCGATTCCAGCTGTCACGACTGGATGAAGATCGTCTGGTCAGCTACCTCGACAATCGAGCCGAAGGTAATCCCTTTTTCATTCATGAACTGCTCCGAACTTTCGAGGAGGAGGGACTATTACGGCGAGTGGGCGGATCATGGGCGCTTGGCGATCTCGCGCAGGTGCGCGTCCCGCCCTTCTTACGACAGGTTATCGAGGGACGGCTAGCATGCTTGGGTGAGGAAGCGCGGGAGCTGCTGGCAGTGGCCGCTGTTATCGGCCAGGAGGTTCCCTTATCGCTGTGGAGTGATGTTGCCGCGGTGGTCGAGGAAAGGCTGTTGGATGTCGTCGAGCGCGGCGTGGAGGCCCACCTGTTGGCGGACAGTCGGGATGGCACCAGTATGTGCTTTGTCCATGCACTGATTCGTGATGCGCTATACGAAAGCCTATCAGGGCCAAGACGACGCATGTGGCACCGGCGGGTTGGGACCGAGCTACTGACCCAACCCAGTCCCGATCCGGATACCGTCGCCTATCATTTGCAGCAGGCCAGTGATGCGGGTGCCGTCCCATGGCTGATCCGGGCGGGAGAGCGTGCCCAGCGAGCCTATGCATGGTTGATGGCGGCTGCGCGCTTTGAGATGGCACTGGCGCTCATGGCGGGATCTGCTACGGTTGCGCAGGACCGCGGCTGGCTGCTCGCTCGTCTGGCTTGGCTACGCCGCTACGCCAATCCACAACAGGCAGTTCGGTACCTGGATGACGCCTTGGAGGTCGCAGCAGAAGGTAATGATCCGGTTCTCACGGCCAGCGCCACGTTCTATCGAGGTATCTTCCGCTGTTATATTGGTGAATTCGGTAAGGGACTGGCTGAGCTCGAGGCAGGAGTGACAAGCCTTGACGCGCTGGCCACCGGTCATACCGGGCTGCGGACGACGGAAAACACCGGGGGTTTGCTCGAGGTGCTAGACGAGGACAACGGGCGAGGAAGCCTTGCGCTTTGCCTCGCATATGCCGGGCGGTATTGCGAGGCTCTGAACTGGGGCCCGTCCGTCGCGCTTCACACAGCTCCCCGGGTATCCCGCGAGATGGCTGCGTCCAGTCATGGTGACGCGTATCACGGGTTAGGACTTGCCCATGCGGCACTGGGACGGCCATGTGAAGCACGACAGGCATTTGATCTCGCCCGCGATGCCTACCGCGCAGTCGAGCATCATTTCATGGTTGGCTATAGTGCTCTGTATGAGCTCCACTGGACGCTCCTGCCCTATCATAGTGAGCGAGTGGCAGAACGACACGTATTGGCAAAGGTGGCTGAGGAGGCCTGGACGCGTGCGTCTGCTGTCTGGTCTGATCTCCAGCCGCGACTTGTACAGCTTCCACTGCTCGCGCTTGAGGGGCAATGGGGCGAGGCACGTGAAGTGGCAACCCTGGCGGTCTCGTCAGAAGGTATGATCCACCAGCGATGCCTGGGGCTGCAGATGCTTGGCCTGCTGGCACGCGCACAGGGAGATGTTGATCTGGCCTGGGCTCAGGTACGCGAGCTCTTACCGGAAGGCCCGGCTTCCGAGCCAGGTGAGACACTGTTTCTCATTGCGCTTACGATGCAGCGGCTTGCTGCTGCGCTGGCGCTTGATGTCGGGGATCTTGCTGGTGCACAGGCCTGGCTGAACGCGCACGACCGCTGGTTGACATGGGGCGGTACAATCCTCGGCCAGGCGGAAGCGGAGATGGCCTGGGCAAGCTATCATCGCGCCGCAGGCCACTCGTTCCAAGCGTACGAACGTGCCCGGCGAGCACTCGCACGTGCCGCCGAACCCCGCCAGCCGCTGGCCTTGCTCGAGGCGCATCGGCTCCTCGGCGAACTGGAGACGGAAACCGGGCGCTTCAGCCAGGCGGCACTACATCTCGAACAGGCCCTCGCACTCTCCGAGGCCTGTCGCGCACCGTTTGAGCGAGCTCGAACTCTGCTCGCGCTGGCAGAGCTGCACCACCTCACTGGTGACCTTATGCAAGCCCGGGAACTGTTAGGCGCAGTATCCTCGATTTGTGAGCCTCTTGGAGCTCAGCCGACCCTCGCAAGGGCCGGTAATCTGGCTGCAACCCTCGCGAACAGCGTGACATCTACGTCGCGGGGGCCGGCAGGGCTGACAGCTCGCGAGGTAGATGTGCTGCGGCTCGTAGCACAGGGGCTTACCGACGCTCAGGTCGCTGAATGCCTGTCTCTCTCGCCGCGGACCGTAGGCCGACACCTTGCCTCAATCTATAGCAAGCTTGGTGTATCCTCGCGTATGGCCGCCTCGCGCTTTGTTGTCGAACACCAGCTCAGCTGACCTAATCCCTACCGCCGTGCCCCGGCTGCAAGACGTGTCATGCCAAGTGTCTAACCACGTCATTCGCCCGCGCTGATATACCCGAGCTGTAGGTAATTGGGTAATTTTACGTACTCATCTGCGCTCCGGTTTGTCGAAATCGGTGTCGAAAGATGAGTAATACTCAAGATGTGTTTACTCGACCGGCGCTGTATCCTGTCCACAGTGCCCCCTGTAGAAGGTTTGAACCCGTCACTGGAGCACCGTAGGCACATGATCGGCAGGTCAAGGTCAACGGACGGGACCGAAGTTGGCATGGTCACACCTGGAGCAGAAGCGAAGGGGCGAAGCATGCCCGAATTGGAGGTCAGTCATGATTCTCGTCGCTGGAGCAACAGGCTCTTTGGGTGGTGAAATTTGCCGCCGCCTGGCAAGTCAAGGACAGCGCGTGCGGGCACTGGTACGGTCAACCTCGAACCGCATGGCGGTCGAAAACCTCACACAATTAGGTGCGGAATTGGCGGAAGGAGATCTCAAGAATCCAGCCACCTTGAACCAGGTTTGTGAAGGCGCGTCTGTTGTCATATCCACGGTGACGACGACCGTCTCCCGGCAGCCCGACGATTCGATCGAGAGCGTCGACCTGCGGGGTCAGATTAATCTCATCGATGCCGCTAAGGCTGCGGGGGTCACGCATTTCATCTACATCTCTTACTCCCGAAATTTAGATACCGATTGTGCGCTGACAACCGCCAAACGTACTGTCGAACAACATCTCCAGCAGAGCAGGCTTACCTACACCATCCTCCGGCCCAGCTATTTCATGGAAGTGTGGCTCGGTCCTATGCTCGGCTTTGATTATGCTGGTGCTAAAGCTCAAATTTATGGGACGGGACATAATCCAACCAGCTGGATCTCACTTTATGACGTTGCGCAGTTCGCCATTGTATCCCTTGCTAATCCCGCTGCCAGGAACGCTATCATCGAGCTCGGAGGGCCGGAGCCTGTGAGTTCGCTGGAGGTCGTCCAGATCTTTGAGGAAGTGGGCGGACGGCCGTTCGAGGTCCAGCACGTACCTGAAGAAGCACTTCGCGAGCAATTGAGGACGGCAGACGATCCTCTCCTGCAAAGCTTCGCCGCCTTAATGCTTGACTTAGCGCAAGGCGATCCGATCGACATGAGCGGAACCCTCCAGACTTTTCCGATCGAGATAACGCGAGTGCGGGATTATGCGCGGCGGGTGGTGCCGGTGTAGCGAATGATGCCGCCAACAATGTGTTTTGAGTCCGGGGGATTGCCATGGGCACAGAAAGCTATCGCTTCAACGTCGGTTCGTTCGAATGTATTGCCATCCATGATGGCGACGTGATCTACACAGCCGATAAGTACTTCGCCAACGCGCCTGAAGAGCAGCTTGCCGAGATGGCTCGCCGCCACCGGCTCGACCCGCAGCGCATCCCGTCTCCATATAGCGGCTTGGTTATCAATACGGGCGCGCATAGCGTGTTGATTGACACTGGGGCTGGCAAATGGATACCCGGCGCTGGGAGGCTGCGGGACAACCTCGAGCAAAAAGGAATTGCAGCCGCGGCAATCGATACGGTTATCTTAACCCATGGCCATCCCGACCATCTGGGAGGGAACACGAACGCTTCAGGCGAAGTCGTCTTTCACAACGCTCGCCATATCATAGCGAAGGACGAATGGGAATACTGGAGCTCCGATGCGAGCCTCAATAATCCTAAGAGCCAGCCCTTTGTCGCCTGCGCTCGCCAGAATCTCCAGCCGCTACACGACCAGCTCGAGCTTGTTGACGGGGAGAGAGAGATCGTGCCGGGGATCCGTATGCTACCTACGCCAGGTCATACGCCTGGTCATATGGCGGTTGTCGTTTCCTCTGGCCAAGAAGAGCTGCTGTATATTTCCGATGCGGCGCTTCACCCGATCCATCTCGAGCAGCCAGCCTGGTATCCGGCCTACGATCTCGATCCGGATCAAGCGCTGAGCAGTAAATGTCGCCTATTTGATTTTGCCGCTACCGACTCGGCACTGGTGCTCGCCTTTCATTTCTCGCCGTTTCCAAGCCTGGGCCATGTTATCAAACAAGGATCCGGGTGGCGCTGGGAGCCGGTGGATATGACGCCGTGAGGTTCTTACAAAGCCACACGGCTCCCTCGTAACACGTCGTGGTTTTACTGCCTCGAAGCGGCACTGTCGCTGCTCCTGGCCAATGGAGGCTCGCTATGTCCGCAGATGAGAACAAAGCCCTGATTCGTCGCTTCGTCGAGACGGTCTGGAACAACAAGCAAATCGATGCGCTCGATGAGTTACATGCCGCTGAGTTTACGTTCAACGGGGAGCCATTCACGACGGAGAAATTCAAAGAAGGGCTGCGAGGGTATTTTCAGGAAGTACCCGATCTCCAGAATACCATTCAGGACATGATCGCCGAGGGCAATAAAGTGACCTATCGCTGGATTATGCGCAGCACGAATCAGACGACCGGCAAGCGGCAAGTCATGCGGGGGATTACCTTTAATCGCATCGAGGATGGCAAGATCGTTGAAGATTGGTATGACGCGACGGAGCTCCCCGCGGATTAGGTCCCCCACAAGCCAGCGGGAGCGGGGCTCAAGATACCGTGGAAGATGCCAGCCTGCTCTGCGTCTCCGCGACTATCGTGCTGTCAGTCGCGCGCTTGGTTGGCCTGCCACTGTCGGGCTTTTTCGATCAGTGCCTGGACTAGGGCGCGCTTCCCTGCCATGTAGCCCTCGATATCGTGTGGGTAGTCCTGGGCTAGCTTTGCCTTCAATGCGCCGTAGTCGGCGGCATCGTCCAAATGTGTGCGGAGGTAATCCCGAAAAAGCAGCATACGCGCAATTTCGGGATGCCCGGTTTGGAAGGTGTGGACATTTTGCAGGCGCCGCTCGCCTCGGTCCATGACAAAGAAGCGACGACCGGCGATGCCATACTCGCCGCGGGGCTCGTACCCATGCCGGCGCAGCGCCTCGTTGTATGCGTCGACCTCGTCAAGCGCATGGACCTCAACCAGCAGGTCGAGGATTGGCTTTGCATGGGTCGTAGGGATGGCTGTGCTGCCGGCGTGGTGGATGGCGACGATGAGTGGTCCGAGTGCCGAGGCAATCGTTGCGGCCACCTGCTCAAACGCTTCCGACCAGCGCGGATCATGCGGAACTACTTCGACGATTCGGATTTTTTCAGCTTGGGGTGGATTGGCACTCATGCTCTCCTCGGGGACGTAACTATCGCTTAATGCAGTTATGGGGCGCCGCCCAAGGTGGCTTTCACGCTCCACCCTTGGCAGGCTTCGTCAGGATTAGTGTGCTAACGCGGCACGTACACAATCTGATAGCCGAGTTCGCCACGCTTCTCGAAGGTGTGGAGCGTTTTCGCCGCAGACGGATGGAAGTTGCTCAGCGGCACCTCG
Source organism: bacterium (assembly GCA_016781525.1). Lineage (GTDB taxonomy): Bacteria > Chloroflexota > Chloroflexia > Chloroflexales > Kallotenuaceae > LB3-1. Next base: position 23,996 of record JADDQE010000027.1, on the reverse strand, counting down.
AAGACCGACAGCTTACCCGGCCCGTCTTCCGTCAGCAGCAGTAGCGTGTTGCCGTGCCATGCGAAGTCCATCAGAATGCCCGGGAACGCGCCGATGTCCAGCCGCAGGACTTGTTCGGCTGTGCCATCTGCGTTCATCACGCGCAATGACTCGGCGCTGGGCTACGCGTGCCGGCCGACCGCTGGCACAGCTGCTAGCCCCGGAACAGCTCCAAGCGCCGTGCTTGGCCCACTGTCGGCGAGGAGAAACTGGAGGATCGAGCAGAGTCGCTGACCCCACGCAGCCTCGCAGTGGCCGGCGTCGACCGCCTCAACATAGTGGAGATTGCCAGGGCTCCGGTAGCCTTTGCGCACCAAGAGATCGCGCATGCGTCGGACATCCGTCAGCATAGTTATGCCTTCATCTGTGCCGGCGTCGAGATAAAGCTTGCCGGGAACGTGGTGGGCATACTCGACTAGGTTAAAGATCGTGCGGTTGGCAAACCATAAGGACGGGCTGAGTATCCCCGCGAAGCCAAAGATGTCACAGTGGCGGAAGTAACCGTACAAGCTGATCAAACCGCCCATAGACGATCCGATAATCCCGGTGTGTTCCCGCTCGGGTCGCGTGCGGAAATCTTGGTCAATCCGCGGCTTAATTGTATGGACCAAGAAGGACAGGTAGTCTGCACCTTTGCCGCCCCCATGCTTTTTGTCGATGAAGGGGCTGTACTCATCGAGCCGTCGCTCGCCCATGTTAGGAATCCCCACGACAATTGCCTCCAGCCCCATCTGACTCGCAGCCTCCAGCGTTTCATCGACGCGCCACTCGCATACATAGCTCGTATGGTCGTCGAACAGGTTTTGGCCGTCGTGCATGTAGATGACGGGGTAGCGCGCGTTGCTCGCCTCATATGACGGGGGCAAGTAAATCAGGATATCCCGCTTGTTGTTGAGCTGTGGGCTATACAGGCCAGACAGAACCATAACATTGCCGACAACCGTGTTTGGGCGCCCCAAATGCCGCGTGGCATACTCCTGCCAGCCACTGGTCGGACGCTGCTTGTGCCACACCACGTGGTCAGTACGCCGCGTGCGGATCTCGCGCGCAACCCGCTTGAGCTCGTCCATTGTCCAACCGCTCACACCCCACGGGCCAGCGAGCCTCCGCTGCGGCGCGGCCAGCGGATCGAATTCTGAGTCCAGCACGGCGGTAATAAATTCGCCCGGTGCGACTGCTTCACCCTCCAGGTAGCAAACATGACCCGAAGTGTTCATCAGCAGGATCTGTTCGCCTGCGATTGCCATGTGTCTGGTTCCTCTATTGTGCTTCCGCCGTCCGGGTTTGGTTTTAGTCACCCGGCTTGCGGTACCTTATATCCACTTTTGAAAACGCTACCTAGGGTCTGGTAGATGCGGCTGCCCACGCATGAACGGCATTAGGGCCGATACCATATGTTCTGCGGCACCGGTAACGTTTTAGGTTGCAAGGTATGTGCCAGCGAAACCGTGAACGGGACCTAGAGCTGATCCAACGAGCTGAACAACGGTCCAAGCCTTGCTGGGCCGCTCCCCACCCTGATAGCCCGAAGGAGCGTGTGATGGGACAACCAGATGACCGTTGGGAGCTCGTGAATCACCGGCTGCTGATTAAGGACCAATGGCTCGAAGTGTATGAAAACGATTACAAGCTGCCTGATGGCTCACGTATGGAGGGGTACCACGCGTTGCGCGAGCGTGATGGTGTCATCATTGTTGCGCTCACCGAGCAGGAGGATTTGCTGCTCGTACAGCAATACCGTCCTGGGATCGGCACAATGGTGTATGAGCTACCGGCCGGCTTTATGGAGCCTGGTGAGCAGGACCAGCTCGCACGGGCCAAGACAGAGCTCGCGGAAGAAACGGGCTACGCCGCAGAGGAATGGCGCGCCCTAGGCCCGATCCATGACGCGCCGCATCGCATCGACAAGACAAGCCACTGCTTCCCGGCGCTAAACGTCCGTCATCAAACGGAACAGCACCAGGATCAGACGGAGTTTGTGCGCTATAAGCGGTTCCCACTCGCGCGAGTGCTGCGGATGATCGAGGACAATGAGTTTAGCTCGGCGGTGATGGTGGCTGCACTCCTCAAAGCACTTCTCGTGCTTCGCCGCGTCCAGTGAGCAAAGGTCTCCGTGACGGCGTCCGACGCAAATCGCCGCCGTGACACTTTAGGGCGTCCCAATCGAGTATAATGGTACAATCGGTGTGTGAACCTACGGATAGCCCTATTGTAATGAATGGTGCCATGGACTTACCTGACGACCACGAATTAGCCGGCGGCCGGCAGACTAGACTGCTGTCGACGCTTGAGCGCCTGCTCGCTCTGCAAGCTACAGACGTCCGGCCTACGCTCAACGATGCGGCGACCTTGATCGCGGAGGCGGTTGCCGCGGACAAGGTTGATACTCTTGTGTTTGATCCGAGCCGCGAGACGCTTGTAGCCCTCGGTACTAGCACGACGCCCATGGGTGCGCGGCAGCACGCGCTGGGGCTACACGTGCTGCCGCTGGCCAACGGCGGCCGTGCTCCAGAAGTCTACGTTACCGGGGAGCTGTATCATTCGGGCCAGGTTGACGAGGATACTGAAGAGCTGCTCGGTGTCCGGCAGGGCCTTGGTGTTCGGTCGCAGGTGCTGGTTCCCTTGTCGATCGAGGGGCAGCGCCGGGGCGTACTTGTCGCATCATCGGCCAAGGCGGATGCGTTCACTACTGATGACCGGCACTTTCTCCAGGTCGTCGCGAGCTGGATTGCGATTATCATGCAGCGGGCCGAGCTCGTCGAACGGATCGCGCGCGACGCAGCGGACGAGGGGCGGCTGGCCGCCGAGGAGCTGGTCACGGTGCTGGCACACGACCTCGGTAATTACCTTACTCCGTTGGTCGGGCGAGTATCTATGCTGCGGCTCAGAGCTGAACGGGAGGGCCGCGCCTCCGATCTATCCGATCTCGCCCATATTGCACGTGGGCTTGACCGTTTCCGTAGACTAATCTCCGACCTCCTCGACGTCACCCGCCTTGAGCAGGGGGTATTTGCACTGTCGCTCCAGCCGCTTGATTTGGTAGCGGTGGTGCGCGAGATTGCCGAGCTTAGGCGTTTACCAACGGTCGACATTGTGGTACGGGCGCCGACTGAGCTGCCCGTCGAGGCGGATCCGGAGCGGTTACGCCAAGCAATTGAAAATCTGGTCGGAAACGCAGTCAAGTTCACGCCCGACGGTCAGGCGGCAATCGTCGAGGTGACATGTGAGCTGCGCGATGATAGCCAGTGGGTCGTGGTAACCGTACGGGATCAAGGACCGGGCATTGCACCCGAGCTCATCCCGCACCTATTCCAGCGCTTCGCCAAAGGCCCCCGCTCGACCGGTACGGGTATCGGGCTGTATCTGGCCCGCGGTATTGCCGAGGCACACGGCGGGACGTTGACGGTCACCTCGACCTATGGCCAGGGCGCCGCGTTTTGCTTCGCCATCCCAGCACGGGCCGTTAACCGCTAGCTGCTCCTGTTAGTAGGTGGCCCAGAAAGGCACGCCGAACCTCGGAGGCACCGCGCAGGCTTGGCTCGATCGTCGCCGTAAACCACGAAGGGTCTCCGGTCAGAAAGTGGGCGTGCAGGTCCACAAGCTCGCCATAGCGCCCGGCCACATCGGCCAGCACCTCGTTGACCCGCCGGTGGTTGGCGCGGCCAATCGCCGGCTCGACGCTCAAAAAGTTGCGCTTGTCATCGCCGAAGGTCGGGTCGTAGACGTTGCCGATCAAGACCGGCCGGATCGGCAGATCGCGGACAAAGTTTTCGAGTGCCTGGGCGAAGGCGGCGATGTCGTCGCCATCATCGCGGATTAAGCCACGCAGCAGGTCGTTACCGCCGACGGTGAGGAGCGCCGCTACCCGGCCTTCCGGCCGCAAGTTGGCCGCCTGCCTCGGCAAGCTGGCGACCGTCGCTCCATCCTGTGCTCGATGCTCGAGCCGCGCCGGCCCTCGCGAGCTCAGATCTTGACCCCGAAACTCTGGAAAGCGCTCGTCGTCGTTGCGCACCACCAGCTGTCCCGGGTGGATCCCAAACTGGTTGTAACGCGCGCAGTCCAGGATCGAGTCGCCAAAGGTATAAACCGTAAACATTGCTTCTCCCCCCGGTGCGCAGCCGAATAATCCAAGGCCGGCGCTCGCGCCAACCAGCTCCTGTAGAAATCGCCGCCGTGTCCGCTTCGAATGAGCCACGAGTGCCGCCCTTCTTTCCCTGGTGTTTAGCGGCTAGTGCCTCTTGCAACTTACAGACCAGCAAGCCGTGGCGGGTGCTGTGGTGCCGCCGAATGTGGTCTGCTATCGAGGCACACGCTTTGCTAAAGGCGCCGCCAAGACCAAGTGTTCATTTACCAGCGGCAGCAGCGCTGCTGACCAAGAAGGGGTACTCCGTATGGAATCACATGGCGTCACGGTGCGCTCAATTCGGATGCTGCGCGGACCGAACGTACATGCGTACATGCCTGTAATGCAAATCACCCTCGATGTCGGTCCATATGAAGACCGCCCCAGCACTGCCTTTCCAGGCGCTGTCGAACGGTTCCTTTCATGGCTCCCTGGCTTACAAACACACGAATGTAGCCTTGGTCATCCCGGCGGCTTTATCGAGCGCATGCGCCGCGGCACCTATCTGGCGCACATCTGCGAGCACGTTGCGCTCGAGCTGCAAAACGTGATGGGCTTTAATGTGACCTTTGGCCGGGCTCGACAAACGGCTGAGCGCGGCGTCTACACCGTGGTGGTTGCATTTCAGGAGGAAGAGCCTGCGCGGGCCGCCTTCGAGACTGCTCTCCGCCTGTCGCTCGCCGCGTTGGAGGACGAGCCGTTCGACATCGAGACCGAGCGCGATCGGCTCCTGAGCGTGGCCGACGAGTATCGCCTCGGCCCCAGTACGGCAGCAATCGTGACAGCAGCGCGAGCCCGCAAGATTCCAATCATGCGCGTGACGCCGACAAGCAGCCTCGTCCAGCTGGGATACGGCGTGTATCAGAAGCGCATTCAGGCCTCTGAGACCTCGACAACCAGCGCAATTGCGGTTGACATGTGTCAGGATAAGTCGCTCACGAACCAGATGCTGCGGGCGGTCGGCGTACCTGTGCCGGATGGACGGACGGTGACATCGGCCGAAGATGCGATCGACGCCGCCGCCGACGACATCGGATTGCCGGTTGTGGTAAAGCCGGCCGCCGGTAATCAGGGCAAGGGGGTCAGTGTAAATCTTACGACCGCGGACGAGATCCGCGCGGCCGTTGAGATCGCCCGCGACTACAGCGGCGAGGTGCTGGTCGAGCGCTATATTCCGGGCGATGACTTTCGGCTCCTTGTCGTCAATGGCCGGCTTGTAGCGGCGGCGCGCCGTGACCCGGCGCTGGTCGTGGGCGATGGGCAGCACACGGTTGCTGAGCTGGTCGACATAGTCAATCAGGACCCGCGGCGGCGCCCCGGTCATAGCAGCACGCTTACGCGCATTCGCCTCGACGGTGCGGTGGACCTGGTGCTCCAGCAGCAGGGGCTGCAGCGCGATTCAATCCCGCCGGCCGGCCAAACGGTCAAGCTGCGGACCAACTGCAATCTATCGACAGGTGGCACGGCAACGGACGTAACCGACGAGGTGCATCCCCGCAACGCGCGCCTGGCGGAGCTTGCTGCTCAGATTATGGGCCTTGACATTGCCGGCATCGACGTTTTGTGCCGCGACATCAGCCGTCCGCTCGGCGAGCAAGGCGGCGCAATCGTGGAGGTCAACGCCGCGCCCGGGCTGCGGATGCACCTGCACCCGGCGCAGGGTCAGCCCCGTGATGTGGGGGTGCCGATCGTCGAAATGCTCTATCCCGATAAAGCCCCGTCGCGGATTCCGATTATCGCCGTAACGGGTACCAACGGCAAGACGACCGTGACGCGGCTGATCAGCCATATGTACGAGACCGCGCGCTGGATCGTCGGTATGACCTGCACGGAAGGAACGTACATCGACCGCGAGCGCATCTTGCAGGGCGACTGCTCGGGACCGCGCAGTGCCCAAGCGGTGCTGCTGCATCCGCGCGTCGAAGTCGCGGTGCTTGAGACGGCCCGCGGCGGCATGCTCCGCGCGGGTCTCGCCTTCGATACCTGTACCGTCGGCGTCGTGACCAACGTAAGCGCGGATCACCTTGGCATCGGCGGTATAAACACGGTTGAAGAGCTGGCCCGGGTCAAGCAAGTGGTCGTGGACGCGGTCGCACGTGACGGCGCGGCGGTGCTCAACGCCGAGGATGCGCTTGTGGCCGAGATGGCCGCGGCAACTGATGCCGATGTGGTGTACTTTGGACAGAGCCCGCAGCAGCATGTGATCGCTGCCCATCTTGCCGAGGGTGGTCGAGCCGTCTTCCTCGAGCGGGACACGATCGTCCTGGCGTCGGGCCGTGAGCGGATCAATCTCGTAGAGTTGGATCGCGTTGGTTTTACGGCGAGCGGCAAGATTCCGTTTCAGGTGCAAAATGCGTTGGCCGCCACGGCAGCCGCATGGGCCGCCGGCCTTAACCCAGCGCTGATTGCGCGCGCGCTCACAACCTTTACCACGGATACGGCAATGGTGCCCGGGCGCTTCAACCTCCGCGAGCACAACGGCGTGCAGCTGATCATTGACTATGGTCACAACCCCGCCGCCATGGCTGCGCTCGCTTCGGCCGTGAACGCTCTGGGTGAGAAGCGTACGTTGATGGCGATGGGGCTGCCGGGTGATCGTCGTGACGAGGACCTGCGGGCGACAATCGCTGCGACCATCCCCTTCGCCGATGAGTACGTGCTTTACGACCTCCACGATCGGCGCGGTCGTGCGGTAAATGAGGTGCCGAAGCTGTTACAAGACGACTTGCCGCCGGGTGTTGCCTGCACAATCGTGGCCGATCAGACCGCTGCCATTCGACACATTTGGCCGCGTGTCCAACCGGGCGACCGGCTCGTGCTGATCGTCGACGAGGTCGATGAGGCGCTGGCGGTTATCGAGGGGCTCACCGACGATGCGAGCTGTGCCATCGCCGTCGGCGCGGGAGGCAGCGCATGGTAAAGGAGGAGCGGCTGCTTACGCTGATCCATGGGGGCGAGGTGTACGCGCCCGAGCCGCTCGGCGAACAATCGATTCTGACCGCTGGTGAAACGATTCTTGCGATTGGCCCGATCGATGAGGCTGCCGTCCGAGCCCTCGGCGTGCCCTATAACTCGGTCGACGCCTCGGGCTGCGTGGTAACGCCGGGCCTGATCGATCCGCATGAGCATCTGATCGGGGCCGGCGGCGAGCAAGGCTGGTCGAGCCGCACGGGCGAAGTCGCGCTGAGCGAGCTCGTCCTTGCCGGGGTGACAACTGTTGTCGGCTGTCTCGGGACCGATACCGTAACACGCAACTTGCCCGCCCTTCTCGCCAAAGCCCGCCAGCTAAAAGCGGATGGGATCAGCGCCTATATCTACACCGGAGGTTTCTGGGTACCGCCGCAAACGTTTACCTCGTCGGTGATGGACGATCTGGTGATCATCCACGAGGTCATTGGTGCCGGCGAGCTGGCCATCGCCGATTCCCGCTCACCCGAGCCAACACGGGATGCGCTCGCGCAGCTAGTCTCGCAGGCGGTGGTCGGCGCGTCGATCTCAGGGAAAGCAGGGATTATTCATTTTCATGTCGGGTCGGGCGAGCGTCGGCTGTCACTGCTGCACGAGCTGCTCGATAAGCATGACATTCCGCCGCGGTTCCTCTACCCGACCCATATCAACCGCAGCGAAGAGCTGATGGACGAGGCGATTGCCCTGGCGAAGCGCGGAGCCTACGTGGACCTGGATACCGTCGACGACGACCTGGTGATCCAGCTGCGGCGCTACCGCGAGCGGGGTGGCGACCTGAAGCAGCTGACGGTCTCCTCGGATGCCCAGACACCTGGCGGCAGCCCAGCAAAGCTGTACCGCAATGTTATGGCGTCCGTACACGAGCTTGGCCTGGCGCTCGAGGAAGTACTTCCTCTCGTCACAACAAATCCGGCGGCGGCGCTACGGCTCGAACGCAAAGGTGCATTAAAGGTTGGGTCGGACGCAGACGTTCTCGTCCTGCGGCGAAATACACTGGAGGTCGTCCACGTCATCGCACGAGGTCGGCAGATGGTCGTCGATGGGCGGGCCATCGTACGTAGCAGACATGAGGAGCCGGCGGCCGAGTAGTTGGCTGCGCGGCGTGAACATAACAAGGGAGCGTGGGCATGGCAGCTAAACCGAAAGGGACGCTGATCATTATTGGCGGTCACGAAGACAAAGAAGGCGACCGGGTCATTCTCGGCGAGGTGGCGCAGCGAACGCATCAGGACCATGGCCGGCTGGTGGTCGTCACAGCCGCGACACAGCTGCCCGAAGAGGTAGCAGCCGAGTACGAGGCAGTTTTCAAGGATTTGGGTGTCAAGCAGGTCGATATCCTTGATATCCGCACGCGCGACGAGGCGATGCTTGAGGCGAATATCAAGAAGGTGATGGGCGCACCCGTTGTCTTTTTTACCGGTGGTGACCAGCTGCGCATTACCAGCCAGCTCGGCGACTCCGACATATACCGCTGTCTGCGTGAGATTTATTACCGCGGTGGCACGATCGTGGGGACCTCGGCGGGCGCGGCGGCAATGCCTGAAACCATGCTGATCTCAGGGGCGAGTGATAAGTCGCATAACATCTCGGCTCTGGGAATGGCACCCGGCCTCGGCTTCCTTCCCGACGTCGTGATTGACTCACACTTCGCGGAACGTGGGCGCATGGGACGGTTGCTGGGCGCAGTGGTACAAAACCCGCGCAATCTTGGCCTCGGCATCGACGAAGATACGGCGATTGTGGTCGAACGGGCGGAGCATTTCCGTGTGCTTGGCTCCGGCGCCGTCTATGTTGTCGACGGCACGGGTATCTCGTATTCCAGTCTTTCGGAGGAAAATCCCGACGGTGTCGTCAGCATCGACGACGTAAAGCTGCATGTGCTGGGTGAGAACGACGAGTTCGACCTTGTTAATCGTCGTCCGATGCGGCAGGAGATGCGGGCGCGGTAGGTGAGTTTGATTGTTCCCATTTCGAACAACTGGTGTGAAACTGAAGCGGGCTGCTGATTTCCAGCAGCCCGCTCATATTGCGAAGGTTGATCGCTTGCTAGTGGGCGAGCAAACCGCTATGGCAGCGGGTTGCCACCGGTCACGCCAATCACTTCGCCGACGATATAGCTCGACTCCTGCGACGCCAGGAAGACGAATGGCGGCGCGAGCTCGGCCGGCTGAGCAGGTCGGCCAACCGGTGAATCCTGGCCGAACTTGGCGTGCTGCTCCGGTGGAATGGTCGACGTAATCAGCGGTGTCCACACCGGTCCCGGCGCCACGACGTTAACGCGGATGCCTTGCTTGATCACCTCTTGTGCTAGTCCTTTGCTAAAGGTCACAATCGCGCCCTTCGTGCTGGCATAGGCCAGCAGCGACGACGACGGCTGGTACGCCTGGATCGAGGCGACGTTGATGATCGTACTGCCGGGCTGCATCTGTGGGATCGCCGCCTTGCAAAGATAGAACATTGCAAAGATGTTGGTGCGGTAGGTCCGGTCTAGCTCTTCCGCGGAGATTTCCGAGATGCTCTGATGCGTTCGCTGGAAGGCAGCATTGTTGACTAGAATATCCAGCTTGCCAAACTCCTGCACGGCCCGCTGGACAAGCTGCTGACAATGGGCCTCGTCGCCGATGTCTCCAGGCACCGTGACTGCCCGGCGACCGGCCGCCTCAACCACGCGGCGCGTCTCCTGAGCGTCCTGCTCTTCCTCGGCCAGGTACGAAATGAGGATATCCGCCCCTTCGCGCGCAAATGCGAGGGCAACCGCGCGACCAATCCCGCTATCGCCACCCGTGATGATTGCGGCTTTGTCTTCGAGTCGTCCACTTCCACGGTAGGTATCTTCGCCGAAGTCAGGCCGCGTCTCCATCTCTGCCTCAATACCAGGAGGCTGTTGCGGCTGCTCCGGGAAAGGCGGCTTCGGTCCTTGCTCCTGTGGGTCCTGCGGTGTCGTCTGGTCCTGCGACATGCGTACTCCTCCTTCTACCGGCGTCCCTCGACGCTGGACCTTTCTCACCGGAGCACAGCGCGTGCCACGCCCACGGTTGCCGGTGCGCGTTCCGCCCGCAGCCTCCGCCCTTTGATACTGCAGCCTCCGCCCTTTGACTGCTCTTCGTGCTCCATCCGAGGGATTGGATGCCGACCAAGCCTTGGGCGGATGATCGCAGGGGACTCTCCTGCTATCCGAGATTGCAAGGGGCAGCCACTGAGACATTTGGATCATGGTGAGGCTAATGGCGGCTCCCGGAAGGGAAACACGATGCGCCGCGAGCAACCTACCACAATTGAGCTGTCACTACCGAATGTGCTTGGATATGAAAAACTTGCGCGTCATACGCTGGCTTGGCTGGCCGCACGGCTCGGCTTTGATGCAGCACGCATAGCAGATATACAGACCGCTGTCGGTGAGGCCTGCATCAACGCGATCGAGCATGGCAACCAAGGCGATACCCGGCGGCGGGTACAGGTTGCTTTTAGCTACGAAATCGACCACTTGGATGCGGTGATTATCGACGAGGGAGCGCTGCCGTTTGGATGGCTGGATGGACCTTGTCCGACGATTGAGCAAAAGCTGGCCGGCCTCGCGCCAGCGCGGGGCATGGGGCTCTTTCTGATCAGCCAGCTGGTCGACGAGGCCGCATTTCTGCCGTCGTGCTGCGAGGGAGGCACCCGCTATTGGCTTCGCGTTTACCGAAATCGCGTGAGCCGCATGGCGGAGCCGAGCCGGCTTTAGCGGACATCCTGTGCACATGCATAGGCGTATGCTAGCAAGGCGACAGCCGCCTTGCTAGCTGCCGTGCGAAGCGCAGTGGATTTCGGCCAGTGCCGTTTCAAGCACGCCGATCGCACGGACATAATCGCTTACAACGATATGTTCATGAGGTGTGTGATCGAGCGCCGCGTCGCCCGGGCCATACGCCACCGTCGGGCAGCCCCACGCCGGCCCGACGATGTTCATGTCGGCCGTGCCCGTCTTTAGCACAAGCCGCGGACGCAGCCCATAGCCGCGCAATGCTCCGTTAAACGCACGGATCAGCGGTGATTGTTGGGCTGCTTGGAAGGCCGGCGTCGCCCCCAAAACCTCGATCGCTACCCGCTCGTCCAAGCGATGCAGTGTCGAGGCGAAGGCGGCTGGGTCGATGCCGAGCGGGAGCCGAATCCCGACTTCTGCCTGCGCACGTTCCTCCAAGCCATCGCTGGTGCTGTTTAGCTGGAGCAGTGACGGCTGAAGCTGGTCGAAGGCGCGGGATTGCCCGGCGTTGTGTGCCTTTGTGATGGCCCGTAGCTGCTGCCACCAGCTCACTAATTGCTCAACCGCTGTTTCCCGATCGTGCGCCGAGTGGCCACAAGGGACCGTCGTCGCGCAACGTAAGCGCAGTGTGCCCTTGTAGCCGATTGTTACGCGCTCCCACCCGCTCGGCTCGCCCACAATGCAGGCATCCGGCGCGTAGCGCTCCACAACCGCGTGGGCCCCGCGCGAGCTGGGAGCCTCCTCTTCGACGCAGCCGATTACCACAATCCGGCCGCGGAAGTCGGGCCGCGCGGCGAGACGCGCGGCGGCGACGACAAACGTAGCGAGCGGTCCTTTCGCATCAACCGCCCCTCGGCCGTACAGCCGATCCGCCTCGATCCGGACCGGGACATTGCCAGGAACCGTATCGATATGGCCGAGCAATACGGTCTCAGGATGGCCAGCGCCGATCTCGCCCACGGCGTTGCCCACCTCGTCCACGTAGGCATCGAAGCCGAGCGTCTGCATCTGCCCCACCAGCCAGTGCGCCGCCGCCGCTTCGTCGCCCGACACGCTGGGAATACGCACCAGCTGCTCCAGCAACGCGACTGCTTCCTCATGCGAGGCTGCACGCGGCTCCAGGATCATTCTCGTCGAGCTATCAGCTGTCGGCGACGTGCCGCCAAATGCCTGGCTCATTGCAGCACCTCACCCAGCCCGCCGACGACTGTTTCCAGCTGTGCTTGGTCAATCACCAGTGGTGGCAGCAGTCGTAGCACGGTTGGACCAGCCGGTAGCGCAAGGATTCCTAGCTCCTGCAGGCGTTGGAGATAGGGTGCTACCCGCTCCCGTAGCTCGATCCCTACAATCAGGCCGAGCCCACGAACCTCCCGCACCCGTCGTGCTGGCAAATCCTGCAGCTGCTCGACGAGCCACGCCCCCTTCCGCGCCGCCTGCTCCGCGAGACCTTCGCGCTGAATGACGTGGAGCGTTGCCCGTGCCGCCGCGCAGGCAAGCGGATTCCCCCCAAAGGTCGAGCCATGGGTGCCAGGAGCGATGTTCGTGACCCGGGGGCCTAGCGCAACCGCGCCCATGGGCACGCCGCCGGCGATCGCCTTGCCGAGGAGCAGCAGGTCGGGCTCGAGGTTGTGGTGCTCGCACGCAAAGAACCGGCCGGTCCTGCCAAACCCGGTCTGCACCTCGTCGACAATGAGCAGAGCGCCGCGCTCACGGCAAAGCTGCTGGGCGTGCTGCAAGAACTCGGCGCTGCCCGGGCGTACTCCGCCTTCGCCCTGCACAATCTCCAGGATCACCGCCGCGGTCTGCTCCGTGATGGCGTTCGCGAGCGCGTCTATGTTGTTGTACGGGATGTGCGTGAAGCCCGGCACGAGCGGCTCGAACGGCGCGCGATACTGGGGCTCCCAGGTTGCACTGAGCGCGCCGAAGGTTCGGCCATGGAAAGCGCGCATTGCGGCGACGACGCCCGAACGTCCGGTTGCAAGCCGCGCAAACTTTAGCGCGGCCTCGGCTGCCTCCGCCCCAGAGTTGCACAAAAAGACCCGCTCTAGCCCGTATGGCAGCACCTCGACCAGATCGTTGAGAAATAGTGCACGCTGGTCGTTATAGAGCGCTTCCTGGCAGGTCACGAGCGTAGCGGCCTGCGCTTGAAGCGCTGCCACAACTTGCGGATGACAGTGGCCGACGTTGGCGACGCCTTGACCAGCGGTACAGTCGATATAGGCGCGGCCCTGTTCGTCCCAAACCGTGGCGCCGCTGCCACGGACGATCGTAAGCTGGCGCTTCGCGTACACGCCCGAGGTATGCTCCGCTTCAAGCTCGCGATAATTAATCCCACTCTGCGAGCTCATGCCGTCACCTCGTCCAGCTGCCTTGTGTTTGCAGCTGCGACGCCGTCGCCGATCGTGGTGCCGTAACCATTGAGCGCGTCTCGGATCGGCTGCTGCCGCCGCGCATCGCCGATAATCGTAGTTGTCACACCAGCGGCCAGGGCCTCGCCTGCCCCCATTAGCTTCTTCTTCATGCGGCCTTGCGCCCACTCAGCCGCAGCGGACAGCTCCGACTGGTCGAGGTGCCGTACCAGGCTATGCTCGTCAGGAAAGTGGCGCAGTAGGCCAGCCACGTTTGACAGCAACAATAACGTGTCGGCTTGCAGCGCGCCCGCCACGGCCGCGGCTGCACGATCCCCGTCGACGTTGAGCATCTCGCCTTCGGTGCTGATTGCGAGCGGGGCAATAATCGGTAGGTGACCGGCATCGACCAGTAGCCTCAGCAGGCGGGAGTTTACGTTGGTGACGGTACCGGTCCAGTCATCACGTACCAGGCGCACTCGGCCGTGCTCCACGCTGCGCTGCGCTGGCTTGCGGCGCGCTTCCAGTAGTCGGCCATCGATACCGGATAGACCGACGGCATCGACTCCGAGGCCCTGCAGTCGCTCGACGAGGAGCCGGTTAATCCGCGCCGTCGCCATTGCAAAAATCTCAAGCGTTTGGCGGTCCGTGTACCGACTAACATGGCCCGAGGGTGTCACCAACGTGCGCTGAGGATGATTGAGCTGCACTGCCAGCGCGTCCGTGTCAGCCGAGCCGCCGTGAACGATCACCATCGGGATGCGCTCGCTCCAAAGCTGGTATATATCCTCGCACAGCGCCGCGTGGTCAATTCCCGCCGCGCCGCCGATCTTTACAACAAGCATACGTTCCTCTCTTCTCGTTGCCCACTACACTGGATGCAAGCCGATCGCGCCGAGACCAGTGCTCTCGGGGAGACCGTGCATTAGATTTAAACACTGTACCGCCGTACCGGCCGCGCCCTTCTGCAGGTTGTCGAGCGCGGCGATCGCGACGATCCGCCCGGTCTGCTCGTCCATTGCCCAGCCGACATCAGCGAAGTTGCTGCCGGCCAGAATCTTCGGCTCCGGCAGGCGGTAAACCCCGCTCCGCTCCTTGACGATCCGGACGAAGGGCTCGGCGCTATATGCGTTGCGGTAAGCACGCCACAGCTCACGCTCGGCAAGCGGCTCGCGCAGCCAACCATGACAGGTGGCCAGCGCACCCCGCACCAGCTCGACGGCCGTGATCGAAAGGTGAATATTCTGGAGGCCAAGCGCTTGCTGTACCTCCGCTGTATGCCGATGGCCAACCGGCGCGTACGAGCGGACCACGTGCGAGCGCTCCGGATGATGGCTACCCTCGTTCGGCTCGTCGCCGCCCTCCGAAGATCCTACCTTAACCTCGGCGATCACGGGGCGCTCCTGGTCGAGCAGGCCAGCCCGCACCAGCGGCAGCAGCGCGAGGTTGACCGCAGTTGCATTGCAGCCAACGCCCGAGACATAGTGGGCCTGCTCGATCGCCGCGCGATTGGTCTCAGGCAGCCCGTAGACGAAACGGCTCAGCCACTCCGGCTGTGCGTGCTCGGCGCCGTACCAGCGCGCGTAAATTTCGGGGTCTCCGAGCCGGAAGTCGGCCGAGCAGTCGATAATGCGCGGGGCGAGGCTGGCAAAGTGCTCGATCTGCTTCGCAGCGTGGCCGTGCGGCAGCGCCAAGATCAGGAGATCACACGGCTGCAAGCTGCTGAGCGGTGAAAACCGTAGCTCGGTATGGCCGCGCAGGTTGGGGTGGGTGCCCGCGACATATTGCCCTGCACGGCGCTCCGAGGTCGCCTGCACAATCTTGACGCCCGGATGCTGAATGAGGAGCCGTAGGAGCTCGCCCCCGACGTAGCCCGAGGCGCCGACAATTGAAACGCGAATCATCGGATCGCCTCCTCGATCTCGTCGCTTCTGACAGGACCCGCGTGTGCTGGGTCTTGTTCCAGGACGTAGTCGACGATCCTGGCTGGAATGTTTACGCCGGTGGTGTCGATCGAATTGCGAAATTCCATGGTGTGGTTAACTTCGTTGACGAGCAGCTGCCCGTCAGCCGTCTCCAGCAGATCGACTGCCAGCACACCACCCCCAACGGCACGTGCTGCGGCAAGTGCAAGATCGCCGACGGGTCCTTCGACCGGACAGTTGCTTGCTGAGCCTCCGCGGGCGGTGTTGGTGATCCAGTGTGCGCTGGTGCGGTAGATGGCGCAGATCGGCTCATCGCCCACCACAAACGCCCGAATGTCACGGCCCGGCTTGTCGACAAACTCCTGGATGTAGTACACGTGCTGCTGCCACGAGCCAAGGACGTCCAAATGCTCCAGCAACGCCTCGGCTGCGTCCCGATCGTTGATGCGCGATACCATCCGCCCCCACGAGCCGATAACGGGCTTGATTACGGCGGGATAGCCAAGCTGTTCGATCGCCCGTAGTGCGGAATCCGGTGTGAAGGCGAGCAAGGTTCGCGGCGACGGGACGCCCGCTCGCAGCAGCGCCTCCGTTGTTCGCAGCTTATCGCCGCAGGTCTCGACCACACCAGCACGATTAATGCATCGAACGCCACGGGCCTCGAGCACTTGCAGTGTGTACAGCGAGCGACCAAACGAGATCGAGCGCTCTAGCACCACGTCGAAGGGGCGCTGGCGCTCCTGCAGATCAAGCACCAGCTCGCCGTCGTCGATCCGCTCATACGCCACACCGCGCCGGTCCAGCTCGGCCAGCAGCAGCTTCTCCTCGACTCGGATGCGTGAACAAAGTAGACCTAACCGCATAGATACCTCATTGATGAAGGGGTGCGCATCCGAGAGGTGCGCTGCACGCCCCGGGATGCGCACTTCCGGCGCTTACTCGCCCCAGTCCTCTTCGATTTGTGGCGCAAGCACCAGCTCCACTGGATCCACCGAGACGACTTCCAGCTCGGAGCCGCAGTCGGGGCAGGGAACGATCTCCCCTTCGATCAGGTCGGGGTTGAGTGTAAGTGTGGCATCACATTCTGGGCAGTTCATGAGATTAATCCTTTACATCTAATGGCTGGAAACTCCAGCCGAGTATTGGTGTAGCCGATTGATAACGTACTCCGTCACCTGAGCAGTGGTTGCGCTGCCGCCAAGATCAGGTGTCCAAAGGCCGGCGCCCAGCGCCGAGTCGACGGCGGCCCGGACGGACTGAGCACGCTCGGTCTCGCCAAGGTGGTCGAGCAGCAGCACGGCGGCTCCAAACGCGGCGAGAGGGTTGGCGATGCCGCGTCGTGCGATATCCGGCGCCGAGCCGTGGACGGGCTCGAAGACCGCGTGGTGCTCTCCGATGTTAGCCGATGCCGCGATGCCCAGGCCGCCACCCCATGCGCTCGCCGCATCCGAAAGAATATCGCCAAACAAGTTCGTGGTGACGATCACATCGAAGCGCTCGGGATTGCGCACCAGCTGGTACGCAGCAGTGTCGACGAGCAGCTCGTCCACCTGGATGCCGTCGGTGCCGTCAAGCACGTCAAGCGCCGACTCGCGGAACAGGCCGCAGGTTTCGCGCAGCACGTTTGCCTTGTGGACTAACGTAATGCGCTGTCGGTCGTGGCGGCGCGCGTAGCTCAGCGCCCACTCCGCGATCCGACGACTGGCGCCGGCCGTAATGACGCGGCGAGCAATCGCTGTGTCCCCGTTGCGCTCCTCCTGACCGACATACAAGCCTTCGCTGTTCTCCCGCACCACCACAAGGTCCACGTTGGGCCGCGCTCCCGGCAGCGGCGGCGTTCGTACCGGCCGGATACAGGCATACAGATTCAGCTCCCGCCGTAACCCGACGACTGGGCTTCGGTAGCCCGCGACCCGCCGTGAAGGTGAGCTGACCGCGCCCAGTAGCGCTGCGTCGGCCTCGCGCACGGCGGCGAGTGTCTCTGGCGGAAGCGCGGTACCCTCCTGCTCGAAGCAGCTCCAGCCGATCGGCCATTCGGTGAAGCGTGCGTCAAGGCCCGCGGCCTCAAGCACAGCCTGTGCCACAGGTATAACCTCCTGCCCGATGCCGTCGCCGGGCAGTAATGCGATACGGTAGATCACTGCGCCGCCTCGCCCGGGAAGCGGCCGTGCTCGCGAAAATAGGGAACGATACCACCGGCACTCCAAACAGCTTGCATCCAAGCCGGCGGATGTGGCAGCTGAACGCTGCGATCCTCGAACCGCAAAACAGCCTGCTCAGGGTTGAGCTCTACCTCGGCTCCGTCCGGTAGCCATTGCAAATCAGCCTCAAAGAGCGGAATTCCGAGATTTAGCCCATTACGAAAAAAGATACGCGCAAAGCTCGGGGCGATGATCGCGCCTATGCCGACCAGCTTCAGCGCTTGGGGAGCATACTCACGGGATGAGCCGCAGCCAAAGTTGCGACCCGCGACGATGATGTCACCCGGCACGACCGATGAAGCAAACTCGGGACGTGCTTCGATAAATGGATACTTACGGAGCTCTGCCTCGCTGGTGACATACGGGGCGAAACGGCCGGGAACGATCTGGTCTGTATTCACATCTTCGCCGAAGCGCCATACACGTGCCATGGAAAAACCTCCAAATTCTGGAACTACGAGCTCATGAGCGGAATGACGGTGCTGCTCTCGGCTCTTGGCTCGACGGCGACGACTTCTCGCGGGTCCGCAATGTAGCCGGCGATCGCGGTGGCCGCAGCAACCTCGGGCGAGCCCAGGTAGATCTGGGCATCTGGATGGCCCATCCGCCCTCGGAAATTGCGGTTGCCGGTGAACAGGGCCACATCACCGGGCGCAAGCACCCCCATGTGTCGGCCAATACAGGCGCCACAGCCCGGAGTTCCAAGCGTCGCCCCAGCGGCGAGCAGGGTGCTAATGGTTCCGTCGGCGACGGCAAGCTGGAGCGCTTCACTTGACGCAGGAACAACCATCATCCGGACGCCTGGTGCGATCCGGCGGCCTTGAAGGATGCGCGCGGCGGCTGCCAAATCCTCGTGGCGGCCATTGGTACACGTGCCCAGGTACACGACGTCGACGTTGACCCGCCCGACGTCCCGCAGGTCGACGACGTTGTCCACGTGGTTGGGCTCCGCGATCTGCGGCGTCAGCTCGTCCAGGTCAATCTCCAACGTCCGACTGTAGGTGGCGCCCGGCTCAACCCTGAGCCAGTTGGGTACGCTTCGATCGGCGAGAGCGAGCCCGGTTGGTGGAACAACGCCGGCCTTGCCGCCGACCTCGATCGCCATCGTCGTGAGCGTGGTGCGCTCACCCAAGCTGAACCTGTCGAAACCGTGGTACTCGATCGTCTGGTAGGTTGCTCCGTCCGCGCGTAGGTCGCGGGCGATCCGTAGCGCAACGTCCTTGGCCGTAACCCCGGCGCGGAGCCGTCCCCGCGCCTGCACGCGGATTGTCTCGGGTACCCGCAGCCACGTTTGCCCGGTCGCCAGCGCGAGCGCGATATCAGTCGCGCCCATGCCGGTGCCGAACGCGCCCACGGCCCCATAGGCGGTGGAGTGCGAGTCGGAGCCGACAACGAGCATCCCCGGTTGGGCCAGCCCCTCTTCGATCAGCACCTGGTGCGCGATGCCACGCCCGGCGTCAAAGAAGTGTTGGATACCCTCCTTGCGAACCCACGCGCGCAGCCGGTTTTGCGACTCGGCAGTTTGGGTGGTGGCGGCCGGTGCTACGTGGTCGATCGCGACCGCAATCCGGCCGGCGTTCCAGACATGTTCAGCGCCGAGCTCCTCGTGCAAGATTCGAATCACGCTTGGCGCAATGCTATCGTGGACCATCGCCAGGTCGATGCGCGCAGTTACGATATCTCCAGCCCGCACGTGTCGTCCAGCGGCATTCGACAGAATCTGTTCTGAAAGAGTTTGCGGCATATGCTTTCCCCTAAAATATCTGTTCAGGATCAACGGCATCCCGTGTCGAACATGGCTGCTTACTGCAAGAATGATCGACTTTGGAGCGGCGTGGGCGCCGCTTCGACGTTGAGCATTTCGCTGCCGAGCGCTCCGACTCGGATCAGGGCATCGACCTCGCCGTCGCTCAGCGGGCGCTCGTCCGCGCGGGCTTTCAGCTCGCGTGTAACGCGGCGGCTCTGCTCATCGCTGAGCACGATGCCGAGCTCAGACGCGCGATGCATGATCGCGTTACGCCCCACAAGTCGATGACCAAGCAGGACGGCGCGTCCGCGGCCAAACAGCTGCGGGTCGAGCACCTCGTAGGCGCTCGGATCGCGGAGGACGGCATTCGTGTGGAGGCCGGCCTTGTGGGTAAAAGCCGTCTCGCCGGTGATGCAGGAGTTGAAGGGGATTGCGATGCCGACGGCGCGTGCGACGAGCGTATCTATGTCGGGCAAAAAGGCTAGATTGTAGTGTGCAACCAGTGCCGGATTTGAAAGATACAGGCGCGCAATCAGGCCAGAAAGTGAGGTGATACCATTTCGTTCTCCAATGCCAAGCACGGTGGTATCGATATGCGTGGCGCCCGTCTGGAGCGCAGCGTGAGCGTTTGCGATCGCGCAGCCACCGTCATTGTGACCATGGAACTCGATATCACAGCGTACCGCTGCGCGCACCAGTCCGACCAGCCGCTCGACATCACGCGGCGTCGCAATTCCGACGGTGTCCGCGACGCCAACGCGCTCGACGCCCAGCGCGTCGATGGTGGTGTAGATACGGAGCAGGTCGGCGGGGTCGGTGCGGAATGCGTCCTCACAGGAGAAGCGAACCTCGATGCCAGCGTCTTGTACGAGACGGATGACCTGTGTTGCTTCGTCGAGCACTTGGTCAAGGTCGCGACGGTGACTGGCCGCGCGTAGCTGGCGTGACGTGCCGAACAGGAGATTGACGCCGTCGACGCCGCAGTCGATCGCGCGCAGTACATCTGCTTGATTGCACCGTGTGTGGGTCAGGATGCGGGCCGAAAGATCGAGGCCCGTGACTTGGCGAAGATCGTGCTCGCTCTGCGGTGAGGCGATTGGTGATGTCAGCTCGAGGTATTCAACGCCGAACGCATCAAGCGCGCGGGCGATGTCCAACTTTTGTGCGGTCGAAAAATGCGCGAGCGCAAACTGCTCACCCTCACGCAGCGTGCTGTCGACGACCTGAACGTTCCGAATATCCCCAACCATGGTGCCTGCTCCTAGAATCGATGTTGTTAACGGCGGACGTGTGACCGAGGGCAGGCAGGCGTTTCGAATAGATGATCAACATGGCGCTCTCCTTAAGTGATTGATGGCGTGGACAAACAAAAACGCCTGACCATATCTGGTCAGGCGGCTGTGTCATTGGGATATTGACGCGCAAGCAGCACTAACCAGACGCTATGGTCCGGCTTTTTTTGCTCGCGCTTTTTTTGCTATTCAGTTGGATCGAGACGTCGCTCATTCCAAACCTTTCATTGCTCGGTGCGAGGATACTGCAACTACTCCAATCTGTCAAGAGGATATTTTTCGCAAGTTGGTCGTCGGTCGTCGCTTTGCCCCGTGCCACGCCGCTCTTACAGACCTCTATGAACGCCCGTCGTTACCGAGTATAAAACAGGATCGTCGCCAGCGACAATGGCGACGATCCTGTTCGTAACGCGCGTCCGCTCTCGGTTGTCGGGGAGGTTCAGAGTTTTATGCGGCGTGTCGGGCAGCGCCGCGCATGTCGGGCTTGGCTTCGGGCCTGGTTTGCTCGTTAGCTGCTGCCTTAGTGGATGTGCTTCCGGGCAGGACGAGCCAGCAGGCGACGATAGCGACGAACAGTACCAGGGCAATCATGAGCTCCATTGTTCTCCTCCAGTCATATTGTTGATACAAGGTACGGATATCCGGATTACATCTGATACGCGGGCTCGCCGTGCTGAGTCACGTCTAGACCGCGGATCTCGTCGTCGGCCGACACGCGGATGCCCCAGGTGAGGTCGATGAGCTTGAGCAGGCCCCAGGTGACGGCGGCAGCATAGAGCGCGACCACGACTACGGCCAGGGCTTGAATGCCGAGCAGCCCCGGGTTACCATACAGTAAGCCATCGGCGCCGGCGGGGTTGACCGCCTTGGAAGCGAACACGCCAGTCAGGAGTGCGCCCAGGATGCCGCCGACACCGTGGACGCCGAAGACGTCAAGTGCATCGTCGACCCGCGGCCGTACGATGTACTCGACCGCGAGGAAGCAGCTCAGCCCTGCCGCGAAGCCAATCGCGATCGCGGCCATTGGTGTGACAAATCCGGCGGCGGGCGTGATGCCGACGAGCCCAGCTACCGCGCCCGCGGTTGCTCCGAGGACACTTGGGCGCTGATGACGGATCCAGCTCGCCGTCATCCACGTAAGCGTCGCCATCGCGGCGGCAGTATTGGTGGTCACAAAGGCATTGACGGCTAGCCCATTCGCGCCGAGTGCGCTGCCCGCATTGAAGCCGAACCACCCGAACCAGAGCAGCGCGGTGCCAACAACGGTCATCGTGACATTGTGAGGTTCCATTGAATCTTGCCCATGGCCGATCCGCTTGCCAAGGACGAGCGCACACACCAGCGCGGAGACCCCCGATGTGATATGCACCACCGTCCCACCCGCGAAATCAAGTGCGCCGAGTCCCCGAATCCAGCCGCCATCAGCCCAGACCCAGTGCGCGACTGGCGCGTAGACCAGCGTGGCCCACAGAAGGGAAAAGATCGCAAATGACTTGAAGCGTTTGCGCTCCGCGAAAGCCCCCGAGATCAGCGCTGGTGTGATGACCGCGAACATCATCTGGTAAACCATAAAGGCTTGGTGCGGGATCGTCGCTGCATAGGTCGGGTTTGGCTCCGCACCAACGCCAGCTAGACCGACCCACTCAAGTCCGCCGATTAACCCACCCTTGTCAGGGCCGAACGAAAGGCTGTATCCCCAGAGAACCCATTGAACGCTGATCAGCGCGAGCATAAAGAAGCTGTGCATGATCGTTGAGAGCACGTTCTTTTGGCGCACCAACCCACCGTAGAATAGACCGAGCGCCGGCGTCATCAACATTACCAGTGCGGCCGAGACAAGTACCCACGCGGTATCCGCGCCACTAATTGCGTCCATTCCACGCCCCTTCACTGCTAAAAAAGATAGCCTTCACCGACGTGGGTGAAGGCTGCATCGCCTTGCTCGATTGTGGTAACCGCTGCTGGTCAGCTGTTGGATCGGTTACCTCATGATCTGCATCTGCCACGTTGTTCGCGTTGCGTCAGGCTGGGCCGTGGTTCAAGCCTCATGCTGCGAGATATTATGCTGCCCAGTCGCTGGACGTTGATGAGCTAACGGTCCATCAACGTCATGTTGCGTTTCTGCTCCGAGATTTGTCGACCGACCATCCGTTAGTATCATGGTGATTGACTTACCCCGGCCGTGAAAGCGATTGGCTTGTGTCAACTATAAAAAATCGAGGCGCTGCTTGCTACGGTCTGTGCGAACAAACTTTGATGGCACACACTTGTACAAATCGTACAAATAGGCGAGCACTGCCTCTATTCGGAGAGGTATCGAGGCGTCAACCACCGATTGTAGGCGGCAATCGGCCGATCGCCGATCCCTGCTCGTGGGAAAGGGCTGCCAGGTCGTGCCGCAACGGGCTTGTCTCGCCTCATGGAGTCCTGCCAACTGCCGGGCCCATTGCCCCCTTTACAAGGGGGCCGTGCAGCAGCCCGCTGGAAATGTTTGAGGCACTAATCAAACGTAAGGCTCGCCGGCCCAATGTGGAAGGCAGCGTAGCGTTTCAGGCGGACTCCGACAATCTCTGTTGCTAGGACAGTCGGGACGGGGCTATGAGGGTTGAGATCGTCGAGGCGCAACACCCCGGTGGTCGTGCTGTACCTTAACGGCCACGAGCGCACTCTTGGTAGGTATTGCGAGGTGCTCCATCCTGCTTATCAGCCTGACGGCGGGAGGTCGGCCCGGGGCGTGTCCACGCCTTACCGTGCCTTTTTCTCAAACATAAATGACACAAGTCGCGGCGGCTTATCCTGGTCCTCTTCGTGCCACCACTCTGCAAGACGTATGAGGCTAAATCCGTGGCGCTCGGCGGCGCTGAGATAATCAGAGATATGGTGCACGAACGCCGGAATAGCTACTCGTTGCGCGCGGCGCTGGAAGTTCGCCTGTGTTCCTTGATACTGTCGAAAGGGATGAAGCTCGCACAGAAAGAAGCGTCCCTGCTCGACCAGCACGCGCGCAGCTTGGGCGAAGATGAAGTCTAGATCGGCAATGTGCTCGAGTACCAAGTTGCAGACGATGAGGTCAACAGATTGATTCACACAGGGCCAGGGTTCAGTGAGGTCGGCGACCGAAAATGTGACGTTTGGTGAGTTCAGCTTCGACTGAGCTTGGCCAATCATGCCTTCCGAGAAATCTAATGCTTGGACGCGTGTACCCAGCTGAGCCAGAAGCACCGTGTTCTTTCCAGTACCGCAGCCCAGCTCGAGGATCGAAGCGTAGGAGGTTCCCTCCAATGTATCCCGCGTTACCCGCTGATCAAGGTCACGTGTTAAGTTGCGGTCGGTGTCGTAGGTGTCGGCCCATTGGCTGTATGCCTCGCGGATGCTCATACTGCTCCGTAGACGAGGGCATAGCCCGCCCTCTGCATGGATCTTTCATTGTTGCCTGGGGCCCAAGGCAAGTCAAACATTGTGGCACGTAGAGCCGGTCGAGCGTGCTGCAGCAGAACAGGTAGCGGCAGTTACAGGATCGCCATTCCCACGTGCATGATCGTCTTGGTCGCAAATACGCCTTGCCGCGGTGCTAGGATAACCGCCTGTCACGCCTCGCCAACGTGTAAATTG
>JADDQE010000078.1 GCA_016781525.1 bacterium | reverse complement strand
GCGTACATCTGTCCAGCACACGTGCCACCGCTCGCTGCAGCTGATCGTCCGCAATGCGAGCATCGGATTGACGTGCTCCCGCGCCCAATGCATCCCCACCCCTTTCAACCGCGCCTCGACCACCAATGTATTAGCGCTTTCCACGATACCACTGCCGATCGGCCAGCCGCCTGGAAGCTGGGTGCCACGTGGGTGGAGCCGAGTCCCACACTCCGGGCACAGCGGATGCTGATCGGGAGGAGCACCGCGCCAGTCAGCCGCGGGACTGGCGTGTGCAGCGGCGTCGAGGAGTTCTGCTCGGACACGGGCGAGGTGGGTATCGAGCGCCTGTTCAATCTCCGTGAGCGTCGCGGCCGGATGGGCCGTGCGCCAGGCCGTCATCTCGGCTTCCAAGCTCGTCCGCACATCCTGCGGCGTCTCCTGCTTCCGGCTGCTCATCGGTCACCCCCTTCTGATGCCCGCATCCTACCCCACTCGCCTCCCCCTCTGCAATCCTGCAAAACTCTGACGCACACCCTTTTACCGTTTATCTATTGACACACGGTATATGCTGAAAATGTAAGCGCAGTTGATTGCCCATTCATCTTCCACTACACACCATCAAGCCTAATGGTTCAGGCTCCGGGTCGGAGCGCCGACACTGTGGCGCCGACAAGCGCGTGGCTGCCGAACGCGCTGTTCGATGTTGTTCCGCCTCACAGCAGACCTGCGCTACAACCTTTCGATGCGGGGATAGGCGCTGGCAGCACCCACCGCTAGACACTGTAGCCGTTTGTCCTATACATTCGACGATTAGGCAGCGCGCCGTCGCTCAAGCCCGTATGCTTCGGCTGGGGGCGGGTAGGCCGCGTGATGCGAAAGGGTCGACCGGGGAAGTTTGGCTGCCTGAATGATGTCGTGACTGTCGTGGATGAAGAGGAAGGAGAACCTATCGCAAGGAGGCGACAACAACATGGCTTCAAGAACGCTTTTCCGTACGCACACGGTCGTTTTCACATCCCTCGTCTCAGCCCTCCTTCTCGTCGCCGGCCTGTTCCCTGGCGCCATGCCGGCACTAGCCCAGGCCGGTACTCCTATCTACCACGGCCCGCCCGTCAAGCCGCACAAGGTCACGGTTGATCCGTCCAAGCTTCGCCCATCACCCAGCGCGGAATCAGCGACCGTACCTGAAGGTGAGCCGCTCCCGACACTGCCGCCACCGGCTCGGGCACCGATCAGCGACCCGACCGTGCAGTTTAGACAGCAAGACCAGGGTGAGGCGCCCGGTATCGACTCGCTCTCGAACCCGAGGGTTAACGTGGCGGGCATCACCTCCGCTTCCGGTCCACCCGACACCGTAGGCGACATCGGGACGAGCCATTACGTCCAGATGGTGAACGCAACCTCGTATCAGGTGTTCAATAAGAACAACGGCTCGGATGCATCCGGCGGAGCGATTACATTCGGCGGTCTGTGGCCTGCTGGCGACCCCTGCAACAGTAATTTGGGCGACCCGATCGTCGTCTTCGACCACCTGGCCGATCGCTGGCTGCTCAGCCAGTTCGCCCGCAACGCCGCTCAGACCAATTTCTGGATGTGCATCGCCATCTCCCAGACGCCGAACCCGACGGCTAACACATGGTTCCTGTACACGCTGGCGACCCCCGCCTTTCCCGATTATCCCAAGTTTGGCGTGTGGCCCGACGGCTACTACATGTCGTCCTATGAAAGCCCGAACCTCGGCGTCTACGTCTTTGACCGAACCAACATGCTGTTGGGCAATGCAGCGGGCTTCTTCCGCACCACCATCGCTGCATTAGGAGCGCCGGGTGTCCGTGATACTCGTATTCTCCCGGCAGATCTTGACGGCCCGGCGCCGCCAAACGGCACTCCTGGCTACTTTGCGCGCACCGTCGACGGCCAGCAGGACCCAGGCAACCCCAACGACCGGGTTGAAATCTACGAGGCACGCGTCGATTGGCTTGCCTCCACCTTTAACTTCAATCTGGTGAATACCCTGGCCCCCGCAGCCTACCAGATGATGCTGTGCAACCGTAGCGGTGGTGGAGTACGGGACTGTGTACCGCAGCCGGACGAAACCGATACGGTCGACGCCCTCTCCAACCGGCCGATGATGCAGCTCAAGTACCGCTATTTTGGCTCGTCCGAGGCGATGGTTTTCAACCAGACGATCGACATCGCCGGCAGCATCAATGCTCTCCTTGGCTTCACCCCGGCCAATGAAGTGGCGGGCATCCGCTGGTACGAACTGCGCAAGACCGGCGCAAACTGGGCCGTCCAGCAGCAGGGCACATACGCGCCTCAGCCGAACGGAGCTACTACCGAGGCGCACCTGATCCACCGCTGGATGGGCAGTACGGCGATGGACAAGGACGGCAATATCGGCCTCGCCTACAGCGTTGTGAATGACGACGACACCGACGGCCAGGAGCTTTATCCGGGTATCCGCTACACCGGGCGCCGCGCCAACGACCCAGCCGGGCTCATGCCGCAGGGTGAACGGGTTATTCGCAACGGGACGGCATCCCAGGGCAATGGCGACACCACGGTGAATCCTCAGCGCTGGGGTGACTACAGCGCCTTGAGCGTTGATCCGGTGGATGATTGTTCGTTCTGGTTCACGACGCACCTCGCGAATGGAGTAACCCGCATCGCGTCGTTCAGCTTCGATACGTGCGGTCCCGACCTGTCGATCACGAAGGTCGATCGGCCCGACCCAGTTACGGCCGGCCAGAAGCTGTACTACGACATCAGCGTTGCCAACGCCGGCCCGGGTGCGGCGACTAATGTACGGGTAGAGGACGTGCTGCCGGCAGGCGTAACGTTCCAAACCAGCACGATCCCCTGCGCGTCGAGTGCGCCGCCCGCCAACGAGTACACCTGCCCCTTGGGAACGCTGGCCGCGGGCACCGAGAGCACGTTCACAATCGAGGTACAGGTCAGCCCGAGCGCGGCCGGATCAAGTGGCTCAGCCAGCCTGACTAATCGTGCGGCCGTGATCAGCGACCAGGTGGATCCGAACCAGGCGAATAACAGTACGACCGCTACCACCATTGTTCAGGAGTCGGCGGACCTGCGCGTCGGCAAGCAGTGCAAGCCCGACGTCCCGCTCGCGGCGGGAGGAACCGGTACGTGCACCATCGTGATCGACAATCTTGGGCCGTCCGATGCGCGCAATGTGGTGCTGGTGGACACGCACCTAAGCAACGGCGCCTTCACAATTACTTCGACGGCGGTCGACCCAAGTGCCGCGGGAACGTGTACCGTTAGCGGTGGCACTGTTACCTGCAACCTTGGGACCGAGCCCGCCGACGGGCGCACCACGATCGCAGTCCAGTTCACCTCCAACGACCAGGTCGACGTCAACGACACCGCCACGGTCTCAAGTGATACGCCCGATCCTAACCAGTCCAACAATAGCGCAACTGGATCGGTAAGCTTCCGTGCATCATCCGATCTAGCGCTAACGAAGACGGCCAGTCACGACCCGGTCACGGCGGGTACCAACCTGACCTACAACCTCGAGGTGAAGAATAACGGACCATCGACCGCCGCAAATGTTGTGGTTAAGGACTCGCTTCCGGCGTACGTCAGCGTGCTCACGTCGACTCCAAGTCAGGGCTCCTGCAACGGGGGCGTCCCCGGCGATGCAGCCCAGCCGATGACGTGTAACCTGGGAGCGCTGGCAAGCGGGGCAACGGCGACAATCGTCGTGGTGGTGCGGGTAAGCCCATCCACTCCCACCGGCACGGTCTTGATCAACAACGCGGTGGCGAGCAGCGACTACGACGACCCGCACAACGGCAACAACAACGTGACGGCTTCGACGACGGTCCAGACGCGTGCCGATTTGGCCGTGACCAAGACGTCGGACGCCAATACGTACAAGCCATCGACCACAATCGCCTATACGATCCAGGTGGTCAACAACGGCGCCTCGGACGCGCAGGCGGTAGTGGTAACCGATGACTTGCCGTCGACGCGCCAGGCGGTCTATCTTTCGGATACGGGCGGCTGTACCCTCACGCGCCTCAAGCTCACCTGCAACCTGGGAAATATGGCTGTCGGGACGAGCAAGAGTTTCAATGTCTACATGACCGTCAAAGGCGCGCGCGGCGAGGTGAGCAACACGGCTTCCGTTACCAGCGCCACGACCGATCCGGTCTCCACCAACAATAGCTCGACACGTGTGGTGACCATCGGGAAGTAACAGCCGAGTGACCCGCGCTCGCCGGCCGGAGACCAAAGCGGCCATCAGTGCTACCTGGTGGCCGC
Organism: bacterium; assembly: GCA_016781525.1. Classification (GTDB taxonomy): domain Bacteria; phylum Chloroflexota; class Chloroflexia; order Chloroflexales; family Kallotenuaceae; genus LB3-1. The sequence continues at coordinate 1,159 of JADDQE010000078.1, read as the reverse complement.
TGCAACAGTCCTGCGATACGGACAGGTAATGGCTGGCACGGCATAGCGTTCTGTTGCGATTGGTGCAGCTGTCTATGGATCGAGGGCTGGTTGCGCCCCTTCTCGTAGGACGCAATCGCATGATCCAAGGACCTACCCTTGCGGAAGCCGTCATCGATTTCCTTGGATAGGAGTTCGGCATCGCGGAAGGCATCGGTTAGGTACTGACAATTTAATGTCAAGCTCCGGCGGTTGTGCCTCACGGCCCGACGATCAGACCAACCATCGGCCAGTCCTCATACCTTCACGTGCCCATAACCTTTGATCGCTCGTTGCACTATGCGTCTGCACCAGAGCAATGCGGTAGAGGATAGCATTGAGCCGTCGATTCCCACCGCGATTCAACCGGTGACGGAGCACCCCGGCCGAGGAGGTCTCCAACGGCTCGACACCCGCATACATCGCCAGCTGGGCTTCCGATTTGAAACGCGCTCCTGGCCCCAGAATTCCTGCTAATGCGCCAGCCGTGAGTAACTGCACGCCGCATACCTGGGTGAGCGGTGCAAAGTGGACAGCCGCCAGCTGCCGGATTTCCTCACCCAGGGCTTCCGCCTGTTGGAGCGTAAGCCGTAGGCGCGCGGCGATGCGTCGGATTGCTGCTGCCCGTTGCTGCTGAAGTGGGCTCGGCGTAGTGGTCTGGAACGTTTCAGCCGCCTGGAGCCCCGCGTCGCTCGTGAGGCGCGGCAGGTGGTCAGCGTAATCGGGGCATGTCTGCAACAGCAACTGGTGGAGGTGATTGCGCAGACGGGTAGCCTCGACCAAGGCTGCCTCACGTTCTGTCGTGAGCAGATCGAGCACCGCAGTCTCATCGTCGGGTGCAATCGGTGGCAAGGTGGCGCTTTCCTCGCGCACGAGTTGGGCCACCGCGTGCGCATCGAGGCGGTCGCTCTTGCCGGCTTTGCGCGCACGTCGACGTCGTTGGGCGGTCCAGCGTGGGTTGGCCTCGTACACCTGCTCGCCGCTGGTCACAAGATGCTGGGCAAGGCCGCGGCCGTAATTCCAAGCTGTCATGTCGACTTTCGCCATCCGCTCCTTTTTTCGGTTTGCGCATCCTCAGTCAAGCTGCCTTGCGATATGCGTGCTGCAGACCGCCCAACACCGGGAAGGCCCCAAGATGAGC
>JADDQE010000209.1 GCA_016781525.1 bacterium | reverse complement strand
GCTGGACGGCGAATTGTTGTCCTATCTGCCTTAGCTTGATGCGTATGGGGAAGAGTTTGCCGTCATCCTACCTGACACAGACGAAGCGGCCGCGGCACGCGTGCTGGATGAGCTGCGGGTAACCTTTGCCTCGCTCCAACATACCTACGAGAAGGGGACATTTACCGTTACTGTCAGCGCCGGCGCCGCCTGCTCGCGGCGATACCGCGAAGCGTCAGCGCTAACGCATGCGGCAGACGAAGCACTGTATGCGGCGAAACGCGGGGGACGTAATCAGCTCCAGCTGGCAGAACAAGTCTAAGCCCGTGCAACGGCTCACCCAGCCGTCACGGGAGGCTCGGGTGGCCATAGGCAGAGATACAGCACGCCCGGACACTCAGGAACGAACCCTACGTGGCTGCGCCGCGCGGACCAGGCCGCAGGGGGTCAACAGTGCTTCAAATTGCCGCTGCGCCGAAGGTCCAAACAATTCCCATACCAGCATTAACCCAGCCTTGGCGCAGGTCACATCTGCAGCTAGGCGTCCAAAACCTCACGCACTTTCTGCAGCAGGACCCTCGGCAATACAGGCTTTTGGAGAAAGGCAGCGCCTTTCGCATCTGGACCCATGGGCCGGGGCAGGGGATCATTGTAGCCCGACATGAAGACGACCTTCGCGTTGGGGCGGGCTACCTGTACCCGCTCCGCTAGGGCCGCGCCACTCATCCCAGGCATGACCATGTCGGTGAGCACCAGATCAATCTGCACCGTCGACTGGTGCAAGAGAACCGCCAGAGCTTCAGCGCCATTGCCGGCCTCCAGGACGTTATAGCCATGCGTCCGCAACACCCTGCCGATCAAGCTCCGCACTGTCGGCTCGTCCTCTACCAAGAGCACCGTCTCCGTTCCTTGGATCATGCGGCTGGCATCGGCGAGGGATACCTGGGCAGGCGATGCATCCGGCAACGCGGGGAGATAAATTTTGAATGTGGTACCCTGCCCGACCTTGCTCTCGCACACGATAGCTCCACCGTGTTGTTTGACGATCCCATAGCAGGTCGCAAGACCTAGCCCAGTGCCTTTACCCGGCTCCTTTGTCGTAAAGAACGGCTCGAAGATATGCTTCTGCACTTCCTCCGTCATCCCAGTGCCTGTGTCCGATAAAGTCAACTGAACATACTTACCTGGTTTAATGCCTAAATGCTGGGTCGTGGAGGTATCAAGTACGATATTATCCACTCCAATGGTGAAAGTACCGCCTTCCGGCATCGCGTCGCTCGCATTGACGGCCAAGTTAAGCAATACCTGCTCGATTTGCCCGGGATCGACTTTGACCAACTCTGGCTGGGGACTTGTTCGGAGTACGATCTCGACCGACTCGCTAATCAGCCTCCGCAGTAGCGGTCGCAACTCCTCAAGCAGCCGCCCCAAGTCCTGTACCCTCGGTGAGATTACCTGTTTCCTAGCAAAGGCCAGTAGTTGCCGCGTAAGATCGTTGGCGCGCTCTCCAGCGCGGCGGATCTCGGCCACATCCTGTTGCAGCAAACTTTCCGGTGGCAGTCCCTCCCGTATGAGGTCGGTATAACCGAGGATCGCCATGAGGAGATTATTGAAGTCGTGAGCAATCCCGCCCGCGAGATGACCCACGCTTTCCATCTTTTGCGCCTGTATCAGCTGCGCTTCCAACCGCTGACGCTCCGTCAGATCTCTCAGAATGACCGTGTAGAGTATTTCCTCGCCTATCTGGATCCGGGAGATCGACGCGTCGACAGGAAATCTGTCGCCATTGGCGCGAATGGCGGTAAGGACGTCGGTCGCGTGCAGCGGCTGACTGGCCTCCGCCGTCGCACCAAGTGCCCGAATTTGGCGAAGATATTCTTGGAGTGAGACCTCGGGGAGCAGGCGGTCAAGTGGTTGCCCCAGCATCGTACCCACTGGTCACCCAAACATCTGCTCGGCAGCATGATTAAACAGCACAATTCGCCGCTCGGCATCGACCGTGATAATCGCATCCATCGCCGAGTCGATGATCCCTGCCAGCTCAGCTTCACGTTTCGCAAGCGCTTGCTCAGCTTCCTTGCGCGCGCTGATATTGAGGGCGCTGAACGCCACGCCCAGTATGTTTTGGTCGCCGTCACGATAGACGGGCATGTACGCAACGTCGTACCACTCGGCTTGACCATTTGGATAGATAATCTGCTGCTCATGGGAAATCGCCTCGCCGGCGAGACAACGCTCGTAGTTTGCAATGAATCCTTCTCGATTCGCCGGATTCACGTAGGTCAGAATGGAATCGCCCACCTGGATGTCCATCTGCGAGATCCGCTTGATTGCCACCGCGGCGACACGATTAAATGCCAGTACACGGTACTCGGTGTCTAACAGAAACTGGGCTTGGAGCGCACTATCGAACAAAGCACGCAGATTCGCCTCACTGCGCTTCAGCGCTGCCTCCGCCTCGACACGAGCGGTCAAATTCTGGGCGATTGCAAGGACCTGTTGCAGTGCACCCGCGGCATCGAGCAACGGCACGTAGACGACCTCGACGTAATACGTGCCATAATTCCCCAGGGCGGTACATTCGCCACGTTGAACTACATGGGAGGTTGCCGCCGCGCGTAGCAGCGGCAAATACTCCTTCGTAAAACCCTCGGCGAAGACTTCTTCGTCGCGACGACCAAGCAGCTCGTGCTCAGGGCGCTTAGCCATTTGGATCATCGCCGCATTAACATACTGAAAGCGAAGGTCCGCGTCATAGATAACAAAGGGAAATGGGAGGTGGTCTACGGCGAGGCGAAAGCGCGCCTCGCTCACCTGGAGTGCCTCCATGACCTGGTGGCGCGCAGTGATATCACGGTTGATTCCGACTATTCCAACAACTGTGCCGGTCTCGTCGCGCAGGTGCCGCACCGAGGACTCGATGATCACCTCATGGCCGTCGCGGTGTCGATGGGCTCCACGACCAATCCATACGCCATTCTGCTCCAGCTCCGCAAACGCCGCCATTCTATCGGTGGTATCGAAATAGCGCGCCTGCAACAGCTCTCCCAGCCGTTGGCCGATGACCTCGGCCGCCGTCCAGCCGTAGATACGCTCCGCCGCCGGATTCCAAGCTTGGATATGGAACGACAAATCAACGACGATGATCGCATCGTTCACGTTGGCTAGGATGTGCTCGTGATACACGCGCCGCGCCTGCTCAGCCGCGAGCGCCTGCTCGAGAGCGGCGACTCGCGCTTCTAATGCAGCGATATCAGGTGTTGGCTCCGGTTCGGTCGACTGGGCAGTGCTCATACGCCTCTTGTACTAGTGCCGTAGGCCGGGCCTCCATCACGGCTTCGCATGGTACACTCGCCGCCGCATAACGTCACACCGTTCCGCGGCGCGTCGAACCTGGCGAAATAGCGAGTCGTAGGAGTATAGCATCCCCAATCACAGAGTGTGGAGGTGGCGTTTGGTTTTGGCGTAAGCCTCCGCATGCGGCGAGCAGCACTGGATAGAAGCATCGATTCCACCATCGGTGAGAGACGTACTGCCTGATTCCGGTCAGCAGATCAAAGGATGGCGCTCCCTGACGGCCTCTGGTAGCGGATTACATCGTGAGCCGTGGAGGGGCGCAGGATTTGGTGAAGATAGGTTCACCCAGCGGAACAAGTTGTGCACTTCCGCGCGGCTTGCCTGTGACATACTGCTCGCGTGTACAGCCGCCAAACCCTCGATAACTGTGCCGAGGATCGAGCGGAGGCTTAGTGATGCCTGATGAAATACATGAAGGGAGATGTATGTCAACCACACAAGAGGCTAGCCATGTCGCCGCCCCACGCGTTGATCCACGCCTCACGCTGAACGAGCTGGTCGCGCAAGCTCCCGTAGTACTGCCCGTGTTAGTCCGCTTCGGTCTGGACACCTGCTGCGGCGGAGCACTGCCGCTGCTAACAGCTGCCGAACACCACAAGTTGGACCTGCCCACCTTGCTAACAGCGCTAGCCGAAGCCCTTGATGGAGGTGGACGATGAGCGGCGTTGCACGCGCCTTCGCCTTTACCGGCGTCCTTGCGCTGGCCGCAGCCGCCACACTACATCTGCTCGTCCTTGGCGGAGTTATGCGAGTCTGGACCCCAATGGTGCAGCTTGCGTTGTTCGGAGCTTTTACGGGAATCATTCTAGCCGTCAATTACCATACCATGCCCGTCTTCTCTGGACGCACGTTTCCATTCCAAGAGTTGCTCGTGGCTCACTGGTGCACCTTCACGGCGGGCATCCTGCTGACGACGATCGGACAAATTGGTCTCAGCAGGGTCTTTATCGGCGTCGGACTAGCGCTGCAGCCGAGCGCGGCGCTACTGTTCGTGGCTAATACGCTCCTACTGTTTCTACGGGGAGCCTCGCACTCGCAACGACCACCGGCGCCGCCCGTTGCTGATCAGACACGCGCCGATCGGATCGGCACACTGGCAACTAAGAGCGCCGGAGTCTGTCTGCCCCTGGCGCTCGCACTGCTCCTTGCCGTACACCTTGGTTGGCTGGGCGGCGAATGGCTCCTCGCAGCGGAGCATGTTGCCACATTGGGGTGGATCATGTTGATGATCTGCTGCGTCCTTAAGCGCGGCAGCGCTCCGCTATTCTGTCCGCTGTGCCGCCAAACGATCGCGATCGAGCACGGTGATAGCACCGCGCTCGATCCGGATCAAGCCTTGCACCTCAAAGCCCTTCAGGGTACGCGCCACCATTTCGCGCACCGTACCGATCCGCGCAGCCATGTCCGCCTGCGTCAACGGTTGAACGGTCTCGCCACGATCGGCCGCCTCAGCCTGCGTCAGCAGCAGATGTGCCACACGACCCTGCACCGAATGAAGCGCCAGCTCGTCTACCAGATGGACCAGGTGCCGCAGTCGCCCGGTAAACTCCCGGAGTAGCGCAAGTGCGAGCGGTGGGTGCTCTTCCACTACACGCTGCAGCTGTAACCGCGGCAGGGCCAAGAGTGCGACGTCGGTGAGCGCCTCGGCGTTCGCCGGACAGGGCCCTTCGTCAAACATCGGCACCGTGTTGAAGTGCTGACCGGGTCCCACTACCATCAGCACCTGTTCACGGCCACGCTCCCCTATACGCGTAATCTTGACCCGGCCCTGCACAACCACGTACATCGCTTCCGCCGGCTCACCCTCCAGCTGAATTGTTGCTCCCGCATCCCGGTGTAGAGACCCTGCGATCTTTGCTAGCGCCTCAACCGTGTGCTCCGACAGCCCAGCACAAAAGCCCACCTGCCGGAGCAGCGCCTTGCGATCGTCCATTAGCCATCCTTTGTGACTGCCTGTTGTCTTCATCATTCTAGCTGATCGCGCTACAGGTGGAGACTTCGCAACCCCCGGTGAATTTGTGAGAAAAGTCACAGCGGTTGTAGGGTTACCGGCGCTAAGCTTGGCGCATCAACCAAAGGCAAGCGAGGGCCCCCCGTGAATGCAGAAGAAACAACGCTGGTAATGCCCCAGATTGCACTCTG
>JADDQE010000089.1 GCA_016781525.1 bacterium | reverse complement strand
AGGCCGACGAATTGTAGCGCTTCGGGAACAGCATTGGCGTAATGTCGGAGTGCTGCAGCCAAATTCGTCCAGCCCGCGGCCCGGAGCCGGTTCATAATGCCGTTGCGCAAGGCGCAAGGGCTTGGGGTGCGCCGCCCGTATGCATCTGATGGGCAGCTTCGCCAAATGTCACATCTCGGACGTAATGCACGCGATTTTCAATCGCCCAATGCCCCCGCCATACGTCCGCACGTTCAGCGGCACGCATGTCACGCGCTGTGAGCCTCGTCAGCGCATAGGTAAGCGTACGCTGCTCCAGCCGTCCATGCCCTTTCGTGACACTGACACTCTCACGCCAGGGCCGATCACAGGGCACGGGTGGGCTGTCGAAAAACCAGGTCAACTCGTGATATAAGCGCGCCTGGTTGCGCTTCACCACCATGAAGTCGTGACCATCTTGCGCCAGGATTTGGGCGGCTAAGGCGGGATGGGTCAGTCCGGCGTCCAGCGTGAGCACCATGCCCTGCAGCTCACGACCAGCGAGCAACTCGGCCACGCCACGACTTTCATGCTGCTTGTCAGGAACGGCGACTTGACCGACGACCTGGGCGGAGGTGTGCTGTACCACGCTGACGAGGAGCGTTGGACGGTCGTGGGCACCAGCCCCACGCACATATTTTCCATCAACCGCATGCCCCCGTGCGAGCGTCTCGGTTGCCACCGCAGGGGTTGTCCGCTCCTTCGGGGTCTGTCCAGCCATCAGCTGTTCGAGGGCTGGTACATCCACAAGGCGTACGGCACGACGGTCGGTCGCCTCGCTTGGAACACGGCACCGTGCCGGTCGAAAGGCGGCAACGAGCAGGGCTTGCTGCTGGTGGACCCACTGCGCGATCGCCGCCACGCTGCGTTGCTGACACACAAGCGCACTGGCAATCACCCCTAAGATCATGGTCCACTCCAACTGCTTGCCGCGGGCACGGCGCGGATCCGGCATCTGCTGCAACGCTGCTACCAATTTGCTATACTCGCGCTGGTCCATCGCACGCCTCCTTTGAGGTTGGACACTCCCAAGGTATCGTAGCTGATGGACCGCCGACTTTGACAGAGCCCTGACAAATTGCCTCGTCCACGTACCCACGGGACGACGTCGGCGCCTTATGGGAATTATATCGTCACCCATTACCTGGTGGGTCCTGAGTAGAACTATCCGGTAAGCGGCCGGACACTGGGAACGAGACCGCCGTCGCGTGGTTCGAGCTGCAAGAGGTGTCTGTCCACGCAGCCTGAGCCGTACAAACTATCAGGGTCTTGGGTAGAAAGAAGGGGCCAGGGCGCATGATGGGTATCATACTCGTCCTGTGCGGCAGACACTGCCGCCACCTGGCCCGCCAAAACGTGTCTCTCGCCGATACTAGGAATTATGGCAGTGATTGAACGGGAGGCAGGGTGGGTGCTCCTCGTCGTGACCTTTGGTACACTACGCTGACCCGTTACCGAGCGCTAATGCCAAACGGTAAGGTAGGACCTTTGGTACACCGTACTTCACGCGTACTCAACGGACGCGACTATATATTTCGAGAATGAGTACAGGTGAAGTGGATACAAAATAAAATGCTTGGTGGTCTCCCTCCTGTATTCGTTTTTCTCTTCTCTCGCGGTCAAGACGGAGGGTATCTCATGCGTTATCGTGTCGCGGGTGTGCGTCAAAGTTTTGCATCAGAACTGGGGCAGTGAAGTGCGCGCGGACTAAAGGGCCGCTTCCAGGGATGATTTGCAGCTGGCCGCGAGGTGCCAGGAAGCGTCTTTGGTGGTGAGGTGGGCAGCTGTACCAGTGGAGGCGCGTGCTGTTCCTGGTGTTCCGCTGCTGCCATCCGCTGGAGCCGTCGTCTGCGTCGATGTCCGGGCAGTGGCCGTAAGGCGGCGCGCACCGCTGACCAGCCCGCTGTCCAGCGCGCATTACAAACGAGGGTGCGCAGCGCAAGCAGCGGGTTGACATGCGCCCGCGCCCAATGCATGCCTGCCCCTTTGAGGCGTGCCTCGACCACCAGCTTATTGGCGCTTTCCACCATGCCGCTCCCAATCGGCCAGCCCGCCGCCTGAAAGCGCGGATAGTCCAGCTGCGCTTCCCGCTTCTCCAAATAGGCCAGATTCGCTGCCACTACTTCCAGCCCTGGTTGCTGCACCTGCAGCGTACGCAGCACCGCCAGCACCGGGATTGGACCCGTATGCTTCAGGACGTGCAGTTGTGCGGCAGTCCACTCCTGGGCAAGCCCGCTGCCCTCCCCCCACACCGCCTGTCCAATCTCCGCGATCCGCTGGGCGGCATGGGCAAAGTCGAGAATGCGCACGGCGCGATCACAGTGAAAATCCGTAAAGCCTTGGAGCCACGCGGCCCCGTCCATCACGGCCGCGACCTCGGCGGTCAAGACCCCACGCCGATAGATTTCAGGGAGTGCCAGGTGCCCGAAGGTCTCAGCATCCGTGAGCCGCGAGAAGTAGGAGAGTGCCCGGGTATGCACGGCACCAGCTGGTCCGCATCCCTCCGGTTCCCCAATCGCGAGCGTGCGGACCTCGGCCCATGCGCCATGCTGCAGCGGGACCATCGCGCCGTCGGCACTGACCACCAACCTGGGAGGACCGGCGGGTGGCAGCGGATAGTCCTGGAAAATCCGCTCCGCCACTGCCGTCTCTTGCCTGACCGCCACCACCCCCGCAGCTTCCGTCTGGCGCCGTGCGGTCGCCTCGCTCACCCGTACCAAGGTAAACTCAGCCAGCAACTCAGCGGCTTGGGCAAAGGGCATCCAGGTACCGAGGCGGACCAACCATTCATGTAGGCGCGGGGTCAACTGCCCGGGCAGCAGGGCAAGTTGCTCATCTAGGGGGAAAAACACCCGTACCGCAGGCGGGGCAGACACCATAGCTCCGCTCCAGGATCACACGTTGATTGCCGTGCGTGCGCAACTGGCGAGGATGGCTACCGCGAGTTTGGAGCGGAGTGTCGCACTCGGGACACACAGGATGCTGATCGGGAGGCGCGTCGCGCCAATCGGCGGCAGGACTCGCGTGTGCCACGGCGTCTAACAGCTCGGCCCGAACGCGGGCAAGGTGCACATCGAGCGCCGATTCAATCTCCGTGAACGTGGCGGTGGGATGGGCGTGGCGCCAAGCCGTCATTTCTGCTTCCAAACTGGCCCGCACATCCGGCGGCGTTTCCTGCTTCCGGCTGTCCATCGGGGACCCCTTTCCGATGAATTCATCCTAACCTATGCACCACCACCTCTGCAACCTTGCAAAACTATGACGGACACCCTCGTGTCGCGGTCGCACTCCTCGTTGGAGGATTATCCGCCGCGGTTCGTTTTCTGTTCTATCCTGAGGGTAATAATGGGTCGCTTGGCGACATCTTCTGGAGCATTGCAGCCGCTCGCGATCTGTGGAACGGTCTTGATCCATATCGACATCCCGCAAGCGCTCTCATGATCCCATATCCCCTACCGGCAGCCTTTGTCGGAGCACTCTTCGCGGGATTCCCAACCGTTGTGAGTGGGCCACTGTTTGTCGGCTGTTGTGCCGCCCTGCTCTCATTTGGCGTGACGCGCGATGGCACTTGGTGGCGTCTTTTGCTTTTTTGCTCCGCACCATTTTTGATGGCTGTAAAGACTGCCCAATGGGCGCCACTATTTTTGGCTATGCTGTATCTTCCGATCCTTGTCCCACTTGCAGTCGTTAAGCCCACGTTAGGTCTGCCAGTCGTCGCCAAACGATTGACGTGGTTGCGCGCTGGGGCGGCGCTTTTGTTGGTGGCAGCGAGTCTTGTCTTGCTTCCTGCCTGGCCGTGGCGCTGGTACAGCCAGCTCCAGGGCTTTGGCGGTTTTGTGCCGTTGCTCACGCCGCCATTCATGAGAGTGTTCCGGAGCGCGGCAAGCGCGTATGGATCGTTTCCCGCAGGCATCTGATGCGCGTCTTCCCCGAACGTCACATCACGGACATAGTGCACCGATTTTCGATCGCCCAGCGCCCCCGCCACAGCTCCGCCAGGAATGCTGCATCCGTTTCGCAGGCAGGAAGGCTCGTCAGGGCATACCTGACCAAGGTGCTGACCTGGCCCGTGTGGAGAAGCGTACGCTGACACGTTCGGCGCAGTGCGTGTTGCACTCCAGGCCAGGAGAGCTAGTCGTCCAGATCACGTGTCCTGGTGATTGTGCTCTGATCGAGGCGCCCGTGACCTTTCGTGACCGTCATGCTTTCCCGGTATGGCTGTTCGCGGGCCAGCGATGCTGTATCGAAATACCAGGTCATACCGTTTTGCTATGGTAATAGGGCATTGACAGCATTCATGAAATACGGTAGGCGGTCAGGGAGTGGAGGGTGGGCGCATCGTATGCGTCGACCAACCGAACGATCTGGTCTTGCAGCGCTTGGAGCGATGCGAAACGCTCCCAGGCGAGGTCAGATTTGAGGTCCTCCCACACCCGTTCACTGGGGTTGACCTGGGACGCATACGCGGGCTGAAAGAGCAGCACGACGTTCCACGGCAGGACCAGGGTCTGAGCGCGGTGCGCCCAGCTATTGTCGAGGAGCAGCACGTTCAGCGTGTCGGGGCGGGCTTCGGCCAAGGCGTTCAGATAGAGCTGCATATGCTCCGCATCCAGCGTTGGCAAGACGTAAAAGAAGCCATCGCCACTTGCCGGCGCCACTACCCCATACAGCCAGAAATTCTGGTAGCCGTACTGGCAGATGCCCCGCGGCGTGACCCCACAGCTGGTAATGCGCCGCGCTGCATGGTGCGCAACCCAAAGCGGCTTTGGTCGAACGCCCAGACCACGACCTCCGCCGCTTATCCGGTGGTACCGCCGCCGGGACCAGCGTGGGGAACTCCGCTTGAAACTGCGCTACGGCCTGCTCGGTTTTTTTCATGCTGTGGCTGCGGCACTTTCAATTTCGCACGGAGTTTGCGGCGCACGAGCTTATCCATGGCATGGTAGCCCATCGCCACCCCCAACGTGTCGGCGATCCACTGCTGCACCGCGCCATAGGACGCAAAGCCGTTCGGACGATCCAGCGCGGCGTGCAACTGCGCACGCTGGTCGGAGGATAAGGCGGGCGTTCACCCAGGCGGAACGTGGATATCCAAGAGGGCGGGGAGGCCACTCTGGGCATAGGTGGTCAACCAGCGTGCACCGCTGCCGCGACTCAGTCCAAGCAAGGTCGCGACCGTAGTGCGGTAGCGCGCCTGACCACTGGCGAGCAAATACAGGACATGGAGGCGCTGCTGTTTGTCGGGCTGACGCTCGCGACTGAGGAGGTGCTTCAATTCCTCAGCGGATTCGTGGATCGGCGAAACGGCCTTATTCATGCTGGAGAGCGTACCATACTAAGTGGATAGCCGGCCAAAGCTCGTAGGATTTGGTATGCTGCTCTGCATGTACCGTGGTACTTTGACCGACGAT
>JADDQE010000239.1 GCA_016781525.1 bacterium | reverse complement strand
ACGATTCTGGAATGCAGTGTACCTGACCTCAGCACAGCCCAACGGAACCTTCCTGCATATGGACATTGATGTGCAACTGGACGCGCGCCTTACCCACCACTACGACCTGGAGAATTACCTCACGCCTGTCGTCTACCGTCTTGGTGGTCAGCACTTTAAGTTCGTCAGTGCCGAAAAACGGGTTGGAGGTGGCTCGCAGCTTATCGTCGGCCGAGCTGAACCGCTGGATGCCGATAGCTTGAAGGAGTGGGAACACCTGTCGTATCAGGCTGGAAGCGGAACGCAAAAGACGACATGGAAGGCGAACATACGACAGGCCCTCGCCACATCTTGCTCAGCACCGCTCCGCTCAGACCGCGTTGAAGTGCATCTTGCGTGGCGCTGCTCTCCAGCCCACAACTGGGTGATGCTATGGAAGCCGACAGGTGATGCTATGGGACCAGTGCTCGGCGAACCCTTCACAAATAAACCGTTCTACCCTAATGATGATTGGATCGTGCGCTTAGGGCTACATCTCAATCTCGATCACGAGATGGGTCACGCAGTCGACGTAGGGATGTGGTGGCGCGCACTACGGTAACCTGGCTAAGACATGCCTCAGCATACCCACACCGGCATCTGTCATTACCTCTGGCTTAAGGACAAACGGGCCGCCCATGCCTGGCGCGAAACGGCCCGAGGAGTGCTATACTCGGTTCGCCACGCGCCACCATCGCGTAGGCCACCGCCTGGACGTTCGCACCGTCGCAGGCGACTTCTTTAGATTGAGACTATTCTAGCATGGGACAGAACATATGTTCAAGGAGTGTTATGTTGTTCGGTGCGAATGCAGAGAAGCGAGTTGCGAGTGGAGCGGATGATGGCAGTAGGCATTACAGCACGGAAGTCTATCTCGCAGGCTCACCCGTCTCAAGTGCATAGGCGATGGCCTGCTCCAGCGACATACGCTGGCCTGCAGCCCAGGCCACCGCGAACCGATCCTCGTCCATCTCGGCACGCGCGACCATGACGTGGCGCTCATAGGTAGCACGCACAGTGAGTGACAATGGCGCACCCACTGCTTCGCGCAGCGCTTCGGCCTGCCCCCACAGCTGAGCGGCCCGTTCTGGCTGCCGCCGCCCGGCCGCCACTGCTGCCAACCCTTCAAGCGCCCACGCAATACCCTGTGTGTCGCGCAGCTCGTGCCGCACCTGCAGGCATTCGCCGAAACAGGCTTCGGCACGCTCGTAGTCTCCCTCGTCCTGCATGATCGCACCGAGGCGCCCCAACGCCCAACTTATGCCGAGTTTGTGGCCCAGCTCGCGAGACAGCAGCAAGCCCTCCTCACACAGTGCCCGCGCTCGGCTGAGATCACCGCGTTGGTGCGCCACGTCACCCGCATAGATCAGCGAGGCGGCGATCGCCCCTTGGTCGCCCGCGGCCCGGTAGTACCCCAGGCCCTCCTCAAAGCGGGCCGCTGCCAGTTCCAGGTTGCCCTGCATCAACAGCACGTCCCCCAGCCCATGCAGCGCCCGACCGATGCTCAGATTATTTCCGTTGACGCGCAGCAAGGGCAGGCTCGCTTCGAAGAGGGTGCGTGCCTGCTCATAATTGCGCTGGTTGAGGGCGACGTGTGCCAATCCTTGAATCGCCAGGGCGATGTGCAGGTCGTCCCCAAGCTCCCGAAAGAGCGTCAGGCTTTCCTCATAAAAGGCCATTGCCTGAGGGTAGTCACATTGAGCGTCGGCCAGTTCCCCGGCGGCGAGCAGCACACAGCCACGCACTTGGGTGGGGGCGGCGGGATCGCTCTGCGCCAGCACCCGCGCTAGCCAGGCCCGTCCCTCAGTCCAGTATCCATGCAGATACCAGAAGTGCTCGAGCGCTGCCGCCAAGCGCAAGGCGTGCTCAACCGCTCCCCGCTCGATTGCCCAGCTCAGCGCCGCGCGCAGGTTGTCGTGCTCGCGTTCGAGATGGGCGAGCCACCTGGCCTGCTCCCGGCCATAGAGCTGTGCCTCTACCACCTCGATCTGCTGCAGGTAATAGTGGAGATGGCGATCCCGCATGATAATCTGTTCACCAGCCTCCCGGAGCTTCTCATCGGCGTATTGCAGCACCAGTGCGTGCAACTGGTAGCGCCGTGTCCCATCCACCTGTACCATCTGGCGCACCAACGATTTGGCCAGGAGAGCGGCGAGCACGGTCGGCGCGGCGTCGCCAACCTCGACCGCAGCCTCTTCCCCAAAACCACCGCGAAAGATGGCGAGACGGGCCAATAGACCGCGCTCCTCCATACTGAGTAGGCGCGAGGAGTATTCCAGGGTAGCCTGGATGCTCTGGTGGCGCTCCGGGGTATCGCGCGCTGCCACTGCTAGCGCGTGGAGTCCGCGTTCGAGCGCGTGCGCGATCTCTACGCAGGAGTGGTCGCGCACTGCCGCCGCGGCCAGCTCGATCGCCAGCGGCAGGCCCTCGGCCAGCCGGCAGATCCGTATGATAGCCTCCATTTCGCGCTTTACCGGGGACCATTGCCGTTGCACCTGTTGCGCGCGCTGGACGAAGAGCCGTACCGCGCTATGGTCTTCGAGGCCATCAGTGGCGCCCTCCACCGGGTAACCTAAGCCTTCCAGGTCAAAGAGCCATTCCCCACGCAGCCGCAGCGGCTCGCGCGAGGTCACCAGGGTCTTGAGCGCGCCACATCGGGAGAGTAGCTCTGCCACCAGCGGTGCGGCGGCGATGACTTGCTCGAAGTTGTCGAGCACGAGCAGCAGCTGCTTCGCGCGCAGAGAGGCCAGCAGGCTCTCCTGCACCGTCTCTCCGGTGGCCTCCTTGACGCCCAGCGCCTCCGCGATAGCGCGGGCTACTAGCCCGGGGTCGGTGATAGCCTCCAGCGAGACGAAGAAGACGCCGTCGGCGAAGTCATCGCGCACCTCAGCCGCGACCTCCAGACTCAGGCGGGTCTTGCCGACACCCCCCGGCCCGAGTAGCGTCAGCAGCCGCATGTCCTGCCGTAGCAACTCCGCGCGGAGATCCGCCACCTCCTGCTCGCGGCCGACTAGGGGCGTTGGCGGCGTCGGGAGGTTCGTCTGGTAGGCAGCCGGGTGCTGCCTAGGCGGGAGAGCTGGTGTGGCGGCTGGGCCGGCGGTGGATGCAGCGGGAAGCGGCTGCTCCGGTGCGGCGGCAGGCGCAGCACGCGCGAGGCGGAGAAAGGCGGATATTTGCTCGGCCGGAATCTCGAGTACCGCGGCGAGGCGAGCGGCGATCTCTTTGGAGGGGCGGCGCGTACCGGCCTCCAGCCGGTAGATGGTATCCACCGCGCAGCCCACGCGCTGCGCGAGGTCGGCCTGAGTCAGGTCCAGCGCCTGACGGCACTCTTTGATCCACGATCCGAGGGATGCAGTAGGCGGCATAGTGGCACTCCTGCGTATCGTGCGGCACCGCTCGGCAGCGCACGCTGCCACTGCCGGGAGAATGCACGAGTTTCTAACAGGTTTTTGTCCAGGTTTTTGTCCGGGTTCTTGTCCGATAAATTGTACAGCACGACGATTGAATTGGAAGTGCCTACGTGGTGAAATGATTCACGGCACGAAACTCAGCCACGATCGCTTGCTAACGCCTTCCTCATTACCCGGCTGCTGTTCGCCGCCACGGTTCCCTCGTCGGTGGCCTGTTGTCTGTTGTAACGGAGGTTCCGCGTATGCACACGTTTGGCACTAATACGTTTCTCGCACACAAGTCGCACGATCGGCAAGCCCATGTCGTACGCTGCGCGCACGGGCGCCTGCTACCTTACTAGCAGGGACCGCGTCCGGCAAGCCATGACCCATCGGACGTTACTGAACCAGGAGGTGGCCTATCGATGCAAGCATGCGGTGAAGCCCGGCGACTGGTAACAACGTAACAACTACTTTGGAAGGAGCAACCGTGATGAACATATCCCGCTCGTCCGCACAGGAGCCGCTCATGGATCGTGGCAACGTGCTGAAGGCGGCCGCACTTGGCATCGTTGGCGGCTTGATCTTCGCAGCGGCATTCGCCATCGGGTATCAGGCCGAAAAACAGGCCTCGCGGTAGAGGACTCCGCACGCTGATCCGCTTCGCGTGCTTCGGGCCATCTAGAGCGCCGGTCAAGTATTTCCGTCGAACGCTCTGGCCGCGCAAGCTGTGGCTGTATCCACCGCAGCCGTTGCCGTGCACGGCCCTATCCGTGTATCCGTGATGTATCCCTGGACAGCCTGGCGCGGGGAAGCAGCCCTGGTGGATTCCTTGACCGGCGTCCTAGGGGTCCTATAGCGGCAGCGGTCGATTGATTATCCAGGCGAGCCTATCGCTAACCAACAAGGAGATCATCATGCCGGAACAGCGGATTATAGCGGTAATGGGTGCAACCGGTGCGCAGGGCGGCGGTTTGGTGCGCGCAATCCTCGACGACCCACGTGCTGGCTTCACCGTGCGTGCCATTACGAGAGATGTCAATGCTGACGAAGCTCGAGAACTGGCAAAGCTGGGTGCTGAAGTCGTCGCGGCCGACCTGGATGCCCCCAAGAGTCTAGAAGCGGCGTTCGCGGGCGCCTATGGCGCATACTGCCTCACCTTTTACTGGGCACATTTCTCCCCGGAGAAAGAATTAGCCCATGCAAAGGCAATGGCCCAGGCGACCAAGCACGCTGGGATCGAGCACGTCATCTGGTCCACCCTCGAAGACACGCGTAAATGGGTACCTCTCAGTGATGACCGTATGCCCACCCTCATGGGGAAGTATAAGGTGCCGCACTTCGATGCCAAGGGCGAGGCCGACCACTACTTTGTCGAAGCCGGCGTGCCGACCACGTTTCTACTCACGTCGTTCTACTGGGACAACATGATCTTTTTCGGCATGGGACCCAAGCGAGGCGAGGATGGCACACTTGCTATCACCCTGCCAATGGGCGACAAAAAACTGGCGGGCATCGCTGCTGAGGACATTGGCAAGTGCGCGCACGGCATCTTCAAAATGGGTCGTGAATATCTCGGCAAGCGGGTCGGCATAGCGGGCGACCATCTGACCGGAGCGGAAATGGCCGCTGCGCTCACCGAGGCCCTGGGGCAGGAGGTACGCTACAACGCGGTGTCGCCGGAGGTGTACCGCAGCTTCGGTTTCCCGGGTGCGGATGATCTTGGCAACATGTTCCAGTTCTATCGTGACTTTGAGCACGTCTGCCTTGCCGCGCGCGACCTCGAGGTTTCCCGGACCCTGAATCCGTCGTTGCAAACCTTTCCTATGTGGCTTGCCCAGAACCAAGAGCGTATCCCGCTTGACTGAGCGATATATCCGCAGCTGCAGCGCCGCCTCACGGCCGCTCCTGTTCATTGTGCGTGGCTCAGCGGCCACCAGAGCGGCGCACATTACAGCTGAAACGGGTTCTGCCCGCATGAGCGCGAGGAAGTGACCGCGCGCACGACAGATCTACGAAGCTGATGACTATCGGACGCCGCCGCCGTTTACCGATGACGGTTCTGTTGCGGGTGAGTGGGCAAAGTGAGGGAAGAGCGCTTCGTTGC
>JADDQE010000258.1 GCA_016781525.1 bacterium | reverse complement strand
ACGATGAGTCCTGAAATTAGCATAATGGACAGCATCTATGAGCGCATAGATGCCGATGGATTTGACGCGTTGACTGAGGCAGAGCTGTATTACTTTGCGATCTGGTGGCTTGAAAGCGAGGTCAGTAATGGAACGCTGCATCAGTTCTTCTCCAACTCCTCTGGGGAATTCGCACACGAAGCCTTACGCGGACTCCGCGCTGTTGGTGCCTCACATATGGCACAGATTCTGGAACGCGCCATAAGTCTCTTTCCTGGAGCCATCGTCCCGAAAGATCAGGCGGAACGCACTGCTGTAGTGGGCCGTTTTACGCCGGAACAACTTGAGCAGCTTGATGTATTATCGGGACAGTTTATTGAGTACTCTGATGATCTTGCTACTCTGATCGATGCGTATGTGCAGGCACACGATTCGGAGTTTCGAGGACCGAGAACGTTAATGGAGCGGTGGCAGGCCCGGCGTGCGCGTGGTGCAGATACACGTCCATACACTCTCCATCCAGAGATGCTTGAGAAACGACTGGAAGAAGACGCCCGCCTCTCAACACGGTCATGCCCCGTATGTGGGCAGCCATGCCCGAATTGGCGAGTAGAGTGTAGACGATGTGGCTATCCACTTGGACGAGCAAAGCAACAAGGCTGAACGCTGCACAACAAGTAGCTGCAGCGGACACGTGTGAACGTGGCGAAAAAAGGCGGTCGCGTCACGGTCATCGCGCGTAGCAAGCGTGTTCCGGCCTCAGGGCGTGCCGCTCAACTTTAACGTTCGGCGCGGATTACACCTAGCACACCCGATTTGGTATGGACTCGTTCGTGCCGCGAGCTATAATCAATTCCATGCTCATTCGCATTAAGTCGTTCGTTGCACAGCCTCATACGGCGGCGCTTGTCCTGCTCGGGACTGTACTCTTCATAGCTATTCTGTACCTTCGTACGGATGGGACACAGCCTGCCTTACGGCGGATACGCATCGGCTATCCCGTTTCTGGCTTCGCACTCAGCCAAGACGGCCAGTTGATAGCGGCGACAGGCGGACTGGAGCGGGTGCTCCAACTATGGGAGTTCCGAGTTGAGGCCGTACATCTCCGCTGGCAGGATACGACTGACGAGGCGTGGGGCGTTGCCTTTAGCCCGGATGGGCAAACCCTTGCAATCGCCGGGGAGACGGCAGTCCGTTTGGTGCGGGTCCACGACGCACGAACTATCCAGACCTTCCGAGGACAGCGGAATGGGGCAGGGGTAGTTGCGTTTAGTCCGGATGGGCAGATCCTCGCGGCGCTTGGGTATCAAGAGGCTGATGTCTTGCTCTGGCGCATTCGTGATGGGCAACTGCTCCATCGATTTGCCGGAACCGCGTCGCAAGCCCTCCGGCCCTGCCTCGCCTTTAGCCCGGACGGCCGGCTACTCGCGGCGAGTAATGCTGATGATGGGAATATCGTGCTTTGGGATACCAGCGATGCGCGGGAGCTCCGCACCCTATCCGGACATACCAGCAACATTTCCGGGCTGGTATTTAGTCCCGATGGCAGCCAGCTCATCAGTAGCAGTTGGGACGGCAGCGTGCGCTTCTGGAACGTGAGTGGTGGCCAGCTAGACCGCATAATTAGGACGGGGCAGTACATTATGAGCATGGCGGTGAGTCCTGACCAGCGCCTCATCGCGACGGCAAGTGGTGAGGCAGGTATTCCGTACGAGAACACACGCGGGGATAAGACCATTCGTGTCTGGGAGAGTATGACTGGCGAGGGGGTTGAGGTCGTCCAGGCTCACACCAAGCGCATCAATGCGCTTGCATTTCATCCGGACCGAGGCCGGCTGATCTCGGCAAGCTGGGATGGGACGATTAAGATCTGGCCAACCCCATAGCACGGCGACCACGCCGAACAACTCGTTGCAAGCGACGCCGCTGCGCTCTCGGAACGTGGCCAATTTTCGTCGTTTGTTCTATGCCCGTACGTGAACTGATCCCGCTTGGCGGCGCGCCTGAACTCGACCGTTCGGCAGCGTTGCCTAGCTCCACCACCACGTGCAGCCTGTCAACATCAGGTATAATTTCGTACGCTATCCATGAGTGCGAGCACACAAGCTCGGAGTTTTGAGGCAGAACATGCGCAAGCGCACGGTGAAGCATAAGAATCTGACCCGCGTCGACCACGACGCCAGCCGGATGCACGGCTACAATGTCCGGATCATGTGGCAAGCTCAGCGCCGCTCGAAGTTCTTCTCTGATACCAAATATGGGGACCGCCTCGGCGCCTTGACCGCTGCCCTCGCGTGGCGTGACGCAACCGAACGTGCGTTAGGCAAACCGCGGACGGAGCGGCAGGTGGTGGGGATCTTCTATTCCTCCAGTGCGGAACCCGGGATTCGACGGGTGCGGGAAAACCACACCGAGTATTATCAAGCGACCTGGGCCACGTACGCGGGCCAGCAGAAACGCACCCGCTATTCCATTAGTAAACACGGGGAAAAACGGGCGTTACAGCTGGCACGCAAGGCGCGGGCGCGGGGCGAACGGGACCGATGGCGTACGCCGGCCCACGACGACGACGACCGCTAACGCGTGATGTGGAGGCCGTGGCGCATGCTGCCGAACATGTCGCTGGAGCTGACCGCGTGCCGCGTGGTAAAACGTGGGCGATTTTCATGCTTCTCATGCTATTAGCGCTGGTGCTAACCGTATTGGCGGCAGCTCAGCTTGAGCGTTCGGCAGCACTGTCTAGCGCCACCACTACATGCACCCTGTAAACATCCGGTATAATGTCATGCGTTAGCCATTGGTAACCACACAAGCTCGCAGTTTTGAGGCAGGACATGCGCAAGCGTACGGTCAAGCATAAGAATCTGACCCGCGTCGACCACGACGCCAGTCGAATGCACGGGTATAACGTCCGGATCATGTGGCAAGCTCAGCGCCGCTCGAAGTTCTTTTCTGATACCAAATATGGGGACCGCCTCGGCGCCTTGACCGCCGCCCTCGCCTGGCGCGACACCACCGAGCGTGCGTTAGGCAAACCGCGGACGGAGCGGCAGGTGGTGGGGATCTTCTATTCCACCAGTCCGGAACCGGGGATTCGACGGGTACGGGAAAACCATACCGAGTATTATCAAGCGACCTGGGCGACCCACGCGGGCCAGCAGAAGCGCACCCGCTATTCCATTACGAAACACGGGGAAAAACGGGCGTTACAACTGGCACGCAAGGCGCGGGCGCGGGGCGAACGGGACCGGTGGCGCACGCCGGCCCACGTCGAGGACGACCGCTGACGCGTGATGCGGAGGCCGTGGCCCGTGCTGCCGAACAAGGCGCTGGAGCTGACCGCTTGCAGCGTGGTGGAACGTGGGCTTTTTTCACGCTGGTCGTGCGCTCGGTGCTTGTACTACCTCGGTTGGCGGCAGCTCAGCTTGAACGTTAGCCCGTTTGACGCAACCCCGTACAATGCGCTCTATCGTATGAGGTAGTGTATGCTTCCACTTGATGATCCACGATGGCAGTCCTATGAGAGTGGCTACCGTCTCCTGTACGATGCGTCAGTGCCATTAAGACAACTCCTCGAACATGGTGCAAGCGTGGAACTGTGGGATGAGCTGTGGCAAGAGTTACATCATCAAGGCGATCTCGGATCGGCGTCGTATGCCGCTGTCCCGTACCTGCTTAAGTACGCGGAGCATAGTCCCAAGCTTGACTGGAACGTCTTTGGCTTGATCGCTACGATCGAGCTTACCCGTCCACGCAATTCGCCCGTGCCTGCTGAGCTTACTGAGGCCTACTTTAGTGCGATACGGTCGATTCCTGTTGTTGTTGGCACCCATCCAGATCATGCATGGGATGCCGTAGCAACCCGAAGTATTGTCAGTTGTATTGCTCTGGCGCGCGACCAGCGCCTACTGGCACAAATATCCCTAGAACTGGACGAAGAAGCCACGAAACACTGGCTTGAGAACGAACTGGGGTATGAACTTGAATAAGGGAACCGTCCGACCGTGTTGCGGCATAGCAACGTACGGGCTAACAAGTCACTGCACACGACGCCTGTGAACGTGGCGAAAATTCATACAATATGACCGGACTTCTTGCTTGGCAGGCTCGCACAAGTGTTGTTGGGCGCGTGTGAGTTCTGCCGTTCGGGGTAGTCGTGCAGGGTACACTACCATCTGCACTTCTTTTGTGCGAGAGCCGGCCGCGACTCAGGTACCGGCTCTCGCTTGTTCATCGGTTACGAGGATGCTGTTGGGGGCGTTGGCTGGGCCGGGGTGCTATGGACCCGTGGGTCGACCTGGCCAAGTTCTGGCTCAGGCCCCAACGGCTTAGGCTCTGCTACGTACTCGAACTGCCCCTTCCCATCCATCGATGGCCCTTTGGCCCACCGACCTTCGGCGCTCTCCGTGCCCTCCGACAAGTTCCAGAATTGGTACGCCACCTGGTGGAACTCCCGCTCCTGCGGGAAGGTACTCGGCGCAGGCGTCTCCTCCAACCCGTCCGCCTTCAATTCTTCAATCGCCGCAAGCCACTGATTTTGGTGCATAGTGTCCCGCGCAATCAAAAACGACAGCATGTCCCGCACCCCACGGTCGTCGGTCAGTTCGTACAGACGACAGGCTTGTTGTCGGCCTTGGGACTCGGCCGTGAGATTGAAGCGGAAGTCGGAGAGCAAGTTACCGCTGGACACGATATACCGGGCGCTCCAAGGGTTGCCCACGCTGTCGGCGGCCTGAGCCCCACCTCCAGATACGATGACGTGCTGCGGATTCATCCCGGCAAGAATCACATCTTGGAGATTCGAGCCGCCCATGATGGCTCCCACTAAGGAGTTCTTTGCCGCCTCCTCCTGTGCCTCAACCGGCGACTGCTCCAGCAGGCGCGCAACCATCGTCGATAACATCTCGACGTGGGCGATCTCTTCCGTGCCGATATCCAGCAGCATATCCCGGTACTTGGCCGGACCACGGCAATTCCATCCTTGAAACAGGTAGCCGAGCATCACACTCATTTCGCCCCACTGCCCCCCAATCAACTCCTGCAACTTTTTCGCGTAGAGGGGATCAGGTTTGTCCGGCTTGGCGTGGTACTGCAACTGCTTGACGCGATAAAACATGGCTCCTCCTTGCGCTCGTCAATATTGGCTCCGTGCTGACCACCTGCCCGGCTTCCCCTGACGAGCACATAAATGGAGGAGCGGCGCAAAAGGGATGCAGTGGCAGGCACATTGCGATACCATTGTCGAGCACCCGGCCCATCCTGCCTCCCCTGGGGGCGCTCGCTAGCACAAACCGTACCAGATAATTAATTCGCAACGTAACCAGGTGGCTACCCCGAACAAAGCGCTGGAGCGGACACGCGTGAACGTGGCTTTGTTCCGCAATCGTGCTCAATCGTCTCGCGTAGCAAGCGCGTGCTGGTGCTTTGGCGTGCCGCTCAGCTTAGCCGTTCGGCGGCTTCTAGCACAGGGCAATCGCATCACTTTTGGTATGCTTCTAGTGGGTCGTTTACCTTGTCGATTGCCATTGTTCAACGATCGTTTT
>JADDQE010000049.1 GCA_016781525.1 bacterium | reverse complement strand
GGTCGTCGCGCCCGACTACCGCGGCTACGGCGGTGGCGACGATGGGCCAAACGTGTTCTACACGGGATATTATGCTGACGTTCTGCACCTTATCCCCTTGGCGCAGAAGCTGCCAATGGCCCGGCCCGGCAAGGTTGGAATGTGGGGGCATAGTCGGGGCGCGTCGATTACTGTGGCCGTCGCGACCATCTCCGACCAGCTTGCGGCGGCGGTGGTCTATGCGCCGGCGCCGGCAGATCTTGCGGCCGACTACCGACGTCGGCTACGTCAGAGCGGTGGTAATCCAGGCGCCGATACCTGGCCATTTCCACCCGAGGGCGATCCCGATGCGTACCGCCGTGTCTCGCCGATCAACTATCTCGACGCCGTGAAGGCGCCGATCATGCTGCATCATGGAACAGCCGACCGAACGGTCGACCAGAGTGCCAGCGTGGCACTTGCCGAGGCGTTGCGTGCAGCGAATAAGCCTGTGACGCTGTATCTGTACACGGGCGGCGGTCACACGCTGGCAGGCAAAATGGAGCAGTTGTATCTAGCGCGCACACTGAAGTTTTTTCGCGCCTACCTGCCATAAATGCACATCGCAGGCACGTCTTTCATCGTCCGGGTGCGGCCGCGATTTGACGGACAGCCTAATATAGGCGCAGAAGGATGCAGAGAGGCGTCAGAACAAGGAGGTGCACATGGAACGCGATCGGTTTCCCGACGACTTCCTATGGGGTGCGGCGACGGCAGCCTATCAGATCGAAGGGGCGGTCAGCGAGGATGGACGCGGCCCGTCAATCTGGGACACGTTCAGCCACTCACCGGGGAATACGGAAAACGGCGATACTGGCGATGTCGCCTGCGATCATTATCACCGATGGCCGGACGATGTCCGGCTGATGCAGAATCTCGGCGTAGAAGCGTATCGGTTCTCGATCTCCTGGTCTCGCGTCATTCCAGAAGGCTTTGGGCAGCCGAATGAGCGCGGTCTTGATTTCTACGACAGCCTGGTCGACGGCCTGCTCGCCGCGAATATCACCCCGTTTGTTACGCTTTACCACTGGGACTTGCCGCAAGCTCTGCAAGACAAGGGCGGCTGGGCTAATCGCGCAACCGTCGACGCGTTTGTTGAGTATGCCGACTTGGTTGTTGCACGGCTTGGCGACCGAGTATCCCACTGGATCACGCATAACGAGCCACAGGTCGTTACCTTCGCGGGTAACCTCCAAGGGCGCCATGCCCCAGGCATTCAAGACTTGGGCACCGCGCTTCAGGTAGCGCACCATCTCCTGCTGTCACATGGCCGTGTCGTTCCGGTACTGCGCTCAGCTCGTGCCGGGGCGCAGGTTGGAATTACCCTTAACCTGTCGCCCGCCTTGCCCGCCTCCGACTCGCCGGAAGACCAGGCCGCTGCGCAGCGCTTTGATATGGGCAATAACCGGTGGTTCCTGGATCCGCTGCACGGCCGAGGTTATCCCAGGGAGCTTGTCGAGCTCTACGGCGACCGCATGCCGGAGATCGGCGACAACGATCTGGATTTGATCGCGACGCCGATCGACTTTCTGGGAGTCAACTATTATTTCCCCCAAACGATTCGCGCCGCTCCACTAAGTGTGCATCCACTAGGTGGTCAAAACCGAACACCAGAGGAAGAGGTAGCGGCTGGCCGCGAGATAACCGCGATGGGCTGGCCGGTGGTCCCCGAGGCGTTTACACAGCTGCTGCAGCGCGTGCACGCCGACTACGCGCCAAAAGCGATTTATATTACGGAAAACGGCGCTGCTTTCGACGACAAGCTCGAGGACGGAGCCGTTCATGATCCGCAGCGGATCGCGTATCTACGGAGCCACTTGGATGCAGTTCTCAGCGCGATCAATACGGGCGTCCCCGTGCGCGGCTACTTTGTCTGGTCGCTGCTGGACAACTTCGAATGGGCTTATGGCTACAGCAAGCGCTTCGGTATCGTTTACGTGGACTACACGACTCAGGAGCGTGTCCTTAAGGACAGTGCGCGTTTCTTCGAACGAGTGATCGACGAAAGCGGGCTACCGGCCGAGGCTTCGCCCGACTAGCTCGAACGCCTTTAGCCAGCTGTAGGTAAACCAACCTCTGATCGTGGGGGGAGGCACAGATCTCCTTGAGCACCTCTCCCCACTGGACGTCCACCACCCATCGGTATGACTAGTGTTGAGCCGCAGGCGTACGGAGGCTGAGAAGCTGCCGTATCCGAATTGGAGCGGCAGCGGCACCCCGGTTTTAGCGGCCGACGTCCAGCTTGAGTAGCCCTTTGGTGATTGCGAGCACGCTGAAGGAACAGGCGAGTAAGATGAGTGCGAGTGTCAGGGCGACGTTAAGCTCCAGCTCAAAGCCCATGTAAATCGCCAGCGGCATTGTTTGGGTGCGGCCCGGCAAGTTGCCGGCGAAGAGGATCGTCGCGCCAAACTCGCCAAGCGCGCGCGCCCAGGTCATAATAGCGCCGCCGAGCAGCGCAGGCAGTGCCAGTGGAACCGTGACGTATCGAAAGACCTGCCAGCTGCTAGCGCCGTCGAGGGCCGCCGCTTGCTCTAGCTCCTGATCGATCTCGAGGAATCCACCGACAGCGGATTTGACATAAAATGGAGCTGCAACAAAGAGCTGGGCCATGACGACGGCTGCTTGAGTAAAGGCGAGCGAAACACCAAGCGCGTCGAGATAACTTCCCCAAATTCCGCGGCGGCCGAACGCGAGCAGCAGGCCGACGCCGGCAACCGCCGGCGGCAGCACCATCGGCGCCTCGATCAGGGTTTCGAGCAAAGTGCGTCCGCGGAAGGTATGTTTGGCCAGAAGCTGGGCGATTGGGGTTCCAAGGACGATGGTTAAGGCGGTGGTGATTGAGGCGGTTACGAGACTAAGGGTGACTGCCTGAAGGACCTCGTGCTGCTGAAGCGTGCTGAGCAGGAGCGGGAACGAGGCCCGCAGCAAGATCGCGCACAGCGGCAGCAAAAGAAACAGCGCGAGCGGGATGCAGAGCACAAGCAGCCAGGGGCTTCGACGCAGTCGCGCGCGATGGCGCGTCTCGACGCGGACTGCCTGGTGCTTACCCGGCGTGCGGAGGCGCAATCGCTGCCACATCAACGTTGGACGTCCGTCTCGAAGTTGTAACGTTCAAGAATAGCCTGTCCCTCGGCGCTCACGACGTAGTCGACGAAGCGCTGCGCAAGCTCCGCTCCTGCTGGCGGCTGCTTGGTCGGCGCGATTGGATACGCCGCGAGCTGGTTGTATTGCTCGGGAATATCGAGCGTACCAAGCTGATGCTTAACCGCCGCCGTGATGTCGGAGCGATAAACGATGCCGGCATCAGCCTCCCCGAGGCTAACCTTGGTAACCACCACCTTGACGTTTTCCTCAAATGAAACAATATTGCGGTTCACGTTGGCTTTGAAGTCCGTGCCAAACTCGGCATCGGCAGCCATCTTAGCTAGTACTTGCTGCGAGTATTGTCCTGCCGGCACTTGCTCGGCGGCCAGATCGAGCTTAACACCGGGGCGCGCAAGATCCTGCAGCGACGCAATGTTACCGGGATTGTCACTCGGAAAAATAACCACGAGCCTATTCTGGGCGAACACTTGCTCGGATCCCGGAACGATCACGCCTGCCTTGATCACGTCAGCCATTTCCTTGATGCTTGCCGAAGCAAAGACGTCGGCAGGCGCTCCCTGGGCTAGCTGCCGGGCGAGCTGCTGCGAGCCGGCAAAGTTGAAGCGTACCTCCGTGCCGCTCGTCACCTGGAATTGCTTGCCGATCTCGCCGAACGCCTCGGTCAAGGAGGCTGCCGCGAAAACCGTGAGGATCGTCTCGTGCTGGCGAGTGGCGGCGTTCGACCGGGCAGGTCCCACGGGTACTACACAGCCTGACAAGAGCAATAGCGCTAGCCAAAGCCAGCAATGTCGAGCGGAAACCCGCATGTTACCACTCCTCTACGTTGGTCTCGTCGTATCGGTCAACATGCTGGCACACGTATCGAGCCAGTCGAGCATTGCTTCAACCTGGCCCTTGCGGAATAGGAGCACAAGCCGCTGATAAAAGTCGTGATTGGCAAACAGCTCCACTTCGGCCTCAAGCTCGGCTAGCCAACTCTGGCAAACCAAGCGCTGCTGCTGCACTAACTGAGACGCAGCCGTAAGCCCCTCACGCTGCGCCCAGAAAAGCTTCGCTAGAAACTCGATCCGTAGGTCGCGGCCGTGTCGCACAGGCCTGTGAATCCAAACCTGAAAAGCCCGCGCTCCCGTCGGCGTCAACGCGAGTGGTCGACGGGCGCGACCGCGGACCATGATATCTGGTGACAGCGTGCCAGGAACGTCGCTTGATGCCGGCTCCAGCAGCTCTGCATCTTCAAGCTTGCCTAGCAGCGCATAGAGGTGCGCTTGCTTGAGGCGCCATACCAGCCCTAGTGCTTGAGCCGTTTGCAACCGCTGGTGAATTTCGTAGCCATGGAGCGGGCCGTCTTGCAGAAAGCCTAGCAATGCATGCTCAATGGTAAGCGGGGTACCGTACTTCGGACTCATCGATGAATACTCACGGTTTGAGTACCGGCATTATTGCACCGGTGAGTCGCGTTTGTCAATGAGTTGCGGCCATCGTTTCTCGATCGAGGGGGCCGTTCGAGCGACGCGGGATATAGTGGACAAACAGCGTATCATGGGAGGCGTGAATATTAGCAATGGAGCCAAGCAATGAGCGCAGTTACGGCATTCGTGATGATTAAGACCGAGGGCCGCCGCGCATCCGACGTGGCGCAGCGGGTTGCAGAGATCGAGCATGTCGCGGAGGTGTATAGCGTCACCGGCGTGCATGACATCATTGCCATCTTACATCTGCCGGCCTACGAACAGCTTGCCGAGGTTGTACCGGATCAAATTGCGATGATTGATGGGGTGACCGAGACCGAAACGACCTTGGCTTTCCGTGCCTTCACCAAGCGCGAGCTTGACACCGCCTTCGACATCGGACTTTCATAGCATAACCGAGCGAAGGCAACCAAACAAAGCAGTACGAGAGCACGCTACGATCGGCCTGGCCTCCTGGCATTTCGGGGCGGCAGTGACGCTCCATAGCTCATTCCGGCAATCGACCCGAGCTGCTGTGGAACTACGGCGCAACAACGCCCTCAGCTTCGGCAAGCTCCGCCGCCCTGGGAGTTGCACGTCGCTCACCTAACGTAGCAACGGCGATGCCGCCGAGCAGGACAGCGCCTCCCAGGAGCTGGAGCGGCTGAATTGCCTGCTGCAACAGCAGATACGCCAGGAGCGCCGACCCAATCGGCTCGCCAAGAATCGCTACTGTTACAAGGGTCGGCGATACATACTTGATTGCCCAGTTAAATGCGGTATGCCCAAGCAGCTGCGGCCCAATCGCAAGCCCAAGCAGCACCAGGTACACCAACGGCGGCAGGCCAAGCAGCGACTGACCTGACAAGCCCATCCAAACCAGCAAAATGACAGCGGCCGCGCTATAGACCAGCCAGATGTATGGCAGGATCGATAGCCGTGCGCGGAGGGCGCGTCCCACTAAGAAGTAACCGGAGCCGCAGACCGCCCCAAGCAGCGCAAGGACGTCGCCTAACACAGGATTACTGCCGCTACCGCCTCCGCGATCGCTAAACCCGATCAGCAGCGAGCCGAGCACGGTGAGGAACACGCCGGCCCACACACCCAGCGGTAGACGCTCACGCAAGATCACCCAGGAGGCCAGCGCAACAAAGATCGGGTTTGTGGCAACCAGCGCCGTCGACGATGCGACTGATGTGTAATCGAGTGAGCTGATCCAAGCGGCGAAGTGAACCGCGAGGAATACTCCTGAAGATAGTGCCAGCCACCAGTCGCGCCGCGCAATTTGTTTGAGCTCATGGCCCTTGGTTCCCCAGGCGATTGGCGTTAAGATCAGCGCGGCAAAGGCTAGGCGACCCGCGGCAACAGTAATTGGCCGAGTGCCCGCTTCGATGGCCGAGGTAATCAGCACGGCAGCCGTTGATACAATCAACACGCCGCCAAGCAGTACGAGATATGGAAAGAACCTGCGCTCATGCATCGCCAAGAACCTGTCCTTTCTTGAGCGGCGGAGTATCCTCGTCGGCGGCACCGCTTCGCCCCGCGAGCACGACGACAGCCGCGAGCACGCAGGCGCCGCCGAGCAGCTGCCAGCGGTTGAGCGGCTCGGGCGGGACGATCACCAGCCAGCCGATTAACGCGGCGATGACCGGCTCGACCGTCGCCATAATCGACGCGTTCGAGGTACGCACGTAGCGTAGGCCGATGGTAAAGCAGGTTTGGGCGAGCAATGACGGGCCAAGTGAAACGCCGAGCAAATATGGCCACGCCGCCGGGAGCAGCAAGGGCCGCAGTGTTTCCTGTAGAGGCTGGGTGGCGAAAAGAACCAGCGCCCCAATACCAAGCGAGTAGACGACGACGGTCCAGACCGGATAGCCTCGGCGCGTGCCCTCGGCGCTCCAAATGCTGTAGGCCGCGTACGACAATCCCGACAGAAGGCCGAAGAGCAGCGCACGGCCGTTGACGAGCAGGTTCGAGCGGTCGAAAATATTGGCAACGAGGGCACAGCCTGTGAAAGCGAGCGCCAACGCGACGCCCCGCCTACCGGATAGTGGCTCCCCCTGGAGCGACGACCACAGTGTAATCCAGATAGGCGCTGTGTACAAAAGCACCGCTGCGATCGCGAGCGGGCCGGTTGTAGTGGCTTGGATGTAGCAGAGAAAGAAGGCCGCAACACCGATGCTGCCGAAGCAGGCAAAATAGAGCCAGTCCCGGCGCTGGACGACGAGCAGCCGCGGGCGGAAAACGGCGAGAAAAATCAGCACCACCAGCGCGGCGAAGCCAGCGCGGTAGGCGACAATCACACCCCGGGTGAGCTGGAATTGCTCGACCAGCGCGCGATAGAACAAGCCGATCGTTGCCCAAAGACAGGCGGCGATCAGCACGAGGCCATAGCCGCGTAGAACGGAAGAGGATGACATGCGGGGGAGCATACACGAACCACGCGCGTAGTGCAAAGGCCGGCGTGGCTACCTCGCAGCTGATCGGCGGCGAGCTGCTCCATGTCCGTCTGAACAAGCAACACTGACTGCATCAGTGTTGGTCTGTGGCGTGGAGCCAATCAAGGCCGCGCCTCGTGGCGAGGCTTACCTTTAATCGGCATCGCCCGTACCTGATGCCATCTGGGTAAACACGGCAAGTGCTTCTGCTTCTGATGGAGGCTGCAAGACGTTATTTGCCGCAAAGTCCTCCGCATGAAGATAATCCGTCGCGAGAATGCGCGCCGCACCCCGCTCGCGATCGTAGAGCGTCCGCCGGAACTGAACGGTATCTCCAAGTAGGAGCCAATACGCACCTGCTTCTCCGTACGGCATGCCCACGCTGCCTGCATTTACAACTCGCACCTTTCCAATCATCCGGTCAAACTGCATATGCGTGTGACCACAGACGACCAGTGGCACGTCGAGGCCTTGAAAGACGGGTAAGAGGCGATCTTCGGGTGTCAATCGGGTAAACAGGTCGGTATCACTCTGTGGTGTGGCATGGCAAAAAAGTACTTCACCCAAGCCGCCAATCTTTAGACGAGTGGTCTTGGGCCAGCTTGCTAACAATCGCACGTGCTCAGGATGGAGCTGCCGTGCAACCCACCTGGTGATCTCGCGAACAGCTTCTGGCACTGCGCCCGCGTCGGTGCCAGCGCTCTGTGCCACCACCTCACGGTCGGCATTGCCTTGGATAAACTCGACCCGTACAGGAAGATTCAACAAGCAAGCGAGCGTTTCACACGGCATGGGGCCGGCGACCACATCACCCCCGACCACGACATAGTCAACTTCGGCCGCTGCAATATCTCGGAGTACGGCCTCAAGTGCTGGAAGGTTCCCATGGATATCATAGATTGCGGCAACACGCATGACACACCATTCAATTCACGGTGACGGGTAGTGGCCGAGCCGCCGACGCAGCCCCCGCCAACGCCGATAGGGCTGCACAACACTGCACCCAATGAGGGTTCGTCATTCCCAATTCACGCCGGGCTTTCATGGGTCCGCTCCGGAGCTGGGTTCACTTTGATCGTGATTGACGCCGATGTCCAGCTGGACTTCGCCTATAACCGCTTGCCCATACTGATCACATCATCGATCTTGAAGCCAAGACGAGTATAGAAGTCGATCACCGCGCTGTTAGAGGTCCGAATCTGCAAGTTGATCTTCGGACAGCCCACTTCTTTGAGGCGCTCGGTTGCTTCTTCCACCATACGGCGTCCGATGCCTTGGCGTTGCTTGTCTGGTGCGACTGCCAGATAATTGAGCCAGCCGCGATGGCCCTCATACCCTGCCATGATCGTCGCAACTACACGATCGTCAACAATCCCGACGAGGAAGAGGTTGGGCTGAGCTTGCAACTTGCGCACGATATCATCGCGCGGGTTATTCCAAGTAACGACCAAATTGCAGCGGTGCCACAGGTCAATGACCTCTTCCTCATCGTGTTGCTGGTACGGTCTGATAAAAACGTTCACTGTATTCATCGATACCTACCATAACAGATGGTCGGGCGATGCGAAGCCGGCGAACAACTGGGCCCTGGGCCATTCCGCAAGCCGGGACTGGCTCGATCTTTTAGAAAGCAGCGCCACAGCTACAGAAAGGTGGGTTAGCCCGCTTGCAGCGAAACAACGCGTAAGGACAATGGCGGCTGAGCGGACACTGACGACGTGTGATCTCGTCGCACATATAGGTGCTTCCTGGTCAACCAACGTGCTTGTTCCCTCCTGTGTGGTAGGCTCTCAGCATACCAGACGGCTCGAGCGGGCGATAGGCCTGCTCTTGTTATTGGTCACGATTGTTTCCGCCCCGCTTCCGTCACCGCCCAGTACATTTCGAGCGCGGCGGTTTCTGGTATACTCCGCCACAATGACGACCCGAACGATTGATAACTCCGTTGCCGCTCGTGGCACACGCCGAATACCGGACTGGCTAACTCATTGGGCATTTCCGGCACTTTTGGCAGCGTTGGCCCTAGCGGTCTACCTGCGAACGCTTTCCGGTGTGCATACGTTTGATGCGCTCTCGTACATCCGTGATGTAGACCAGCGCGCTGGCTTCTTCTTTCATCCGCACCATCTGCTGTATAGTCCGACCGGCTGGCTCTTCTGGCAGGGCTGGCGCCTCGTCGGCTATAACGGCGGCTCTGAGCTCGCGCTCCAAGTTTTGAACAGCATCACGGGCGCTGCGTGCGGCTTTGGTCTGTATCGAATCGTGCTGCGGATCAGCCACAGCGTTTGGGCAGCGCTTGCGGCAGCTGGCTTGCTGCTCTTCAACTACGGATTTTGGTATTTTTCGGTGGAGGTCGAGGTCTACCTGCTGGCGCTTGTGTGGCTGCTGCTGACGTTGACGCAGCTGGTTCAGCTGGTGATGCGTCCGCGGGCGTGGACAGGCGCGCTCCTGGGCTTCTGCATTGGTATGGCCGCTCTGTACCATCAGACGAATGGGCTACTCGTGCCGATCGCGATCGCAGGAGCCGCACTTAGCCCAGTCACGTGGCGCGAACGAATCAAGCAGCTGTTCACCTGTGGAGCTGTCGCGGGAACGGTTGTCGCGCTAGGCTACGCACTCGTCGGTTTTGGCTACAACGGCTATCGCAGCCTGGACCAGCTGCGCGACTGGATGTTCTTCTATGTCGAGACAGGCTGGTGGGGTAACGCCATACGCGATCGCTGGACCGACCTCGGCAACGGTCTGGGAAACTCAGTTTCGACAGAGGGTGCCCTCCCCTTCTGGGTTGCCGTCATTGTGTTGCTGGTGCTCGGGCTCCCCTGGGCCGCTCGGGCATGGCCGCGTGTTGTCGCCGTCAGCGCTCTGTGGATTGCCATTTTCGGCGGCTTCTTCGCCTGGTGGGAAGGCGAAAACATTGAGTTTTGGATCGGGACGCTGCTGCCGCTCTGGCTCCTGGTTGGCCTAAGTGTCGCTCAGCTACGACCTGGGCGGCAATGGCGAGCATTACAAATCGCCGCGGCTGGCCTGCCGCTGCTGCTTGCCTGGCATAACTACTCGCTTGTCGTTCGGCGTGGCGACGAGCGCCAAGATTTGCAGCGACAGATCTCCACAAAAGTACGGGAGGTAACGGGCGAGGCTGACCTAATCGTCTCTCCAGGCGGGGTGATGGAGCTTTACTTGCCGTATTATGAGCAGCGATCCTATGTGCGCACGCTCAATGGGATTCTGTTCGAGACGGGCGGCGACATTCCCGCTGCGCTCGGCCGCCTGCAGTACGAAATCGAGGCGGCACTCCAGGCCGGACTCTCTGTTTTGGTCGGTCACGAGGCTATGCAGCTGCCGACGGATATTTTTGAGCGTTATCCCCTGCGACAACCTCAACTGGACATCTTCTGGGCGCCTTATCGGGCCGCGCTGCAGCCGGCGGTTACACACAACGGCACGACCTATTACTGGCGTATTCCGTCGGCTACCGAGATTGCGCGCGGCGAGGGCTGGCGCTGGCAAACCTTCGGCATCGGCTGGCAGGCCCAGAACGCGCGCGACATAACGTTCGAGGGCGCGTGGTGCTTTAACCCCGAGACCGATCCCGCCCTGGTGAGTCCTCGGCTTGATATCGACGGTAGCTGGTTTTCCGCGGTTGAGGTTCGGATGCGCACGACGGCCGCGAACGAGCAGGCGCAGCTGTTTTACGCTGGGCGGGACGGAATGTTGAGCGATGCAAATTCCGTTCGCTGGACGGTTGAAGGGGATGGCGAGCTGCGGACGTATGTTGTGCCGCTCGCGGGAGCTCCAGGCTGGAGCGGTTGGATTACGCGGCTGCGTCTCGACCCGATCGCCGTCGGAGATGGCTCGTCGGCAACGCGTACCTGTGTGGAGTCGCTGCGGCTCGTGAAGTGAGGGACGAGGTGGACGAGGGGCGAGGGACGAGGGACGAGGTGCGAGTGCAGGCGCCTGGCACCTCGTCCCTAAAAGCTGAATGCCGATCGCTAGTCCCTAGTCCCTAATTTCTAACACCTAAGGAGGCAACATGGCCCTGACACTGGACGAGGTCCGTAAAGTAGCACTGCTGGCGCGGCTGAGGCTAAGTGATGACGAGCTTGAGCGCATGCAGCAGCAGCTCTCGTCGATCTTGGACTACATGCAAGTGCTGCAGGAGGTCGACGTTAGCGACGTGGCGCCAACGGCCCAGGTTACCGATGTGGTAAACGTGATGCGACCCGACGAGGTTCGGCCATCGCTGACGATCGAGGAGGCGCTAGCCAATGCTCCACAGCGCGAGGACGGCTATTTCAAGGTTAAGCCGGTTTTCGAGTAGCGGGCGTGACTCAGAAATTGCTTTCCGACCATGCAACCTTTGGCGAGCTTCGGGCGTCCAATGCTCAACACGCTGCAAAGGAACGTCACAATGAATCGCCGATATCGAAACCAAAACTTGATCTACCTTTTCGCGCTTGTCGGCGTGCTGGTCGCGATTTATGTCGTGTACCAGTTTCTAACAGCTGGGCTCCAGGCCTACCTTGCCTTGATCGCCGGCATCATGCTGCTCATCGGTAATCTACCCGAGTTTGCCAAAGCACTCCGCCAGCGCCAGTTTAGCTCGGCTGTACATAACACGCTGATTGGGCTTGCGCTCGTCAGCTACTTCGTGGGCGAGATCATCTTAAAGGCGCTCTTCTGGCCGCTGTCCATTCTGCTGCTCTTCGCGGCCGTGCCGCTCACGCTCAACCGCGTGGGGGTTGCGCGTGCCTATGCCAGTGCAGGCCGCAATATCGCCAGCCAGGCTCGTCAGCTGCTGCGCTTACGTCAGCGTACCTTCTAGCCCTCAGGAGCTGTACTTATATTGGAGTGGGCCACCGCGCGGTGGTCCACTCGCACTTTAAGCTAGCCGCTCTGGGGTAGGGCTTGCAGATAGCTTGAGCAAGCTGATGTTCCCGGAAGCCTGCACGGTGCCCTCGCCTCATCCATGTTCCGCTCGACTGGCCGAAAAGACGGTGACACCACTTGCGGTGGTATAAACTTTGCTAAGAAAGACCCGATGGTCTTTTTTACCAAATATTGTTTTAGAGAAACATTGGTTGGTTATTTGCTAGAAATTGCGCTTGTGGGCGACACGAGGGAAGGTCGCGGCAATTCGCAGCTGGCCATGGCTACCCCAAACCAGGGGATTGTAACGACATCAGGTGAATATCAACGTCGAGATTGTCATCTCGGTCTGCCCGGCGGTACCGTTCGTCGGGAATTTTACTCTTGCGATAGCATATCTCTCACGTGGGCGGCTTGAGCCCCACCGGAGCGGGACACATACCGGATTTGAACTGTAACATTGTTGTTTGTCGTTCGCAGCTCGCCGCTTGCGCGGCTGTCAAATGATCGAAGACTCTATGCCTGACTCCCCCCGCCCGGCAGACGAGCAGGTACGGCTCGCAGTACTTCGAGGCCTCGGTATCCTCGATACGCCCGCTGAGGAGCGTTTTGATCGGATTACGCGGCTTGCCACCCGTTTATACGAGGTCCCAATTGCGCTCGTCTCGCTGGTCGACGAGAACCGACAATGGTTTAAGTCGCGCCAAGGGCTGGACGTAGCCGAAACACCACGCGACGTCTCATTCTGCGCGCACACCATTCTCGGTGACGAGCTTCTCGTTATTTCGGATGCACAGCTGGACGAGCGGTTCGCGGATAATCCCCTAGTCACTGGAGCGCCCCACATTCGCTTTTACGCTGGCTGTCCGCTACGGGCTCCTGACGGCACTAAGCTTGGTACTTTGTGTGTTATCGATCACCATCCACGCAGCTTTGGAGCGGATGACCGCGCCGCGCTCCAAGATCTCGCCGAGCTTGCAGCGCGAGAAATCGCCCTCGGACAAGTCTCTTCCTCGCTAGTTGGCCAGCACCAGAGCGCCGCGGCGCTGCGGGCGCTGCTGCAAAACGTGCCCGATGGCATCATAACATTCAACGAATCCGGCGAGGTCGAGGACGTCAACGAGGCCGCGGAGCGCCTGTTTCGCGAGCCGGCAGCGGACATGGTGGGGCAACCCGTGGTAAAGCTATTCCAGGTCGCGGATGCTCCCGAGTGGTGGCAGTGGCTTGTCGCCGATCGTCGAGCCGATGGCCGAGGCAAAGGGCTGCCAAATGGTAGCGAAAGTCAAGGAGCAATATCGGCCGAAGCTGTACCGGGCGTTGCTCACCCCTCTATACCGCGGGAAGCTGAGGGCTGTCGCAGGGACGGCACGAGCTTCCCGATCGAGCTGACCCTGGGGGAGATGTATCTCCCGCAGAAGCGCTTGTTGATTGCCGTCGTGCGTGATGTTTCAGAGCGCCGACGAGTGGATGAGCAGATGCGGGAGCAGCTCGCGTTCGTCAACGCCATAACCGCAAACCTGGGCGAAGGAATCTATGCGCTGGACCGTACGGGCTCGGTCACCTTTGTCAATCCCGCCGCCGAGCAGATGCTTGGCTGGAGCCCCGCGGAGCTCCTCGGCCAGAACATGCATGACATCGTCCATTGCCGCCGCGCCGATGGCAGCTTTTTTCCTCGCGAAGAATGCCCACTCCTCAGGGTGTTACAGAGCGACAGCTCCTATCGTAATGACGACGACGTCTTCCTGCGGAAGGACGGGACGATCTTTCCAGTCGCCTATACCTCGTCCTCAATTACGGCGAATGGCCAGGTCATGGGCGCGGTGGTTGTATTCCACGATAGATCCGAGCGCAAACGATCCCACGAGGCGTTGCAGGAGAGCGAGGAACGCTACCGCAGCTTGGTGGAAACCTCGCCGGACGCAATCGTCCTCACCGATCTGCGGTCCAAAATTCTAACTGCGAATCAACGCTGCGCACAGATGTACGGGTTTGAGCGGGTGGAAGATTTGCTTGGCAAAGATGTGATCGACATGCTCGCGGCGGAAGATCATGAGCGCGCAATTACAAGTACACGTGCACTTCTAGAAACGGGCAATACCAGAAATAGCGAGTACACGATTATCAAGCAAGATGGGACACCCTGCCCGGTAGAGGTCAACGCATCGGTGCTGCGTGATCGGCGCGGCGCACCCACGGGCTTTATTGCGGTGGTGCGCGATATCTCCAAGCGCAAAGAGCGCGAGCAGAAGCTGCAAGAAGCATTGCTGCAGCTCGAGCAACAATATCTTCAAGCCGAGAATGCCCGCAGTCGACATCGTGCGGTACTGGATGCCACTGTTGAGGGAATGATCCTGCTTTCGCCTGACGGCGAAATCATGACAGTTAACCGTCGCTTGTCAGAGCTGTTCGCAATCGAGGCAACTGAGCTGGTCGGGCAGCATTTCGACGAGCTGCAGCCACGGTTAGAGCAGATCTTCACAGATCCCACGCGCCTACGTGAGATGATTGCCAGCAGCGTAGCTAATCCTGAGTGCAGCTTGACCGAGATGGTCGCCCAGAAGTGGCCGAGCGAGCGCCATCTGGAGCTTGTGGTGACGCCCGTCCGTAACGAGCGCAATCAGCATTTAGGCAGCCTGTATCTGTTCCGAGATGCCACGCAAGAACGCCAAGCAGAGCAAATCCGATCCGAGTTTGTGTCGCTCGTGTCTCATGAGCTGCGGACACCGCTTACGTCGATCAAGGGCTACGTCGATCTGCTGCTCGAGGGCGAGGTCGGTGACCTATCCGACGAACAATGCCACTTTCTCGAGATCGTTAAGAACAATGCGGATCGGCTGATCCGCTTAATCAATGACCTGCTTGATGTATCAAGTGTCGAGTCGGGCAAGATTGAGTTGAAGCTGGAGCCGGTCGATTTAGCACGTGTGATACGGAGTGTTCAAGGCTCGTTACGACCCCAGCTTGAGGCGAAGCGCCAGAAGATTAAGCTGGACCTTCCATCGCAGCTGCCGTCGGTCTTTGCCGACACGGTACGCGTTGGTCAGATCCTAACCAATTTAC
Organism: bacterium; assembly: GCA_016781525.1. GTDB lineage: Bacteria > Chloroflexota > Chloroflexia > Chloroflexales > Kallotenuaceae > LB3-1. The sequence continues at coordinate 5,966 of JADDQE010000049.1, read as the reverse complement.
TGTCGAACGCTCATAAATATACGCCGGAGGGCGGAGAGATCACGGTGACCGCTGCCGAGGAGGATGGCGTGGTTCGCATCGACGTCCAAGATACCGGCATCGGTCTCACGCCCGAGGAGCAGCAACGCATTTTCGATAAGTTCTTTCGTGCAAAGAACCGTGCAATGCGCGAGGTTGGCGGAACTGGACTTGGCCTATCGATTACCGAGGCGCTAGTTCAGCTCCATGGAGGGGTGATTACGGTACGGAGCGAGCCAGGGCGCGGCTCGACATTCAGCTTTACACTGGCAGTTGCGCATGGCAACGTCCATCGCGCAACACAAGCTTCGCTAATCGCTCCAAGCGCACGGATTCTTGTCGTGGACGACGAGCCGGATATTGGGCATCTCATCCAGCGTTACCTCGAGCGAGCCGAGTACCAGGTGGTGCTGGCGCATACAGCAGAGGAAGGGGTCCGTATTGCTCGCTCAGAGCGGCCGGACTTGATTACGCTCGATATCATGCTGCCGGATGTCGACGGCTTCACGGCCCTTGAGTGGCTCAAGCAGGATGCGGTTACCGCCGAAATTCCAATCATGCTGCTGTCGATTTTGCCGGACATAGGCAAAGGACAGCTAGTTGGGGCCGTCGACTACCTGACTAAGCCCGTGCATGAGCAGATCCTGCTTGAGCGCATTGGTCAGATTCTGACGGGCAAGCGTGGGACGCTTCTCGTGGTTGACGACGACGCGGATCTTCATGGCATGCTGGACGAGATGCTGACCAGGGCTGGGTATCGGGTCATCGTCGCGGCTGATGGTGTGGAGGCGCTTGAGGTCGTGCGCCGGCACCCGCCCGATCTTGCACTCATCGATGTGAAGATGCCACGCGTCGACGGCATTGCGGTTCTCCGCCAACTGCGTGCAGATGGAGCTACCCGCAACCTGCCGGTGATTGTGATGACCGGGGAGCTAGGCATGCTGGAGCAAAACCGGCGAATTGTGGAGGCTCTCGGTAGCACGATCCTGCCCAAACCCTTAACCCCAGAGGAGCTGGCTGCTGCGATCGGCAAGGCCTTCAGCGAAAGGCAGAGGTTATGAGTGAGCGGATCCTTGTAGCCGATGATGAGGCCGATATCCGTGAGCTTGTGAGCTTTGCACTGCGGCGTCGCGGCTACGTGATTCTTGATGCCGCTGCCGGGGACACCGCGCTCGATCTTATCCGGGCAGAACAGCCGGATTTGGTTGTGCTCGACGTTGGAATGCCGGGATTGAATGGGCTCGAGGTGGTGACGGCCATGAAAGCGGATCCTGCCTGTGCCTCCATTCCGATCATCATTCTGTCAGCCAAGGGCCAGGTGGTGGAGGTCGAACAAGGGCTGAGTGTCGGAGCGCAGCGATATTTGGTCAAGCCGTTCGCCCCCAAGGAGCTAGCGGCGATGGTCTCAGAGGTACTCGCTCAATCGCGCGGCATAGGGGAGGATGCCGGCCATGTCAACCAACGACACGAATCTTCCTCCATCTGATTGCGGAATTTCGGTTGAGCGCGTCCTGATTGTGGACGATGACGCGGATATCAACTTCCTGCTTCAGGCACGCATGCGGGCCCGCGGCTACCAGGTTACATCGGCACTAAGCGGAGAGCAAGCCCTCACGCTGCTGCAGGCCGACACTCCCGACATCGTCTTTCTGGATGTTGCGATGCCGGGTCTTTCTGGTCTCGACGTGCTGGAGCAGATCAGGCGCGAAGGGCTTGATTTGGCCGTCATCATGACTACTGCCTTCGGATCGGAGCAGGTAGCAATTGATGCGTTACGTCGCGGCGCGGATGATTACCTCCGTAAGCCATTTGAGCCGGCGGAGTTTCAGGCGGTGCTCAACCGTACTGCGCGTCGACTCGCGTTAAGCCGTCAGAATACCGCCCTACGGCGGCAGCTCGATGAGAAACGGCGTCAGCTGGAGCTGGAGCTTGCTCGCGCAGCCCAGGTCCAGGCTGATCTTTTGCCCGGTGCGCAGCTTCAGCTGCCGGGCTTTGATCTGGCCGGCCGCTGCCTTCCCGCACGGGAAGTTGGAGGTGACTTCTACGACTGGAGTCTTGCGCACAATGGCCGGCTGACCTTTGTGGTGGGTGATATCACCGGCAAGGGCATGCCGGCCGCGATCTTGATGGCAACGGTTCGAGCTGTCATACGTGCCGTCGTACGCGATAGCGCGCCCAGTGAGGCAATGCGCTATGTTGCCAATGGTGTATCGCACGATCTCTACCACTCCGAGCGCTTTGTAACGCTCTTCGTCGGCCAGCTTGACGTCAGTGCGCGGCGCTTGCGCTATGTCGACGCGGGGCACGGGCACGTTTTTATGCGGCGCGGAGACGGAGCGGTTGAGGCACTCGAGGCGCGCGGGATGCCATTGGGTACCTTTGAGGAGACCCTGTACGCGGAGGGCGAATGTACGTTCGGGCCGGGCGACGCGCTTGTGATCTATAGCGATGGCTTACCTGATGCGCGCCCCGATCTCAAGCTTGACCATCAGGCGCTAGGGGCGTGCCTGGTCAATGCCCCCGGTGCAACGGAGATGGTCGATCGGTTGGTCGGTTTGGCAAGCCCGGTCGGCGTCTTCCCTGATGATCTCACCGTCCTCGTGCTGTATTGTTGTCCAGCGCTATGAGCCACCGTTTCATGCGTGCTGCCCGAATAATCGTCACCATACCGCTCAGCTTGCTGCTTGGCTATCCGATGACGGTGCATGGGCGACAGGTAGAGCCAGAACAGCGTGTGACATGGCCGCTGCCCGCTCTGACGGGTGCGGATGAGCTTCGGCTTACGGGATATCAGCCAACCACGACACTGCGGTTCATGCTGCCACCCAACTGGCAGCAAGTAACCGCTGGTGCTCTTACCGTTGCCTACCACGTCAGTCCGGCTACGTTGGGAGCGCCCGCATATCGTCGGGAACGACTGGCCGAACCCGGACCCACCCTAACGATACGGCTCAATGGTCAAGCTCCGATCAGCTCCACGCTCGTTGCAGAGATGGGGACTCAACCGTTTAGCTTGCCGATCGAACAGTTACAACCGGGTCCGAATGAAATTACGCTGTCGGTGTTCTTACCCCTCAAGGACGACCCACAATGTTTGGTTGCGGACCATCCTGATCGCTGGTTTGAGCTTGAGCCCGGCACCCAGTTGGCGCTGATGCTTGTGCCGAGCAGCGACCCGCCGAAGCTGACACAGTATCCCTGGCACTTTGCGCCTCTGGGTGACCAAGCTCCGTCACCAATAACGTTCGTGGTGCCGGATGAGCCGAGCGATGCGGAGCTTCAGGCGCTCTCGTCGGTTGCTGCCTCGTTGGCGGGGGCCGCGAGCACACAATCAGATTGGCAGGTGCTACCTGAAAGCGGCTTCGACCCGGCCCGCCTTGCAGGACCTGCCGTCCTCGTGGGAGATGCCAACCGTAATCGGCATGTCGCCATGGTTGCACCGACGGGAGCTAGCGCTGACGGGTGGCTCCATCTGAGCCGGCCTGAATGGGCGAACGGGTATCCGGTGCTCTCAGTTGGGGGCCCTAATGCACAGGCGGTTTCCGACGCAGCTGCGGCGCTACTCAACCCGACAGTCGTTGGTGAAGCGGCTGGTCCGACGGTGTTCGTTGCCGACCCAGCAGCGATCAATCCGGTTCAGCTCGGCGAAGTTGTTACACTCGCTCAGCTCGGCTATGGCCAGGAAATGGTGAAGGGCACCGGGCTTGAATCCATTACCTATACCTTCGAGCGGCCGCTGGCCTGGGGTGCGCGGAACGGTAGGTTCGAGCTGCGGCTGTCGCACTCGCGCGAGCTGAGCTGGTCGCCGGCTCCACTCGCCGTTTACTTGAACAATCAGCGTGTCGCGAGCGTACTGTTCGATGCTCCCGAGCAGTCGTCCAGCATTGTGGACATACCGCTTCCCGCGGGGCTGCTGCAGGCAGGTCGTAATACGCTGCGCCTCGATTTTACCTTGAGCGTTCCTGAGGGGCGCTGTGGCGTCGATACACTTGAAGGCTTCTGGGCGTCGGTCGATCCACAAAGCCGTCTCGAGCTGCCACGCGGCGGCTGGTCCGGCTACATCGATCTCCAGCACACACCCTTTCAATTCGTGAGCGACGTGGACCTTGCAGATTTAGGGATTGTGCTGCCGGCCAAGGGCACGCTCCGCGATCTCGCGAATGCTTTGGAGCTCGTTCGGGTCCTCGACCAAGCGCCGTCGGTCGCGGCGCCGCGGCTCATACGCCCCGAGTCCGCCGAACAAAATGTCAGGCAGTTGCACCTGATCGTCCTGGGCGAGGTTGCGCGTCAGCCGGTGCTGCACGAGCTCAATCCGTACCTGCGCGCGCCGTTCGATCTAGCTACGGGTACTCTTATAGAGACGAACGGCATACACGTGCCGGTTGCGCAGCCGAATGCTGCGGTTGTTCAAACCTTACGCTCTCCATGGGCATCAAACCGCGGAATACTAGTTGCCACAGGTGATACTGAGAGGTCCGCCGCCGCGGCGTTGGAGCTTCTGACGGAGCCGGAGACGTGGGCAGGAGTAACGGGAAACGTGGCTGTTGCGTCAGTAACAAGCGATGGTCTGGCTGGTCAGATTGTTGCGCAACGTGTAGCGAACATCGATGCTGTTCCCGGCCTGCGATCCGTGGACCGCGTGTTACGACGTTTCCTCGGCAATAATAGTAAATGGGCTGCGCTCGGGGTACCGGCCTTTGCAATGCTTCTGGTCGCGCTTGGAAGTGTGCTCGGGCTGCGGTGGGATCGGCGGCGCAGAGCGCATCAAGCGGGCGGTCACTAATTTTTTTAATTGACGATACGACGCATATCGTCGGAGAGAGCGTGTGGCGGAGCAACCAACAACTAATCACGAAGAGACGCCCGCGCCGAGGAGTTATCGGCTAACTTTGAGGGTGCTGGTGGTGCTCTTGGCGGTAGGGCTGCTTGCGGCGCTGCTGGCCGGTGCAATTGTGCGGGCACGCGATGCGCGTCCCGCTCTGCCGATCACCGGTCGGGTGGTCGACCTCGACGGCAAACCGCTGGCTGGTGCGCAGGTGATATCCCCGGAAGGCCAAACCGTGGTTAGCGCTGACGGTAGCTTCACCCTGCCGGCACATCGCTTCGGTGAATGGATTACCGTCAAGCATCCCGGCTACCTGGCACGCACGCGAGCAGCGGCTCCTGGCGAATCTGTGATTGTCCGGCTGACACCGGATGATGGCAAGACAGTGCTGCTTCATTTCGCTGGCGATGCCATGTTTGGGCGCCGATTCTATGATCGCAATGAGGACGGCGATACCTCGGATGGCATCCTGCAACCGGGTGCCGGTCCAAGAGAGCACCTTGCGCTGTTGCAGCATGTACAGCCGCTCCTCGAGACGGCCGACTTAACGATTGTTAATCTTGAGACGCCGCTTACGCCTGAGCCATACAGTAATCCCACAAGTCGACGTCCCGACGGGTTCCATCCGCAAAAAGACTACGTCTTTGCCACGGCCGCCGCAGCCGCGGTGGCATTGCGTGAGGCCGGCGTGGACGTCGTCGGGCTCGGCAATAATCACCTCTACGATGCCTTGGACCAGGGCGTCCAATCTACACGTGCAAGCTTGCAGCAGGCCGGGTTCGAAGCCGGCGTGGGCTACACCGGCGCCGGGATGTCGGAGCAAGCCGCATGGATGCCCGCGATCCAGAATGTTCGTGGTCAAAGCGTCGCGTTTCTTGCCTGCACTGCTATTACGGGCATCGAGCATTCGATCAACTATGTCGCATCCGACGTTGCTAAGAAGGGTGGGGCAGCGAAATGTGACGGACAACAGATTGGAACCGCAATCGCTGATGCTAAAGCACGCAATGATGTAGTTGTGATGATGATCCACGGCGGGCAGGAATATGTGCGAGCACCAACGGAAATTACACGGCCTCTGATACCAATTCGCAGTCTAAGATAAATTTCTAAAGTGCGGGAA
>JADDQE010000025.1 GCA_016781525.1 bacterium | reverse complement strand
TCCGTACAGAATCATACCACATTACTTATTTAATAGCGTCTCAGGTCCCTCAACCAGAAAGCGATGCCGCGGGCCAGGTCATGTTCTAATGATAGGGGCTTTTGCGACTGCAGCTTGTTGACACCTGCCCTGTTCCCCAGCTAATAGATTTCGAGCAGCGACGAAAGCGCCAGTTTCCAACCACGTCTGGCTCCAACCAGCTAAGCAGCGACGAAGCGGGGCATTACGACGGCGTAATCACCATCGGCCGGGCCCTAATCTTCGGATTCGGCATGGAGCAGCACCAGATTGTGTGAAGGATCCCGAACCGCCCAGCCGTTGCCATATTCCTCCAAGGGAAACTCAGCCGTCCGCAGCCGCTCCACCACCGCCTGCAGCGCTGGTCTCGTAGGAAGTATCAGCTCGTAGCTTAAGAGTCGAGCAGCACCTTCAGGTGGAGCCGGCACACCCGCACCTGCCCAGGTGTTCATACCGATGTGGTGGTGGTATCCTCCTGCACCGACGAAGCTTGCCGACGGCAGTGCGGCCATCTGCTCAAACCCCAGAATGTCCACGTAAAACGTATTCCCGGACGTGATGTTCGCAACCTGCAGATGGATATGCCCCATATCAGTCCCCACCGGAAGGCCTGCCCACGCCTGCACATCATCTTCTAGCTCGCGCACGATGCCTTTAAAGTCCAACGGTATCGTGCCCATCTGAAATGACCCATTGGGGTCGTACCATGCGCTGCGTGGGCGGTCATGATAGATTTCAATGCCATGTCCATCCGGGTCTGACAGGTACAGCGCCTCACTCACCAGATGGTCCGCCGCCCCGTCGAGAGGCGTCTCGGTTTGCGCGAAGTGCCAAATAACCCGCGCAAGATCGAGCCGTGACGGAACGCGTACTGCAAAGTGATACAAGCCTGTTGCCCGCCGGACGATACGCGCCCCGCGCACTTCCCGCAGCCTTAGCAGAGGCGTACTCCCAACACCGAGTGTAGCAGTATCGCCAGCATGACCAAGCAAGACAAGCCCGATATTTTGTTGATAGTAGCTCAGCGAACGCTCAAGGTTGCCGACGCTCAAGGAAACGAGCCCGATTCGTGTGGCCGGATCAATCTGTGCTCTCATTCGTGCGCCCTCTCCATGTGGAGCTGGGCCACATGGGTAGATAACCGACGCTCCAAACGCCCGTTGTAATCATGTTCCAGTTGCCACCTACCGGGGCGGGCGTTCGACCAGCCTGTTAAGACCCGACAACCGGAAGCTGAGCCGCCGCAAGCAGGCGATCAATTTCCTGAGCTTGCGTGGGCTGCAGCGGTAGCAGCGGGCGACGCGTCGGTCCGCCGTACAAGCCTACCCGATCCATCGCGTACTTCAGCCCCGAGACCCCGAAGCGCGTCGTGATGGCATTGTTAATCCCGACCAACCGCAGCTGGATTTCCCGCGCCGCGTCGAGCCGGCCGCTCGCAAACGCATCCATGAGCTGGCGCAGCGGGGCAGCAGCAATATTCGCTAGGGCCATGATCCCACCGACCGCGTCAAGGCTGAGGAAAGGCAGGAGCGCACTGCCGGTACCAGCGAACACCTGGAAATCAGGGCGTGCGGCCAATATAGCCGCCAGCTTGATCACGTTTGAGCTGCTGTCCTTCGCGCCGACAATCTGTGGATGCTCGGCAAGGGCAAGCATCGTCTCCACCGAAAAATCGATGCCGGTAAACGCGGGAACATTGTAGACCAGAATTGGCAGTGGCGAAGCATCGGCAACAGCACGGTAGTGCGCCAGCAGCACCTCCGGAGTCAGTGCCGGCTTGTAAAAGTACGGCGGCAACACCAGCACCGCCTCGGCGCCCAGATCTGCAGCGGTAGTGGTTAGCATAATCGTCTCAGCGGTCGTCTCGGCTCCGGTGCCGGCGATCAATCGCTTGCCCCTGCTGCGGAGCACCTCGCCGCAGACACGCCAAATATCGATACGCTCCGCCACGGAAAGAAATGCCGCCTCACTGTTCGAACCCGGCATGACTACTCCGTCGATGGGCTGGGCCGCCCATTGCTCAAGGTTCGAGGCAAGCTTATCGAACGCTATTCGTTCCTCGACCTCGAATGGCGTGGGGATTGGAGGATACAGTCCGGCAAGGCGTGTCATGGGTTACCCTTTCACTCTAACAGTTACAAGGGAGCTTAACATATCACACAGACACGTGCGCAGTGTCTAGCTCTGCTTGGGTTCGGGGGATGCGAAAGGACGCGACGCCCAGCTCAGTCGGTTAGCACGTTTGCGTAATCATCCAGCCCCTGCTGCTCGATCAACGTAGTGGAGACGGCACTCGCTAAAGCTGGCCCGAGTCGCTCCAGCCGGCAAGCAGCCGCTGATACTCGGGATCGTCATATCGGGCAAGGGCGAAGGCCGGCGCGTAGCTCGGCAGGCGAGCACCCACGACATGCGCAGCCAATAGCTCCCCAGCAGCACAGCTCGCCATGATCCCGTATCCCGATAACGCTCCGATGATATACGACCCCTCGACCGGCAGCGGGCCAATCAGCGGACGATTCTCATGGGTCTTCGTATAATAGCCGCCGTCGACGATCGGCCTGGGTCCGCGGCCGAAGTAGCGCGCAAGATCCGGCAACATAGCCGCAAGACCACGCAGCGCAATTTCCGGATAGTGGGGGTCAACCGCGAGCGGGAAGCGCGGCGACGTCGGCTCGGCATGGTACGACCACAAGATGAGCGCCATCGTGCTATCCATGCCGCCTTCGGGACGAGTATGAACCCCTGCCGGAAAAACGTCCAGTAATCGACGCAGGTCACAATCGGCGGCAAGCTCGGCACGCTCAGCCTCGGACCAAACAAGTGCGGTCGGGTCCGTCCAGATCAGCAGGGGCGCATCACGCGGTACGACGCCGAGGTGATCATCGAACGCAATTTTGAGGTGCGGCTCCACAAAGACCGGCAGCTCCACGCCGAGCATCCGGCCCACCTCGGCGACAAACGGACCAGCTGCATTCACAAAGACGGGCGTGCTAATGATTGAGCTGTGGCTCTGGCCGCTGACCTGCACACCGGTTACACGGCCGCGCTGGAGGCGTATCCCGTCCAACCGTCCACGCAGGAAGCGGGCACCGTGACTATGGGCAGCCTCCCACAGATGCATACCGAGCTGCTGAGCGCTCAGCCAGCCGCAGCGACGCGCATGGATCACGGCGATGGTCCGCTCGGACAAATAGGGAAAGTGCTCGCGGATCAACCGCTGGTCGAGGATCAGATCGGCACCAGTGGGTTGATTCGTAAAACCTGTCGGCAATGCCGGCTTATAACGGGAGACTGACGCTTCGGGACCATGAATCCGTAGCTCACCGGCTCCAGCGGCGGCTGCCTCAGCACCCAAGCGCTGAAAAGCTAGCGCTTGGGACGTATCGGCCGTGGCATAGAGATAGCCCCGACGATTCATCCGAAATACGTTATCACTCCGCTCCGCCAGCTCCTCCAGCAGGTCGATGCTCCGGTTCATCAACTGCACCATCGCGGGACCAGGACCGGGCCACCAGTTGCGGTAACACTCGGTCGACTTATCGCTGGTGAGCGAGAGCGGCGGCCGCTCGTCGACCACAACGACGTTCCGGATGCCCTGTTGCACGGCTAGAAAATAAGCGGCCGCTATACCGGCGATTCCCGCGCCGCAGATCACTACATCCGCCATTGTATGGCTCATCGCTATGCTCCGTGCGTGGCCGTATTGTAGGTTGACCTGTCAAGAACAATAGCTGGGAGGCTGATATATTCAGAGCGCTGCGTGCTTGAAGGCGAACGAGCAACACGCGAGCGAGTGAGGCACAAGCGTTGCTGTATGCTGCATCAAAGCGTTGTGGAGTAATGGATGAGAAACAGCAATTGGCGAGGCTACCGAATGGCTGCCTGGGTGGGGATCGGGTTGTTGCCACACTACCTTTGATCCGTCATTCTAGTGTCACTACCGACTATAAAAAAACCTCCATTTCAACCGTTTTTTGATTGACAATGCATATATACAGGTGAACGGGGTGCCCTAGAGCAAATCAATTGCAATGATGACTCGGACAGTCTGCAATCCTATGTCGGGTTCCACGCTCAAGTGGGTGTAACGTACTACTTCATGCTCGGGGCATATTCGAGTGGGTCTGGTGGCGCTTTAACGTTCTCGATTGATATTGGTGCTCTCCCCCCGCCACCTCTAGAGGTTGATGTCACAATCAGTTCACGTGGCTCATTTAACCCACGTACTGGCGTTGTTTCCCTCTCCATGACCATCACATGTTCCCGCCTTGCCTATGTCGACGTGTTTGCATCACTCGCGCAGAAGAAGGGACGCCTAACGAATCGAGGTGGTGGTGGAAATTCCATGGAATGTGACGGGGCAACTACAGTGCGTATAAGTGTGACTGGAGACAGTGGTCCATATGTTGGAGGACCAGCCTACGCGAGGGTTTCTGTTGACGCTTATGCGCCAGATGGGGGCTATGCGCAGGATGACATCTCACGTACCGTGAGACTAAGAGGCCGTTGATGTGCTAGCGCTAGCCTGTTCCGATCGTTCATTAACACGCGTTTCATCTCAGGCTAGCCGACAAGCCCGCCGCACCTAACTCGTTAGGCTACACGAATAGCCATTCTCTATTAGAGCCACATAACCACCCCGCCCCCATCTCTTCCTAGCAGGGGCGGGGTTCATCTCGCCCTCCGGGCCAAAAGTGCATACCTTGTGCGGGCGACGGTCGAGCTGCCTTACAGCAACGGCGTAGCCGAAGGGAACGTGACGAAGCTCAAGCAGATCCGGCGGGCGCGCCGGGGCAATTGCTCGTGCGCAGCGGCAGTTCCGGCAGGGCAAACACGAGCAGCAGGAAGGCGGCTCCTACCAGAGAGAAAGAATCACTGCCTGGTGGCCGCACTTATTAGTGTTCCGGGACCTGGGACAAGCCCGTCGCTGCTCTGATCTGTTGTTTGCAGGTAGCGCACAGCTTCACCCATCGTGTTGATCAACCTGTTTAGGAGCGGCTGGGGCAATACCACTAGGCGCCGCGCCATGTCTTCCACCCGCGCTTGGCCAATTTCTGCAATCAGTGACCGGCCTGTCGGCGTGAGCGTCACCTATTTTTGGCGTCGATCGTTCTGATCCTCGGCACGCTCCACAAACCCGGCGACTACGAGCCGATCGACAAGATGGCTTGTAGCGCCCAGCGAAAGATTGAGATGCTGACTGATGCTGGAGATTGACGCGACCCCACCGCGACGCACAAAGAGTAGAGTTACCAGCTGCGGCATCGACAGATCGGATTTGTGGAGCATGTGAAAAAGCGTGCCTGGACCCTGTTGCATAAGTTCCGCCGCAAACTCGCCGAGAATCTGTGTTAGATCCGCTAGATCAACATCCTCGTTTACAGGGCCCCACCGCTTATTTCAAGCGAAAGTACACTTCGAGCCTTATAACAGTTCCAATGCTATAACTATCGCTAGCAAACGTCAATCCCCGCATTCAAATCGCGCACTCGG
>JADDQE010000259.1 GCA_016781525.1 bacterium | reverse complement strand
CATCTCCGGACTCCCCTCGTCGTACGATCGTTTATTTAGGCTTGACAGATCAGCTCGAGCTTTGTATGCTTTGTTTGTGTAAGTCTAACACAAAGGAATTGGCATGCTGGAAGGGCCCGATGCAGCATTTGCTCCACCCGATCGGCCAGCAGTGACGGTCGACGTGGTGATCTTCACCTTACAGGAGCGCGATTTGCATGTGCTGTTGCTTAAGCGGCGCTATCCACCCTACCAAGGGGTGTGGGCAATCCCAGGTGGATTTGTCAAGCTGCACGAGGCGCTAGAGCATGCCGCCCGCCGTGAGCTCGAAGAAGAGACGGGGCTACACGACGTCTACCTGGAGCAGCTGTACACGTTTGGCGCACCTGATCGTGATCCACGCACGCGGGTCATCAGCGTCGCCTACTTTGCCCTCGTCCGTGCCGACCAGCATCAGATCAATGGTTCGCACGAATCTTCCGATATAGGCTGGTTTTCCACCCGATCGCTGCCCCAGGCGCTGGCTTTCGATCACCATGAGATCTTGCGTTTCGCCCTGGACCGCCTGCGCTCGAAGCTGGAGTACACGACACTTGCCTTTCAACTACTGTCCGAAGTTTTTACGCTGCCGGAGCTTAAGCAAACCTACGAGCAAATCTTGGGAGAAACGCTGGACCGCGGGAACTTTTATCGGAAGATCAAAGAGGCGGGCGTACTCGAGCCTGTTGGCGGCCAACGTGAAAGCGGAGGCAGACCGGCTGCCCTTTATCGCTTCTGCTCAAGCCGCCGTGAAGGGGACTTTGTGTTTCGATGGCGGGAGGCACGACTCGAGTCCCCTCCAGAAAGCGAGCGATAAGATGCAGTGCACAATTAATAATGCTCGGCTCGAGCTCATCCAAGGCAACATTGTCGAGCAAGCTGTCGACGCGATTGTAAATGCAGCGAACCCAACCTTGCTCGGTGGCGGTGGCGTCGACGGAGCGATCCATCGGGCAGCCGGGCCAAAGCTTCTCGCGAAATGCGCCACGTTGGGTGGCTGTCGTACCGGGGAGGCGAAGATTACACCAGGCTACCGTCTGCCGGCGCAGCATATCATCCATACAGTGGGTCCGGTATATAAGGACGGGACCCGCGGCGAGCCTGAGCTGCTGGCCCGCGCCTACCGGTCGAGTCTCGCTCTTGCGGAAGAGCACGGCCTCCGGCAGCTCGCGTTCCCCTCGACCAGCACGGGAATCTATGGCTATCCACTGCCAGAAGCAGCCCGGATTGCGTTGACGACCGTGATCGAGTACCTCCAAACGCACAGTTTCATTACGTTGGTTCGCTTTGTCCTCTGGGGACCCGATAACTACAATGTATATCGTCAGGCCCTACTTGAGCTCTGTCTGACTGAAGCGTAATATTGGCCGCCGCTTTCGGCCTTGGTTGAAAGCAGCACACCAACAGCAAGACAAAGGAGGCATCCTATGCAAAATTTTGTTGAGTCGTCGGCACCGTTTCTGCGTTATCTGGAGGAATGGCAGAGCAATCTCCCAGAGCTGGCCCTAGATGAGCTCATAGGCGCCAATCCCGCGAATGTTGCCGTCATGTGCGTCGACGTGGTTGTCGGCTTTTGCAATGAAGGGGCGCTTGCGAGCCCACGGGTTAACCAGATCGTCACGCCAATTGCGCAGCTCTTTACCAGGCTGCACCAGCACGGAGTGCGGCACTTTGTGCTGCCCCAGGATACTCACGAGCCCGATGCAGTCGAGTTCACGGCGTATCCACCGCACTGTGTGCGCGGCACGCGCGAGGCCGAAACCGTAGACGAGCTAAAGGCGCTCCCCTTCAGCGATGAGTTCACGATTATCGAGAAGAATGCCCTCAGCGCCTTCGTCGACACGGCGCTGCCGGGATGGGTGCGCGAGCATCCCGAGGTGGAGACGTATATTGTCACGGGCGATTGCACTGACTTGTGCACCTACAATCTCGCGCTGCACCTGCGTATGGACGCCAACGCCCGGCAGCTCCGACGCCGCGTTGTGCTGGTCGAAGAGTGCGTTGACACGTACGATGTCTCAATGGAGACTGCTGAGCAGCTGGGCATACGGCCCCATCCCGCCGACTTTCACCATGTTGTCTTTCTCCATCACATGGAGCAGAACGGCGTCGAAATCGTCAAGCGGCTAGTCTAGCTGTATCGACCTAGGCACACTCCAATCGTCTGGGCTAGGCATCCGCCTAGCCCAGCGTCGTTTTGATGGCCTATAGCTTGAAGTGAAGCCCGGCAATAACGAGTAGCCGAGGAGTTTGGACGCATGGAACGCACGAACATTACCCTGGACTGGGCCCTTCAGGCGCTTGATCCGAACGCACAGCAGGTGATTATCGACGCAGCGCAGGCATGGGCCCGCGAGAAGCAGAGCGCGGAGCCTACCCAAGTTGCGCCCGCGGATGCCGGCCGCGCCGGCGACGAGCAGTACCCCGCACCCGTCGACGCCATCAAGCTGCTTGATACCACAACGAATGAGACGGCCACGATCTACGACGTCGAGGTCAGCATCGCCGGCACGCTGGATCATATCGGCGTGATTATTTCCGATAACGGATCGGTCGAGGTGCGCCCCGCGGAATAGCTGATGGGGATGCTATAATTACCCCTTACGGACACCTTTCGCTCATGTGCTCGTGAGGAGCGAGCTGGGTATGCCCTTGCTATTTAACGCGACCCAGAGTAAAGCCCCCGCTACGCGGGTTTGAAGGTCCGCCACGGGGGCTTTAGTACACGGTGGAGAAGCGCGCTACGCGTCGTCGGTTACGATCCGCAGATGTAGCTCACGCAGCTGCTTTTCGGTAGCCGGCGACGGTGAGTTCATCATCAGATCCTCAACCCGCTGGGTCTTCGGGAAAGCGATAACCTCCCGGATATTGTCCTCGTCGCAAAGCAGCGCCAGAATGCGGTCAACACCCGGCGCGATCCCGGCATGTGGCGGGGCGCCGTACTCAAACGCTTCCAGCATATGCCCGAAGCGACGCTGAATCTCCTCGGGCGTGTAGGGCAACCGGTCGAAGATGCGCTGCTGAATCGCGCGGTCGTGGATACGCACCGAGCCCGACGCGAGCTCATAGCCGTTGCATACCAGATCGTAGGCGGCGGCCCGCACACCCTCGAGCTCGTTGCGGTTGAGCTTCTCGACATCCTCGGGATTAACCATGCAGAACGGATGGTGATTGGCGTCCCAGATCCCCGTTTCCGCGTTGTATTCGAACATTGGGAAATCGACCACCCACGCAAAGGCCAGCAAGTCCTGGTCGGCCAGGTTCAGCCGGCGCCCGAACTCACGGCGCAGCTTGTCGAGGCTCGCCGCCACGACGTCGCGCTTATCCGCGACAAACACCAGGAGGTCGCCCGGCTGCGCCTCAAAGGCTTGCACCAGTGCCGCGATCTGGTCGGCGTCGAAGAACTTAGCAATCGAGCCGCGCGCACCGTCAGCCTCGATTGCCAGTGTGGCAGCCGCCTTGGCTCCACCGGCCTGGGCAACCACGTTCAGCTCGTCCAGCTGCTTGCGTGAATAGCCACCGCATCCCGGCGCCTTGATCCCCTTAACCTGACCACCGTTGGCCAGCGCCTGCGTGAAGACGCCAAACTGCGACTCCGCCGCGATCGAGGAGACGTCGACGAGCTCCATGCCATAGCGCAGGTCGGGCTTGTCGGAGCCGAAGCGCTCGATAGCCTCATGGTAGGTCAGGCGCGGGAAGGGCGAGATAATGCGCTTGTATGGCGTCACCGCGGGCACCAGCGCCGTCATTAGGTCCTCGACCAGCCGCAGGACGTCCTCCTGCTCCACGAAGCTCATCTCGATATCCAGCTGAGTAAACTCGGGCTGACGATCGGCACGCAGGTCCTCGTCCCGCATGCACCGCGCAATCTGAAAATATTTATCGAAGCCGGCGACCATCAGCAGCTGCTTAAGCTGCTGCGGCGACTGTGGCAGCGCATAGAACTCGCCTGGATGCAGCCGCGACGGGACCAGGTAGTCGCGGGCGCCCTCGGGTGTTGAGGCCATCAACATCGGCGTCTCGATCTCCAAGAAGCCACGCTCGCTCATCCAGTCACGGATAAACTTGATCGTCTGATGGCGCAGAATAATATTCCGCTGCATCCGCGCGCGGCGCAGATCGATGTAGCGGTACTTCAGCCGCAGCGCTTCGTCCTCGTTGGCGTCACGTGCGACAACCAGCGGCGGCTGCTTGGACGGATTGAGCACCTCAACCGCCTCGGCGACAACCTCGATCTCACCCGTTGAAATATTCGGATTACGCTTGTCCGCATCGCGCATGCGGACCACGCCGGTTACCTGAAGGACATATTCGTTACGCGCCTGTTCTAGCGCCGCGTGTGCATCGGGATGCGTCGTTTGGTCGACCACCACTTGCACTAAACCATAACGGTCGCGTAGATCGACGAAAATAAGTGGACCAAAATCACGGCGGCGATTGACCCAGCCGGCAAGCGTTATCGTTTCGCCTGCCAGCTCGGCCCGCAGCTCACCGCAAGTATGCGTTCGCAGCATGGAGCTCTCCTCAAAAAGATGCTATGTATTATAGCGAACGAGCGTCCACTAGCAACGCTCGCGTTGCCCAATCCAACCATGTGTGCTATAACACGCGCCCTACGCTCCTTGGAGGAGCGGCCGTGATGAGAGCACGAAAGCCTGCTGCTTTTGTATGCCGGCAAACGGCGGAAAGAGAAGGATTTGCTTGCGACATTTCGTATCGTTGACTAGACTCACCGCTCTGCTTGGACTTGCGCTTACATCGCTATGCACTGTACCTGCGGTGAGTGTCGTTGCGGCGACAGCCGGTGCGCAAGAAAATGTAACGAACACTGGCAGCCATTCGGAAGCACCGCAAGCCGTTCTAGCTGGTGGGACGGTGAGGGTTGTATGGGGCGAGCGTGGGGATAATGCCGTACTGTACAGCGAAAAAGCGGTCGGGGCTGGTTGGCCAGGCGCCGACCGCTTCGAGGATGGCACAAAGACCGCCCAGCAGTGGCCGGACGTGGCAGTTACACCCGACGGCACAACCCATATTGTGTATGCGGGTGGCAATCGCATCTACCATCGTAGCAAACCGAATGGTGGCGCGTGGTCGGGCAAGCTGCTAATCGCCGAAGATAACTTCCCCAACCCGGTTCGCCTCGCGGCAGCACCCGACGGATCTCTGTGGGTTGTCTGGCGTGACGCAGATGGCACTGTTATTCGCTATCGTCGCTCGACTGATGGTGGCCGCAGCTGGAACTTCGGCGGCGACCTGGCGCGGCAATCCGGCAACATGTTCGGGCCTGACATCGCCATCGGTCCGGACAGTATGCCGCACGTCGTCTGGTATCTCCGTCAGGGCGGCGCAAACGAGAACACCGCGCGCTACGCCGATTGGAACGGCTCGGGCTGGAATCTAGGGAACATCGGCGGCGCTGGCGGCTATGTGGCGGACCCCTCGATCGTTGTTGATGGGGCCAACGCCCAGCATGTGGTCTATCGACGGCAAAACGGCGACAACTGGATTATTCAACATGTGGCACGTGGAGCGGGACAGAGCTGGGGCCAGCAGGCGAACGTTCGCACCACCAATGGCGATGCCGCCTATCCACCCTCGGTTGCGGTCGACAACTCGGGCGGTGTGCACGTGACCTGGTCGGAGCGCTCCGGTGGCGGACGGGACATTTACTACAGCGCCAGGCTCGCAGGGCAGCCGGGCTTTATGGTACCAGTGAACGTTTCGGAGAATAGCGGCGGGTGGAACAGCCGCAGCACGCTCGTGGTTTCGGGCGAGGGAGCGAATGCTGTTGCGCATGTCTTCTACCAGCGTGGTCAGCGCGGCCAAGACGTCGACGAGATTTTCTATCGCTCGATTTCGGCCACAGGAGCTACACCACCGCCGGCCCCTGCACCGCCAGCTCCTGCACCAGCTCCGCCAGCGCCCCCTGCGTGCGACCAGCGCTTTGCGGAAACCAATCAGTGCGTGAGCGGACGACTGCTCCAATATTGGAATGGTAACGGCGGCTTGCCAGTCTTTGGGTTCCCGCTGAGCCCTGAGGGTGACCGGCAAACGCTTGACGGCACCTACCGCATGCAAATGTTCGAGCGCAACCGGCTGGAGCTCCACCCGGAGAAGCCATGGCCGTATGATGTCCTGCTTGGACGCCTAGGCGCCGATATCTTGGTTCAGCAGGGCCGTCCATGGGAAACCCTGCCACGGGAACAACCAAGAGCCGGCTGTCTGTATTTCCCCGAAACGCAGCACAACATCTGCGAGCCGTTCTTGAGCTACTGGCGGACACACGGCGTTGAGTTCGGCGACCCGGGGGTGAGCTTCCGAGAAAGCCTCGCGCTCTTTGGCTTGCCGCTCACCGGCGTCAACGTCGAGTCGAACCGCGATGGCTTCACTGGCCAGACCCAGTGGTTCGAGCGGGCGCGCTTCGAGTATCATCCCGACAAGCCGCAGCCGTACAAGGTGTTGCTTGGACGCTTAGGAGCCGAGTCGGGGCAATAGTCGACACAATCGTCCAAGACCCACGCAAGACGCACACGGCTTGTTAGCCACAGCTCTCCTGCGTGGGTCGTTTTTATTGCGCGCTGACGAGCTCCTGGTGTCCGACCGGTGGATTGGGTGAAGCGTAGCCGCCACAGATGAGCTTCTCCGCAATCCGCGCCGAGGAGAGCACGCCGGGCAGTCCCGCACCAGGATGCGTGCCCGCACCGACAAAGTACAGATTAGGCACCTCTTCGCTTTGATTATGAGGACGAAACCAGGCCGACTGCGTCAAGATCGGCTCGACCGAGAAGGCGCTCCCGAGATACGAGTTGAGTGTATCGTGGAAGTGCCGTGGCGTAATCATGTGCTCCGCCACAATATGCTTACTAAGATTTGGCAGGTAGCGCTCTTCAAGAAAACGCATGATCCTATCGCGGTATGGTTTGGCAGCATCCTCCCAGTTCGTGCCGTCGCCTAAATGTGGCACCGGCGACAGCACATAGAAGCTTTCACAGCCTGGAGGCGCCAGCGACGGATCGGTAAGTGTGGGCATATGCAGGTAGAGCGAGAAATCATCGGCCAGCTGCTTTTTGGTGAAAATATCGTCCAGCAGTGGCTTGTAGCGCTGACCAAGGATAATGTCGTGGTGCTTGAGCTCAGGACCATCGGCGCCGCGGTACTGGCGATCGGTGCCAAAGTAAATCACCACTAACGACATCGAGTAACGCGTCCGCGCTAAACGTCGGTCGGTCCATTTTTTGCGGAACTTGGCTGGCAGCAGCTTGTTGTACGCGAAAGCGACCTCGCCATTACAAACGACAATATCTGCCTTTTCGACCCGACCATCGTCGAGGCGCACACCTGTGGCCTTGCCGGTCCGCTCGTCGACAACTATCTCCTCGACCTCGCTATTGAGCCGCAGTTCGCCGCCCAGCTCCTCAAACAGCTGGACCAAGCCATTAACTACGGCTCCCGTTCCACCCTTGGCGAAGGTAACGCCCCACTTACGCTCGAGGAAGTGGATCAACGTATAAATTGACGTCGTTTGGAACGGATTGCCGCCGACCAGCAGTGGATGGAACGATAACACCTGGCGCGTTCGCTCATCCTTCACAAACTGGCTCACAAAGCCATACACGGTGCGGTACGACTCGAGCTTCACCATGTCGGGGATAATCTTGACCATGTCCCAAGGCTTAAGAAATGGCTCGTCGGCCAGGCGCGTAAAGCCAACGTCGAAAATCTGCTCAGTGCGGCGCACAAACTCCTGGTAGCCGGGAACATCTGCGGGATTGAACTGGCCGATTTGGTTGGCCATCTGCTCGTGGTTGCCGTTATAGTCGAAATACGAGCCGTCATGGAAAAAGATGCGATAAAATGGATCTACGGGCAGCAGCTGTACGTAATCTTCAGTACGACGACCAGCGTTTTCGAAGAGCTCCTCGATCAGCCAGGGGGCTGTGATCACGGTTGGCCCGCCGTCAAAGGTGAACCCGTTTTGCTCGTAGACATAGGCCCGTCCGCCGGGTTTGTCGCGCTTTTCTAACAGCAGCACGTCGTGGCCACGGCGCTGGAGTCGAACGGCCGCGGCTAAGCCGCCGAAGCCGCTACCAATCACAACAATTCGCATGGGTGCTCCCAGAACAACAGGTAGGATCGATACGACTTAAGATCCTGTATACAGTTATAGCAGCGTTTTGCGAAAATAACGGTCGCGCGGCATCGTTTCGTGGATACGTAGCGTCCTTGGGGTGGGGTACTTTATAATCATGAGCATGTCAGATACTAGCCTTAATTCAACCGAAGAAGTTCGCGGCCTGATCCGTGCGGGTCGTGCCGCCATTCGAGTTGGCGACTACGAGGCCGCACGAACGACATTCGAGCGCGCCGTGTCGCTGGACCCTTCAAATGTGGAGGCGGTCGATGGTTTGCGCGACGCCCAGCGTCGGCTAGGCGTTGTCGCTAAGCTGCCGGTAGAAGAGCAAGTCGAGCATTGTTACCGCCACCCTGAGGTCGAGACGGCACTACACTGTACGGCATGTGGGCGGCCGATCTGTGTGCGCTGCTCGACGCCAGCGGCGGTTGGGCAGCTTTGTCCCGAGTGCCGTAAGGGACGCCGCGCGGTCAACTACAAGATCGCACCGCTTGATTTGATCAAAGGCGGCCTCGTGGCATTGGTTGTCTCGGCGCTCGCAGCCGGGCTGATTGCGCTGGTGGGCGGAGGGTTTTTCCTGTTTCTGATTATTTTTGCCGTTGGACCAGCCGCGGCAGAGCTCATCGTCCGGAGCGTCGACTGGGCGACGCGCAGCAAGCGCGGGCGGCCAATGCAGATCACGGTCGCCGTCGCGATGATTTTGGGTGGATTGCTCGCCTTTCAGGTACTTCCCAATCTGCTGGCCATCGCGCTCTTTTTGCTGATTGGCATCAGCACGGCGGTTGCACGATTGCGCTAGTTGCGCTAGTATGCTCGCCCTGAGAAAGTGGGGTCGCATGCGACCACCAGCGGCGGGCTACGACTAGCTCGCTGACCGCTAGCTTAGGAGGATGTATGACGATGATTTTGCGGGCGGTCGCAGCCGCACTGCTTTTGTTGGGGGTCGCGGCATGTGGCTCGAGTCCAAGCGACACCGGCACCTCACCTGCGCCGGCCACGTCGGCTCCAGCCGCCGCGAGCGACGCGGGCACCGCCAGCTATCCGGCACCCGATTACCAGGTGCTCCCACCCGCCAGCTATCCGGCTCCGAGCGGCTCGCAGTAGTTGCAGATGCCACAGCGCGGTGGTATACTATAGTCTACGAGATACGTCGCGAAACGTGGGCACGCCCCACGTTTCTCATTGTTGACGGCCCGAGGCGAAGGACACCATGAAAAGCGATTTCTACGCTGCTATTTCGCAGATTGCCGCGGAGCGCGGAATACCCCGCGAGTCGGTGCAAGAGGTAGTCGAGCAGGCACTCGTCACCGCATACAAGCGCTACCTAGGTCAAAATCCACCTCCAATGGAGGTGTCGGTCAAGATTGATCCGACAACTGGCGATGCGCGCGTGTTTGCGGAAAAGCAAGTCGTAGAAGAAGTCGACGACGATCGCTTTGAGCTAGCACTCGAAGTCGCGCGCAAAATCCGGCCGGATGCCAAGATCGGCGAGATGGTCATGGTCGAGTCAACGCCCAACGACTTCGGCCGCATTGCCGCCCAGACCGCAAAGCAGGTTGTGCTCCAGCGCATTAAAGAGGTCGAGCGTGATCACGTCTACGGCGAGTTCATGGACCGCGAAGGCGAGATCGTAACGGCGTCGGTGCAGCGTCACGCCAAGGGCAACGTGATCTTGGAGATGGGCAAGGCCGAGGCGGTGCTGCCCCCGAAGGAGCAAAGCCCATCGGATCGCTACTATCCAGGTCAGCGGCTGAAGGTGTACCTGCAAGAGATTAAGCGGGAAGAGCGCGGGCCGCGGCTGATTGTATCGCGTTCCAACCGTGATTTGATTAAGCGCTTGTTCGAGATGGAAGTGCCGGAGATCTACAACGGCGCGGTGGAGATCAAGTCGATCGCCCGCGAGCCGGGCGTACGCTCCAAGGTCGCCGTCGCGGCACGTCAAGAAGGCGTCGACCCGGTGGGCTCCTGCGTAGGCATGCGCGGCATCCGCATCCAGAATATTGTCAACGAGCTTAACAACGAGAAGATTGACGTAGTGCAGTGGTCGCCGGATATTCGGACCTTTATCTCGAATGCCCTGTCGCCGGCGACGGCAGTTGAAGTACAGCTGAACGAAGACGAGAAGTCAGCGGTCGTGATCGTGCCCGACAAGCAGCAATCGCTGGCCATCGGGAAAGAAGGCCAGAATGTGCGCCTAGCGGCTAAGCTTACCGGCTGGCGCATCGATATTAAGAGCGCGTCGGAGCTTTTGGAAGAAGAGCGCGAGATGGCCGAGGTGCGTGAGGCCGCTCAATCCGAGGCGATCGCGCTCGAGTCCGCGCTGTCACTGGCAAAGGTCGAGCAGCGCAAGGTTGGGTCAAATGGCATGGTTCGCTTCCAGAACCTCGACTTGGGGCCGCTGCCATCTGAGCTCATTGGGCAGAGCGTCGACGTACGGGCTGTGCAAGACAAGATTAATATTTATTACAACGATAAGCTGATCGCGAGCTACATCGTTGAAGAAGAGTAGGCGTCGGGTCTCAGGCAACGGGTCTTAGGAGATACTTCGCGTCGGCTCTGAAACCTGATTGCCTGTTAGCTGGTATAATATATTATGTTCGGTTTAGCGGTGTGCGCAGCACCGTCTGTTATGGCAACGAAGCAGCGACAACCTGTACGGACGAAGCATGTACCACAGCGTACCTGCATCGCGTGCCGTAAAGTAGATACAAAGCGTGGCCTGACGCGGCTCGTGCGTCTGCCAGACGGACACGTCGCAGTTGACCCTACGGGGAAGCGGGCAGGCCGAGGTGCATATCTATGCGCAGAGCGGACTTGCTGGGAAACAGCGCTGAAGCGTAAAGCCGTGGAACGAGCACTTAAAATCGAAATGTTGGATGCCGACGATCGACGCGCGTTGCAGGAGCATGCGACGACGTTACCGTACGGCGTGGCGGGCGATAAAGACGATGCAGCATCGGTGCCCGCTATGTAAAAGCGCTGTTTAATAACAGGTTGTACATATATAATCGAACAAAGGGGAGGCGCCTGCAACGCATCCCCTTTGTTCTTCTGAAAGGAGCGCGGCATGAGTATTCCGCTAAAACGACGTGATCCCTCTGCCGAAGATGGGACGACGCGTACCGAAAACGCGCCAAACAAACCACAAGGCACCGGGCAGCGCCCGCAGGGTACAGGCCAGCGTCCTCAGCAGCAAGGGCAACCGCGTCCTCAGCAGCAAGGGCAACCGCGCCCCCAGGCGACGAGTCAGCCGCGGCCCCAAGGGGGACCAGCGCAAGGCGGTCCGACACAAGGGAATCGTCCCCAGGGCGGACCAGGGCAAGGTGGACCAGTGCAGGGCGGTCCTGCCCAGGGTAGCCGCCCACAGAGTGGTCCGGCGCAAGGTGGACGGCCGCAGCAGGGTAATGCTGGTGCGCGTCCCCAGGGCAATGGCGGCTTCGGCCAGCGCCCGCAGGGTCAAGGCAGCAACGGCGGCGGACGGCCGCAGGGCAACGGCGGCGGTGGTCGCGGGCCCCAGCAGGGCGGCGGTGGTCGTGGCCCCCAGCAGGGCGGTGGCCAGCGCTATGGAAACCAAGGCGGTGGTGGTCGTGGACCGCAAGGCGGTGGCCAACGCTATGGCAATCAAGGCGGGCGTGGTGGTCCGGCACCGACGGCGGGTCGTGGTGGACCTGCAGCAGCACCGGTAGCGCGAGGACCAGTACGTCCACGCGGCCCGGTTGAGCTTGCGCCAACTATGACCGTGCGCGAGCTCAGCGAGGCGCTCAGCGTTGGAGCCGGCGATATCATGAAAGAGTTGATTAAGAACGGCATCATGGCCAACATCAACTCGCAGCTTGATTACGAGACCGCGGCGCTGATGGCGGCCGAGTTCGGCATCGAAACGACCGAGTACGTGCCCGAGAAGATGGCCGGCATCTACGACTCGATTGCGGAAGTGCTGGCAGCAGAAGACCCGGCAGATCTCCGCCCGCGTCCGCCGGTCGTCACGATCATGGGCCACGTCGACCACGGCAAGACCAAGCTGCTTGATACGATCCGGCAGACGCGCGTAGCCGAGGGCGAGGCCGGCGGCATTACTCAGCACATCGGCGCCTATCAGGTCGACGTGCATGGCCGCAAGATTAGCTTCCTGGATACACCCGGCCACGCGGCGTTTACCGCCATGCGTGCCCGCGGTGCGCAGGTAACGGACATCGTCGTGCTGGTGGTGGCGGCGGACGACGGCGTGATGCCTCAGACGCTGGAGGCAATTTCGCACGTCAAGGCGGCGAAGGTGCCGATGATTGTTGCCATCAACAAAATCGACGCGGCTGGCGCAAATCCCGATCGTGTGCGCCAAGAGCTAGCCAACGCCGACGTGGTGGTCGAGCAGTGGGGTGGTGACGTGCCAAGCGTCGAAGTCTCGGCCAAGATGAAGAAGAACATCGGCGATCTGCTTGAGGTGATTCTGCTTGTCGCCGATATCAACGAGTTCAAAGCTAACCCGAACAAGCCTGCTGCCGGCACGATCGTCGAGGCTGAGCTCGACAAGAACCGTGGTACCGTGGCGACTGTGTTGGTCCAGAACGGCACGCTGCGCCTCGACGATATCGTGCTCGTCGGCGCGACCTACGGACGTATTCGCTCAATGTTTAACGACGCCGGCAAGCGCCTACGCCATGCGGAGCCGTCGATGCCGGTCGAAATTTTGGGCCTCGACGGGGTGCCTCAAGCCGGTGATATTTTGCAGGTAGTTGACAAGATCGAGCTTGCGCGCGACATCGCGGGAATGCGGGCGCGCCAGCGCCAGGCTGAGACCACGTCCGCGCCGACCAAGTCGGTTGGACTTGACGATCTGTATGCAAAGATCCAGGCCGGCCAGGTCAAGGACCTGAACATTCTGCTCAAGGCGGACGTCAACGGCTCAATCGGCGCGATCGAGCACTCGCTCAAGCAGATCAACACCAAGCATAACGAGGTGCAGCTGAAAGTTATTCACAGCAGCACCGGCGCGATCTCGGAGTCGGATGTTAACCTGGCAACCGCGTCGAAGGCGATCATTATCGGCTTCAACACACGGCCCGATCCGTCGGCGCGACGGCTGGCGGAGCAGAACGGCATCGAGATCCGCTTCTACAATATCATCTACCAGCTGCTTGAAAACCTTGAGCTGGCACTGGTGGGTATGCTGGCGCCTGAGGAGCGCGAGGTGGTCAACGGCTTTGCCGAGGTCCGCAACACCTTCCGCCTGCCGAGCCGCGAGGTTGTCGCGGGTCTATATGTCACGGACGGCAAAATCAACCGTAACGATCAGGTACGCGTCCTGCGCAATGGCGTTGTGCTCCACGATGGCAAGCTATCGTCGCTCAAGCGCTTCAAGGACGACGTGCGCGACGTGCAGAGCGGCTACGAGTGCGGAGCGGTCGTAGCCGACTTTACCGACGTGCAGAATGGCGATACGATGGAGTTCTACCGCACCGAAAAGGTCGAGCGAACCATCTAGCGCGAGGAGCGAGAACCGAGGACCGAGAATCAAGGATGGCATACATTATGCGGTTCTTGGTTCTCGGTTCTGCATTCCGGTAGGGAGCATATGTCGAAACGAACTGAACAAGTTGGCGATGAGATCCAGCGTATTCTGGGCGAGGTGATTCAGTCGGAGCTCAAAGATCCACGAGTTGGTTTCGCGACAGTCATCGGTGTCGTCGTCACACCCGATCTCCAACGAGCCAACGTGCGGGTTTCAGTTATGGGCGACGACAGCGAGCGGCAGGCGACGATGCGTGCACTTGAGCACGCCAAGGGCTACCTGCGGCGTCGCGTTGGCGAAGAGCTGACACTGCGCACGGTACCCGAGCTGCGGCTACATCTCGACACATCACTTGATAACGCCATGCGCATCACTGAACTGCTGCATAACATCGAGGAAGAGCGTAAGGTCAACCCGCCTAAGCTGGACGAGGAGTAGGGACTGAGTAGCTACGGACGGGCAGCGATCAGCTAAAAGCGATGGTTGCCCGCCGACAGCTGATTACCCATCAGGCATGGACGTCTACTTCAAAAAACAGATAACTTATCAGCACAAGGGCCTCACATTCACCTTTGACGTGGCCCATACGCTCTTTTCATCGTTCGAGGTCGACGAGGGTACCGACGTCTTTTTGCGCTTTCTCCAGCCCAACGCTCCACGCACAATCTTGGACCTGGGCTGTGGTTATGGACCAATCGGGATTATTCTGGCACGGCTCTATCCCGACGCCCAGGTTGTGCTGGCCGACAAAGATCTTTTGGCGATCCGCTATGCCAAGCTCAATCTTGCGCATAATGGGATTACCAATGCCGAGGCAGTTGGCAGCGTCGGAATGGAGAGTGTGCCGGATCGCCAGTACCATCTGATCGTCTCGAACATTCCTGCAAAGATTGGCGATGTGGCAATCGAGCAGGATTTCCTGCTGGAACCATACGCACGGCTACGGCCGGGAGGGGACTATTGGTTTGTGATCGTGAGCGGGCTCAACCATCTAATCCCACGATTAGGACAGCGGCATCAGCTCAAGCTCAAGGAAGTCAAAAAGCGAGCTGGACATTCGGTATACCATCTTCATAAGCCAGAAACGGATGATGCGGGGCTAGGCTAGTCAAGCCGGTCTTGTCGTGCTCACCCCCTAAACATGTATGCTGTACACAAACGCCCAAGAAGCCGCTCCCGCGATTGCCGAGTGCGTACGCGATAAGCGGCACATTCTGTTGATCACGCATGTTAATCCCGATGGCGATGCCGTCGGGTCGCTGCTTGCCCTCGGCCTCTACTGGGAACAGTGTGGCTACAACGTTACCATGCTGGCGCCCACGCCGCTGCCGTTGTACACCGAGCGACTGCGCAGCGTCGAGCGCATCAAAGTTTACAGCGAGACACCTGTCTATAGTGAGACCCTGGCGTTACCCGAGACGGTCGACCTCATCGTCCTCGTCGATACCGGCGATGTGCAGCGCATTGCCAGGATTTACCAGGAGCAGCGCGACTACCTTGCGGCCCGTCCGTTAATTATTATCGACCACCATGCGACAAATAGTGGCGAAGGGACCGTTAATCTCATCGATGCGTCACGGTCGTCGAACTGCGAGCTACTCTACGACCTATTGCGCGCATGGAACGGCAGGATCACGCCGGAAATCGCGACGGCGCTACTGATGGGCATCACAACCGATACCCAAAGCTTCAAGACCTCGAATACCACGCCCTCGGCGCTGCGTGCGGCAGCCGATCTGATCGAGGCGGGAGCAGATCGGGCCCTGATCATGCGTGATGTTTACTCAAGCATTCCATTCGAGACAGCAAAGCTACTGAGCTTGTCGCTTTCGGAGCTCCGGCGAGATGGTGCAATCGCATGGACGCACGTCACCCAGGTTATGCAGCGCAGTGTAGGCGCGCAAGATGACGCGGCTGCGGAGATCACTGACTATATTGCTAATCTTGGCGGCCTGAAGGCGACAGCTCTTTTCAAGGAGCGCCGCGATGGCTCGGTCAAGGTCTCGCTGCGCTCGGTACCCGGCGTGGATGTCGCGGCGGTCGCACAGCACTTTGGGGGTGGTGGCCATCGACAGGCGGCCGGAGCAACCCTGCCAGGGCCCCTCGGTGACGCCGAGGAACGGCTGCTGGCGGTGTTGCGTGCGACTGTAATGGATCAACCGAATAACAGGACGTAATGTACATGCGCCCTCGGGCTACGTGTACTCCTTCTGTCGCTTAGCCGCGGGCGTTGCGCACCACGCAGCCCATAGCGCCGGCAGATAGCCGGCTTTCCCCGCCACGGCCACAAATGCCGGCACCCCATGCTAGCACCCTAGTACGGCCCAGCCGAGCCCGAAGAACGAGGGGCGTTGCCGCTCGACTGCGTGCGCCTCGGATGGCATCATCGCCCGTGCTATAATCAGCCGACAGATTATGTTCAATTCGCATACCACAAGGAGGTTGTATGCTGACGCCATTCCGCAACGAGCCCTTCACCGACTTTTCGATAGAGGCGAATGCCCAGGCCTACCGCGCAGCCCTTGCGCGCGTGCAGCAGCAGCTTGGCCGCTCCTATCCGCTGATCATCGGCGGCGAGCGGATCACCACCGACCAGACCGCGAGTTCGATCAATCCGGTACGGCCCCAGGAGATCATTGGCCGGTTCGCCGAAGCAACGGTTGAGCACGCCAACCAAGCGGTCAGCGCGGCTGCCAAGGCCTTTGAGACATGGCGTTATGTTCCAGCGACCGAGCGTGCTGGATATCTCCAGAAGGTTGCGGCAGTCATGCGGCGGCACAAGTTCGACCTCGCCGCTTGGCTGACCTACGAGGTTGCGAAGAGCTGGCCTGAGGCAGACGCGGACGTAGCCGAGGCAATCGACTTCTGCGAGTACTACGCCCACCAAATGCTGCGGATTGCAGGCCCGCAGCCGGTCGTGCCGTATCCTCACGAGAATAACGAGCTGCACTACATTCCGCTGGGCGTTGGCGCAGTCATTCCACCCTGGAACTTTCCGCTCGCCATCATGGCGGGGATGACGGTTGCCTCCATTGTCGCGGGCAATACGGTGGTGCTGAAGCCCGCGCATACCTCGCCGACGATCGCCGCGATCTTTGTCAACATGCTGATCGAGGAGTGCGCCTTGCCGCCCGGCGTCGTCAACTTCATTACGGGACCGGGTGGGCTCATCGGCGACGCCCTGGTCGATCACCCACAGACGCGCTTTATCGCTTTCACTGGCTCGAAGGAGATTGGACTGCGGATTTATGGACGGGCCTCCGTTCGTCAGCTTGGCCAGAATTGGCTCAAGCGCACAATCCTGGAGATGGGGGGTAAGGACGCGATCGTTGTCGATGAGACAGCCGACCTCGACCTGGCCGCGGAAGCGATTACCTTTTCGGCGTTCGGCTTCCAAGGCCAGAAATGCTCGGCGTGTTCGCGCGCGATCATTGTCGACAGCGTTTATGACCAAGTGCTCGAGAAAGTGGTGGAGCGTACTCGTAAGCTTACGATCGGCGACCCGACGGAGCAGGGTACGTTCATGGGCGCTGTGATCGACGAGAAGGCCTTCAACAAAATCAAGCAGTATATCGAGATCGGCCGGAGCGACGGTCGGCTGGTGTTGGGCGGCGAGACCGGCGACGGCTCCGACGGATACTTGATCCCGCCGACCATCGTCGCCGATGTACCGGAAGATAGCCGGTTATCGTGTGAGGAAGTTTTCGGGCCGGTCCTTGCGTTTATTCGAGCGCGCGACTTCGATCATGCCGAGGCGATTTTCAATAACAACGAGTACGGGCTGACGGGTGGCTTGATCTCGCGGTCACGAGAACGCATCGAGCGCGCAAAGCAGACCTTTCATGTCGGCAACCTGTATTTCAACCGCAAGATCACAGGAGCGTTGGTCGGCGTGCAGCCATTCGGCGGTTTCAACATGAGTGGGACCGACTCCAAGGCAGGCGGGCCGGACTATCTGCTGCTCTTTACGCAGCCGAAAACCATCACTGAACGCTTCTAAGCACCCTTGCTCCACGCAGACCCGCGCCCGATCGCCACAAGTGGCCGATGCGCGGGTCTGCCTGATGCTGCCTTGATACCCTCAAGACTGCCTCGGCTCGGCCTCTTCTAGCTCGAGCGAGGTGGTTATTTCAACGCAGCCCTTAATCGTGCGCGCCACTGGACACGAGTCCGCATGGACAGCATGGGCCCGCATGGCCACGTCGTGCTGCTCGGCGGAGAGCCGCAAATGGTAAGTCACGTGGATCCGGCGTACCACCAGGATACGTCCATCCTTTTCGATCTCGCCAACGGCCTCGGCTACAAGGCGGCCTTCACCTGCCGGAATCTTGCGCGCTTCCAGCGCGCCCCCCAGGGTTCCAGTGAGTCAGCCAGCGGTCGCCGCTACAAGGTAATCGAGCGTCGTCGCATGCGGCTCCTGCACCTGCGTATCCACACCATAATGTTCGGCCACCTCGGAGTGAACTCCGAACAGCACTGGCTCCGGTGTAACAGGCAGGTACGCCTTGCGCAACGGTCCCTTAACTCGTTCGATCCGAACCCGAGAACGATAGGCGACTGGATCGGTCATAACCACCTCCCGTTGGTCCATGCACGTCCGGCTGTATCAAGAACAGCGCCGTGAGGCAGGCATGAAGGGGGAACCATGCAGCTGGGGCTGGTGATTGAATCTCAATTTGATGGATCTTAGCGGACACACCGGGCGTCGGCAATCCGACGCCCAGCCGGTACGAGAGCCTCCTAACTACGCAGCGCCGCCAATATCTCGTCGGCGTGTCCTTCGGGCTTCACATTGGACCAGACCTGCTTCACCCGACCATCCTCGTCAATCAGGTAGGTCGTCCGGTGGATACCCATAAAGGTCTTACCCATATATTTTTTCTCTGCCCAGACCCCATACTGCTCGGCAACATGATGCTCCGGATCGGAGAGCAGCGTCTGCGGTAGCTCGTACTTGGACTTGAACTTCCCGTGACTCGTAACGCTATCGGTGCTAATCCCGAGCACCACCGCACCCATCCGCTCAAACTCGCCATAGGCGTCGCGGAATGAGCACGCTTCAAGCGTTCAGCCCGGGGTATCATCTTTGGGATACCAGTATAAAATCACGGGCTTGCCACGGAGAGAGCTAAGAGTAATTTCTTCTCCAGCATCGCTCTTAAGCATAAAATCAGGCGCTTGGTCGCCAGCACTGAGCATGCAATCCTCCTTAAGAATGACCACCTCTGCTTATTGTACGGCAAGTTAACAGGCTCACCGAGCACTCGACCTTGTAATTCCCGCAATCTGTGCGCCCACGAACCGCAGTCGAAATCCGTCAACCTTACAGGAGTTGAGTGGCGTGGGCGGCATTGAGACTTTAGCCAACAGCTCGTCCCTTGGCGTTGCTAAGGAAAAAACGTGTGCCGACGATTAGGATTATGCTCCATTTCCTGGTAAACTTATCCGGCCAACCCGTTAAGCTAAATATGGATTAAACCATTGCGCGATTACCTAGCGCTGGATAGATATCTCCGCGCTCTCAGGTAATGCCTGTGCCGCGATCTTCTCTCAAAGGGTAGTGCGTCAACAGGAGTATTGCTCATCATTCCATGGACCCTTTCGCCTAGCCTATTTTGCACGCGCGTTAGCCCGATCGCTTGTTACAGCTTTCCACGTATCAGCTCGGCGCCTCGACTGATTACCAACTGCAGTTGCTTCACCGAAACAACCTGATCGAAATGGATCTCATCATGCGTCGTTTATCCCTACAATCACTGATTGCCCTGATTTGCCTTGGGTTAGCCGGGGTGCTTACGACTTTACCATTCCGAGTAAATGCCGAGGCAGAACCATTCACCCTCATGGTCATTCCGGATACCCAGAAATACGTCAAGTATGACGCGCCAGAGTCGCGCACGCAGATCTTCAAGCAGCAGACGCAGTGGATTGCGAATACCATCGCGAGCGAAAATACCGTATTCGTGACGCATGAGGGAGACCTTGTGGAAAATGGTGGTGCGCAGGCGATTGAGTGGGAGCGTGCTAACGAGGCAATGTCTGTGCTTGACGGCCTCATCCCATATTCAACAGTCATTGGCAACCATGATTATGAGCGAGTGAGTAGCCGCAGCAGCGGCGCGGCAACGTATCTCAAGTACTTCGGACCTACGCGCTATCAGGGCCAGCCTTGGTATGGGGGCGCGTCCAGCGATGGGCTCAACCAGTACCAACTCTTCAGCGCTGGCGGCAGGACGTTCCTGCATCTAGGTCTGGAAATGGAAGCACGGGATAGCGCCCTCGACTGGGCTCAGAGCATCATCAACGCCCATCCTGGCCTGCCAACCATGATCACAACCCATATTTATCAGAACGACAGCACCGGCCGGACGACGACTTCAGAATTTTGGGGCAATACAGGCGAGCAGATTTGGCAGAAGCTCATCAAGAAAAACCGCCAAATCTTCATGGTGCTCAACGGGCACTTTCACGATTTCGGCGGCGAACGCCACCAGGTCTCGTACAACGACGCAGGCGAGCCGGTGTTCGAAATGGTTGCCAACTATCAGGGCTACCCCAATGGGGGAGATGGCTACCTCCGGTTGATCAAGTTTGATCCGACCGCGAATGAAATTCAGGTGCGCACCTATTCCCCAACATTGAACAAATTTTTGGTGGACGACAACAGCACTTTTGTCTTCGCCGTCGATTTCGACCAACGCTTTGGGACGGTATCTGCTGGACCATCTAGCACACCGACGCCCTCACCAACTGCCACTGCCACCCCTACCTTGACAGCGGGAAACAGCCTTCTGGCTGATGACACGTTTAGTCGAAACGTCGGTAGTGGCTGGGGATCAGCTACAACCGGAGGGACCTACACGAATTCGGGCGGCTCAGCAAGTGACTACGCCGTGGATGGTTCGGCCGGTTCAATGCTGATTACTACCGCTGGGGGCGCGAGTCGGAACAGCCTTCTGCCAAATGTGGTCGTTCAAGACATTGATTTTATGGCTCGCACCAAGACGGATAAAGCGGCAACGGGCGGAGGCCCCCTATCATATCTTGTAGCGCGTCATGTCCGCGCTGGTAACGAGTATCGGGGCCGGCTCCGTGTCACCTCAACAGGTGAAGTGAGAGTGCAAGCTGTGCGAGTCGTCGGCGGCGCTGAAACGTTCCTGGGAACCGAGGGCGTAACAGGCCTGACCCACAGCGCCGATACATATATTCGACTGCGGATGCAAGTAAGCGGCACCAATCCGACCACAATCCGGCTCAAGGCCTGGGCCGATGGTGGCGCTGAGCCGAGTGGCTGGCAGCAGAGCGTAACAGATAGCGCAACCGATCTACAGACCGCTGGCGCAGTTGGTCTCCGAGCGTATCTGTCGTCCAGCAGCACCAATGCTCCGGTACGCTTTACCTTCGACGACCTGTCGGTTGCAGCAGTAGGCAGCTCAAGCAGC
>JADDQE010000066.1:17084-21338 GCA_016781525.1 bacterium | reverse complement strand
AGCTTCAGGCTCTGGCCCTGCCACGCCGTGAAAGCGCCAGGCCACGGGTCATAGGCACGGATCGTCCGCTCGATCACTAGCGCAGGTACGTTCCAATCGATTCGTCCGTGCTCCTTGGTCAGCAGCTGGCAGTAGGTAGCCTTGCTGTCGTCCTGTGGCTGCGGCTGAAGCTCGCCTTGGGCGTACAGCGGCAGCGCGCCCACCAGCAGCTGCGCCCCGATCTCGAAAAGCTCGTCGGTGAGGGGACCGGCGCGTGCATCGCGGGGCATAGGGATCGTCGCCTGGGCCAGGATCGGCCCTGCATCCATCGCGCGCACCAGACGGATAATCGACACACCAGCAATCTCGTCGCCGGCAAGGATTGCCGCCGATACGGGAGTTGGACCCCGGTAAAGCGGCAGCAGTGAAGGGTGGATGTTGAGATACCCGAGCGCCGGAATGTCGAGCACGTTCTTACGAAGAATCTCCCCATACGCCGCCACCACGCCCACATCTGGCTGAAGCGCGCGTAGCTGTGCGACAGCCGCCTCGTCTTTCAGGGTCTCGGGCTGGAAGACTGGCAGCCCAAGCTCGACGGCGGCTACTTTGACAGGTGGCGCTTGCGGAAGCTTCGATCGGCCAATGGCCCGGTCGGGCTGCGTTACCACGCCGACCACCTCATGGCCCGCGGCGACGAGCGCCCGCAAGGGAAGCGCCGCGAAGGCCGGCGTGCCCATAAAAACAATTCGCATATGACCGTTTCCTCGCTTGTTTGCAGTGCATCACCGATAGACCATTCGCTCCATTGTCTAGTATAATCGCAGCGATGCTTGTGCAAAACGGTGCGAAAGAGATGATGCAGGCCCTGGTCTTTGATGGGACGCTACGGCTGCGGACAATACCAGCGCCAGTGCTGATGCCAGGTGAGGCCCTAATCGAGCCGCGCCTGGTGGGGATCTGCGCCACTGATGTGCAGCTTACCCGTGGATACAAGGGCTACCACGGCGTGCTTGGGCATGAGTTCGTCGGCACGGTCGTGGATTGTGGGGATGCACTATGGCGCGGTCGACGGGTTGTCGGCGAGATCAACGCAGCTTGCCGCTGCTGCCCAACCTGCGCCCGCGGCGACATTCCCCACTGCCCGCACCGTACAACGCTTGGCATCAACCGGCGCGATGGTGCGATGGCCGAGCGCTTCGCGCTGCCAATCGTTAACCTTCACCCCGTCCCGGACGCACTGCCGGATGAAGCGGCAGTCTTCGCAGAGCCACTGGCGGCAGCACTTGAGATCGTGGAACAAACCCATCTACGCCCAACCGATCGGGTCGCGGTAATCGGCGATGGCAAGCTCGGACTGCTGGTGGCGCAAGTCTTGCGGCTGACGGGCTGCACGCTGCAGGTGGTGGGTCGCCATCCTGAACGGTGGTCGCTCCTTGAGCGGCAGCGCATTCCGGCAACGACGGCTGCGTCCGACCTGCCGCAGCGGGACTTTGATGTCGTTGTAGATTGCACCGGCAGCGCAGCCGGCTTCGAAGTTGCACGGCAACTCGTGCGGCCGCGAGGACGGCTGGTGCTGAAGAGCACCTTTCATGGCACATTGGAGCTCGACCTGGCACCACTGGTAGTAGACGAAATCCAGGTGCTAGGCTCACGCTGTGGCCCCTTCGATGCGGCCCTGCGCCTACTTGAGCGCGGCCTTGTGGAAACTGCGCCGCTTGTCGAGGCTGTATTCCCGCTCGTCGATGCAGAGGCGGCATTCACGGCCGCACAAGGGGTGCTCAAAGTTCTGATACGAGTGCCGGCGGAGGGACGAGGGGCGAGGGATGAGGGACGAGGGGCGAGGGCGAGGGATGAGGAGCGAGGGGCTAGAAGCGAGGGATGAGAAGCGAGGGATGAGAAGCGAGGGATGAGAAGCCAGGGATGAGAAGCCAGGGATGAGAGTACACCTCTAGCCCCTAGCCTCTCGCCGCTAGCCCCTGATGCCCGATACCTTCAATCGCTGGTCGCCGAGGAGTTGGTATGCGCCGTGTCCTGCCGAACGTGCTGCTGCTGCTGCTGCTGCTGTTCATGCTGCCCATCTATCTGGCGAACCAGTCGCCGCAAGTCCTGGGGCTGAGCATTCTTCTACTGGCAGCCGCATTCTTTTTAGCCTATAGCCACCAGCCGCGTGGCCTAGAGATTTTGGGTGGGCTAACGCTGATCCTCTCGTTTGTTGGCGTGGGCTTCTGGGGTCAACTGGTAGCGGGGCGCAATGGCAGCTACTGCTTCGTTAGTCTGTGGATCTTGTTGCTCGCCGGAATGCTGATGCTCTTCTATCGGCGGGCGGTCTTTGTTGAGCGCGGCCAGATCCTGGTGCTCAACCAGCTTCCGGAAAACCGGGCGCTGGTGTGGACCGAGGGTTTGCATCGCCCGCTGCGACCCTTCGTCGAGCGACGCATGGCAGCGCTGCCTTCATACGAGCTCGACTTGGAAGCGGTGCCTAGCAAGCTCAACACAAAATCACTCTTTAACATTGACCAGATCAAAGTGCTGGTTCGTTACCGCGTCGGACAGCCGCGCGAAGTCGTCTTTTGTTTTCCCAACCGGGAGCAAGCCTATGAGGATTTGGCCCGCGAGCGCGCCATGCCCGACGAGCAGGACACTGACGAGCAGGTGGCTTTCTGGACAGAGCTGATCCGGCGACAAATGCTGATGGAGCTTGAGCAGACAGTGCGCACGGTGATCGCCAATGTCGGCGGCCCGGTCGACGTCGCGCAAGAGCGTGAGACGCATGCACGGCTCATCAAGCAGCGGCTGCAGGATTCCGTCGCGCGCTGGGGCATGGAGATTTTAGATCTACGCATCTTAGAGGTGATGATCGACCCCGAGCGCGTCCGCATGATCAACCGTGAAAAGATCATCGAGCGCGAGCGCATGGATGCCCAGCGCAGAGCGGAGATCAGGGCGGATGAGGTGCGCGTCATTGGGCAGGCGCAGGCGGAGGCAACCGCTGCGATGGTAGCCGAAATGGTGCGAACACTCCAGCGGGCTGGCACGGTGCTTACGACCGAAGAGATCGAACGGATCGTGATCACCGCCATGCAGCGTATGTCGGATCAACAGCAGCTGAGTGGCTTTTTTCGAGACGTCGCGCAGACCGCGGCGCAACCCGCGACCGGTGCCACGACGCAGCTTAATCCGAATCAGCCAAGACCGTGAACGGGGGAGCGAGAGCCAGCAGCGATTTAATCTTGCGGTTCTTCGTTCTCAGCTCTCTGCTGTTAACGTAGCGAAGGAGCTCCTTTTTGAGCAGCCAACCATCGATTGTGGTGATCGGCGGCGCGTCGCTAGATATCAAGGGCCGCTTGAGGCGGGATTTTATGCCGGGCACGTCCAATGCCGCGGCAATTCAGATCAGTGTCGGGGGCGTCGCACGCAACATTGCAGAGAATCTTGCGCGGCTTGGCACATCGGTTGCGCTGATCGCGGCCGTGTGCGCCGACGATTTCGGCCGCGCCATTTTGCAGCAGACCGAAGCCGCCGGCGTCGACATGAGCTACATGGTGACAAGCTGCGAGCAGCGCTCGTCGAGTTACATCGCAATCTTAGGCCCTGATGGCGGCCTGCTAGCAGGCCTCGACGATAGCGCTGCCGGGCGGACGATTACCCCTGAGTACATTCGCCGTCACGCTCGACTACTACAAGAAGCCGACATGGTCGTCATCGACGCTAACGTCGCGCGAACGACCGCAGAGGCAATTCTGGAGATTTGCGCGACGGCCGAGGTACCCGTTACACTCGACCCGGTCGCCTTTGGCTTGGCCGATCGCTTTAAGCATCAGGTTGGTCGCTTTTTCATGGTCACTCCTAATGAGCTCGAGGCCGAAGCCTTATCGGGAATGCCCGTCCGCGATCTGCCGAGCACGATTGCGGCGGCACAGAAACTGGTGGACCTTGGCGTAGGGGTCGCGCTGATTACACTTACCGATGGGGGAACGGTCTATGCCTCCGGCGATGAGGTTGGACATATCCCGCTCCAACGTGCAGAGGTCGTCGATCCGACCGGCGCAGGGGAGGCGCTGGCGGCAACCGTTATCTATGGCTTGACCAACAACATCCCGTTGGCGGAGTCGGTAC
Source organism: bacterium (assembly GCA_016781525.1). GTDB lineage: Bacteria > Chloroflexota > Chloroflexia > Chloroflexales > Kallotenuaceae > LB3-1. Next base: position 17,243 of record JADDQE010000066.1, on the reverse strand, counting down.
AGCTCGGCCAGATAGCCTCTACCGTTACGCACATGTCGCCCGAGACAGTCGCGCCGGAGCTGACTCTGGAATATTTATACGCGCAGCTCGAGATGTGACGAGGGGCCAGAGGCGAGGGACGAGGGGCGAGGGACGAGGGGCGAGGGACGAGGGGCGAGG
>JADDQE010000066.1:0-16960 GCA_016781525.1 bacterium | reverse complement strand
GGGACGAGGGGCGAGGGACGAGGGGCGAGGGACGAGGGGCGAGGGACGAGGCTGTACCCCCTAGCTGCTAGCCCCTAACCTCTGATACCTGATATCTGAATACCTGTTACCTAAAGTCGAAAACTATGAATTACTACTATTGGGCTTGGTACTATTTCCTCCGCTCTGTGGCACCCACAGTCGCACGCATGAAGGTTCACGGCCTGCACCACGTCCCGAAGTCAGGGCCCTTTCTGCTTGTCAGCAACCACATTAGCCTGGCCGATCCGCCTTGTTTGATCGGCTACGTACCGCGCCACGTTCACTTTTTCACCAAGGCCGAGGCTTTCGAGCAGTGGCCGCTGAACGTGATCCTGCCCCCAGGCGAGCCGATCAAAATTCATCGTGGGCGTGTCGACCGGCAGGCGCTAAAGCTGGCCGAGGAATTTTTGCGAAAGGGCGAAGTAGTCGGTATCTTCGCAGAAGGAACCCGAGCCAGATCGGGCGAGGCGCAGGAGGCACGCGCAGGCGTCGTCTTTTTAGCACAGCGCACCAACGTGCCGATTGTGCCCGTCGCTATTAGTGGCACTGAGAAAATCTTTAGCAAGCGCTTTCCTTGGTATCGTCACGGCACCGTGCAGATGAGCTTTGGCCCGCCCTTTACGTTGGCAGACATTGGCACCGTTACACGTACGAACCGCGACATGATTGCCCAGCGCGTGATGGCACGCGTGGCAGAGCTGCTGCCGCCGGGATATCGCGGCGTGTATGATGCTGAAGGCTCTAGCCAACACCCGACGAAGAGCACCGCACTGGCAGGCGCGGCGGCGGATAGCGGCGATGGCCCGAGTTAGCCTCAAGCCCGAGGGAGACGAGCGCTTTATCTACGTGGCCCATCGCCACTGGGTCGCCCTCCTGCTCCGTGAGCTGATTCCCGTAGCCCTTCTGTTTGGCGCGCTGCTGCTGCTGGCAATCCGTACCCTCGGACGCGAGCCCGACTTCCTTGGGCGCCAGCCTCCGCTCTTCGATCTGCTCAACGGCATTCTCTTCATCTCGATCGTCGCCATGGTCGGGATTGGGATCTATATCTGGCTTGATTGGCGCAACGATCATCTGATTATCTCCAACAAGCGCGTCGTCCACGAAGACACAACGCTCTGGCTCTCGTACAAGTACGAGACGATCCCGCTCGATCGCATCCAAAATGTCAACGTGCGGACCGAAAATATCCTCCAGTATGCCCTCAAGTACGGACGGGTCGAAGTTCAGGCGGCCGGCCCTACCCACCCGATTGTGTTCATGCGCGCGGAATGTCCAACCGAGATCCAGAAACGCGTGATGGGCGAGGTCCAGCGTGAAAAGCGGTCGCAGGAGCAGAGACGGCTCCTGGCTACCGTCGAACGCCGACTTCACCCGGATGCACCACCAGTTCCCTCGATTCGCACGCCGGTAGAAGATCAGCTACGCCCATTTGGCGGACCGCTGAGGACGCTGCTGCCACTCGCTCCGGTTCTGCAGGACGGAGTAATTACCTGGCATCGACACTGGGTTATCCTGCTCCAGCTTCTGTTCTGGCCGCTGATCACCCTCCTGGCCTGGCTCGCGCTTTTCTTCGTCGTGGTCCGCTACAACGTCCTCGACCCAGTACCGGCGATGCTGACGCTCACCGTGTTGTTCCTGGCGGTGCTGCTGTTCTTCTTCTGGCAGTACGAGAACTGGCGCAACGACGTTTATATTCTAGAGCCGAATCGCATCATCGACCTCCAGCGCTTGCCCTTTGGTCTGTACGAAGATCGCCGCGAAGCAACGCTGGGGATGATCCAGAACGTCAACGCCAGCAGCCCCCATATCATTGCGCGGATTTTCGGCTACGGCAATGTGCTAATCGAGACCGCAGGCGCTACCGGCAACTTCACCTTCGACCACGTACCCGACCCGGATGAGGTGCAGCGCATCGTCTTCGAGTACCGTGAGCGTTTCCAATGGCAGCAGCGGGAGCGCGAGTGGGGCAACACACTTAACATCGTCGAGATGTACTACCAGGCCAATAATCGCCAGAACCCACCGCAGCCCTAGCACGTTAATAACTCACAGCGCGTCGATGTGATGACGCGCCTGGCACGAGTGTGCTCCTAAAGCGCGACGTGTCCGGATGTGTGCTTTCTCAGCGCGGTGTGAGCGGTAGAGGCTGTTGCCCTACACCGATTTATGGTACGCTGACAGCGCCCCAATGCACCTCGACAAGATGATGTAGCGATAGACCCGCGTGTGCGACGGAAGGGATTGAATGAGACAGTTTCGCAGGCTTCAGCTTAGCGTAATCATCGGCCTCCTGCTAACACTCTGGCCCTTAAACGGCCAGGCGCAGGCAGAAACGATTTCATGGGACATTACCGGCGGCTTTGATGGCTCCTTCAAAGCGGGCGCCTGGTTTCCACTTAGCATCGCCATTGCCAACTCCGGGCCCGAGATCAGTGGAACCTTAGACGTCCGCTTCCGGGGCGGGAATGCGAGCACGTATAGCCAGACGATTGAGCTGCCACACAACTCCAACAAACGGCTCGTTGTGCCGGTTTTAGGAGAGATCAACCAGGACGGCGGTGTGCAGGCTGATGTCAGCTTGCGCAGTGGCACAACACTTATACGCAGCGAGCGGATCAATTTGAATGCGCTAGCCGTGATGCGGCTGGTCGTGGGCGTGCTCAGCGATGAGAGCAACATCCTTCCTGAGCTCACCAACCTCCGGCCCGACATCGACAATGGCTTTGGTACGACGCTGCTCCGTTTATCGGGGGCAACACTTCCGGATCGGGGTGAGCTACTGCAAACGTTTGATGTCATCTTTGTTCATGCGATCGATCCTGGACTATGGACTGCGGCTCAGCACAGCGCACTGCAACACTGGGTAAATACTGGAGGCCAGCTCGTCGTCGGCGGGGATGTGCGGGTCATGCGCGGTCTGAGCGACCTTATGCCGGCGCTTGCGCAAGAAACAGCCGTGTCGACGAGCATTCGGGCACTCGAGCAGAGTGGCTGGCGCGCACGCCCAAATGGGCCCGAACAGATCCCACTGATACCGCTTGAGCCAAAGCCGGGGGCGGAAGTTGCGCTGCAAGCTGACGCGGCACGACCGCTGCTGGTCCGACGGTGGTACGGTTTGGGCAGCGTCACCGTCGCCGCCTTTGGGCTTGAGGCCCTCCGTGATGCTGGCGACCCCGCTAGCTTTTGGTCGCGCGTGCTCCATCTCGATACGCAACAGGCGTCGACGACAATCCAGCTTCGCGACCAGGGCTTTTTCACCCTCCAGCAGGCGCTTCAGCTACCCGCACTACGGCTCCCATCGATTCTTGGCTTTCTCGGCTTCCTGCTGCTGTATATTGTCACGGTTGGCCCGCTCAACTATTTGCTGCTGCGGCGCATCGATCGACGCGAGTGGGCTTATCTCACGGTCCCACTTCTCGTAGTGCTGTTTAGCGTAGGTGCGTACGCTTGGGGCACGGCTGGGCGTGGCCGCTCGATAGTGCTGAGCGAGCTATCGATCGTTCGCGTGCATCACGACGGTGCGCAGGGGCAGGCAAGCACCTTTCTCGCGCTCTTTTCTCCGTCACGCCACGCGTATGATATCCGACTTGCCCCGGACGCACTCGTCGCCGACCTTCAGCCACCCTGGAACCGTCAAGGCCGGGCGCCGGACGTCCTGTACGCAGAGGATACCACACGCGTACCTGAGCTTTTGATCGACGTCGGAGCCGCGCGCGCCCTAAGTGTTGAGCGCCCCGTTCCAGCACCAGTGCTTGAGGTAACAAGTAATGGCGATCAGACAGCACTAACACTGCGAAACGAGAGCAGCCAAACCTTCGACGAGCTCATGGTCACGCGTGGCGATGGACGCGCGCAGCTCGTTGAAGGGCTAGCGCCAGGCGAGGAGCGGACAATCCAGCTCGTCCTCGATCGCTTTGTCAACGATGGCTTCAATCCGTCTTCAAGCCCCGTCTTCGATCGGCACGCCGTGCTGAATCAGTTGGGTAGTGCGATCGTCCCAGGTTTAGGGATGGGCGAACCGGACTTTGTGGAAGCGCTCCCTCCAGGTCTTGAGGGCGATCGCGCGCTTCCGCCGCCGCCAGCTGCCGCACCATCCTCACCTGATGCACCAACAGGGAGTCCAGTGGCCATGCTACAACCCGATCCAACCGGGCAGCTCTTTATCCTTGGGTGGCAGTCCGAGCCGTTGACGACGGTGACAATTGACGGCGAGAGTACGACGGGCACGGGCGAGACACTGTTTATCTGGCCGGTGCGCAAGGAGTCGTAGCATGGCATCGATCGTCGAGACACGCGAGCTCACCAAGCGCTACAGCTCGGTCACCGCCCTCGATCACCTCAATCTGGCGATCCCCGAGGGTGCGATCTATGGCTTTATCGGTCCGAACGGCGCGGGCAAGACAACCACCATGCGCATTCTAACGGCACTGTTGAAGCCAACGTACGGCGAAGCATGGATCGCCGGCCACGAGGTGACTCGCGATCCAAAGGCGATCCGTAAGCTCGTCGGCTGGATGCCCGATAACTTCGGCGTGTATGACAACATGAAGGCCTGGGAATATCTCGACTTTTTCGCGGCTTCGTACGGGGTTCCGGAAGCCCGCCGCAAGCAGCAGCTCGACGAGCTCCTGGCACTGGTCGATCTTGCAAACAAGCGCGACGAGTATGTGATGGGACTGAGTCGAGGAATGAAACAGCGCCTCTCCCTGGCTCGGACGATGGCGCACGACCCGCAGCTCCTGATCTTGGATGAGCCAGCGTCAGGCTTGGATCCGCGCGCGCGGATCGAGCTCCGCGAGCTGCTCAAGGAGCTTCGGGCACTCGGCAAAACAATCATGATCTCGTCACATATTTTGACCGAGCTCGCCGAGATGTGTACGCATATCGGGATCATCGAGGCGGGCCGCCTGCTGGTCACGGGCGAGGTCAGCCAAATCCTTGCCTCGCTGCAGCCGCATCGAACGATTGAAGTCCAAGTTCTCGCCGACGCCGAGCGCGCAGTCGAGCTGCTGCGGGCAGTTCCCGGTGTCCGCGATGTCCGGTTGCAGGATGCGCTACAGGCCCTACCACAGGAAAACCCGCTGGTAGCTGAGGATGTCGATAGCACGTCTCGGCTGAGCGTGCTCCCGAATGTCCTTGAACGGGTAGCGATCTCGGTGGATTTCGTGGGCGACGACCGAGACCTGAGCGCAATGCTCCAGCAACTAACCGCTGCAGGCGTGCCAGTGGTACATTTCGCCGGTCAGGTAAGCGATTTGGAAGACATCTTTATGCAAGTAACGCGGGGAGTTACCCAATGAGCTGGCTATCAAATGCCAACCCGGTTCTGGTGAAAGAGCTGCGCGGCCGGATGCGCGGCGCCCGCGCCTTCGTTATTCTGACGGTCTTTCTGCTCGTGCTCGCCGTACCGACAACCCTGCTGTACCTTACCGTCGCCAGCACCGTTCGCTTCGATCAATTCAATGCGGGTCAAACGATCGGCAAAACGCTCTTTCTGGGCATTGTCACAGTGGCCTTGATTCAAGTCCTGATCGTCGTTCCGGGCCAGGCGGCAAGTGCGCTTACTTCCGAAAAAGAGCGTGAAACCTACGACCTACTGATCTCCACGCTCCTGCCTCCTTGGAAGATCATCATTGGCAAGCTCCTCGCGGCATTGGCCTACGCGCTGCTTCTCATCGTCGCCGTCATACCGTTCATGGCTCTGTCCTTCTTTTTTGGGGGAGTCACCGTATTGGAGGTCGTACTGGCGCTGCTAGGGCTGATTGTCACCGTTGTGCTCTTCGGCTCCAGCGGTATTTTGTGGTCGGTGATCATGCGTCGAAGCCTGGCCGCCACGATTGTGACTCAAGCGACGAGCGTTGCACTGCTGCTTGGCGTTCCCTTTCTGATTTTCGTAGCTGGCGTTCTTATCTTTCGTGATTTTCCGCCACCAACATGGACGCAGAGTGCGCCATTTATGTATCTATGGATGGCGGTGCTGTCGATCCACCCGTTTATTGCACTTGGCTTGTCTGAGGCATATTTGAGTGAGGGCGAGACCCGTCTCTTCTTTCCGGCCCAGGAAGGACCGGTAACACCATTTTTTTGGTTCGGCCAAGGCAACGGCGGGGGGGATGTGCTGATTCCCCATCCGTGGCTGCTCTACACGATCGAGGCTAGTATCTTGGCGGCGATCCTGATCATGCTGAGCATTCGGTTCCTCCGGCCCGTGAACGAGGGCCCAGGAAGACCGCGCCGCGGTCGTGGTGCAACCAAAAGGGTGTAAGATAGCGATACCAAAGGATGCAGGGGGAGCGCTGTCGTGGATCAAGTCTACGTATCACATCATCCGCTGGTGCAGCACAAGTTAACACTGTTGCGCCGGGTTGAGACGGAGCCCAAGAAGTTTCGGGAGCTCGTGCGCGAGATTACACAGTTCCTCATCTATGAGGCGACCGCCGACCTGCGCCTCAAGGACAAGCAGGTACAAACGCCGCTCGCGGCGTACGGTGGCAAAGAGATTGGCGAGCGCATTGGCTTAGTGCCGATCTTGCGGGCGGGGCTCGGCATGGTCGATCCTGTACTGGAGATGATTCCGACCGTCCGTGTTTGGCATCTCGGCCTGTACCGCGATACTAAGACGCTTGAGCCGGTATCGTACTACAACAAATTGCCGCAGGAAGCCGACGTCGACCTCTGTCTCATTCTCGATCCAATGCTGGCGACGGCCGGTTCGGCTACGGCGGCGGTGGACGTACTCAAGCAGTGGGGCGCGCAGCGGATCAAGTTTCTTGGCCTGATCGCAGCGCCTGAGGGCGTGCGCCGGCTCACCGAGGCGCATCCGGATGTCCCCATCCATCTCGCCGCCGTCGACGATCATCTGAACGATCACGCCTATATCGTACCCGGCCTCGGCGATGCGGGGGATCGGCAGTTCGGGACGGGCTAGCCCGAGCGGCTTGGCCAAAGCAGAAACGGGGGACGTAGCACGACGCTACGCCCCTGTGATAGCGAGGAGCGCTGAACGTACTGGTGACAAGAAGAGTACCTCGTCGTTACGCAGGCTAACCTCCACCTATTCCACCAGAGCTGCCGCGTGTTAAGCATCGGCTGTTCTGGACGGCTCTCTGCCCGCACGAATTTGCTCGCGCAGCGCATCCACGACGACGAGCTCCCCGCGGTCGTTTTGGTAGTACCAGTGCTGCCAGCCATTGCATGACGGCAGCCCGCTCATCACGGTGCCCACTTTATGGATCGACCCCCGCATCCCATCGTCAGTGCGTAGGGTGCCATCGGCCAGCACCGTCGCCGTTTGATCGATGCGGCGGTTGAAGAAGAGCGTCTGGCCCGGGAGGAGTAGGCCGCATTCCAGGAGGGCGGCAAAAGGAATCCGTCGGGCGGTCCGCTTGGTTTCGAAGGCGCCGTACACTTCGTCGTCAAACAGGGGCGCCCGGACCGCCTCAATCCGCTCGCGTGCCGCGACCACATACGCCGCCTCCTGCTCGATCCCCACGAAGCGCCGCTTAAGCTTCTTTGCCACGGCCCCGGTTGTCCCCGTGCCAAAGAAGGGGTCGAGCACGACATCGCCTGGCTTGGAGCTTGACAGCAGCACATGGTAAAGCAAAGCCTCCGGCTTTTGCGTCGCGTGGACCTTTTCGCCATTTACTCGGAGGCGCTCCGTGCCGGTGCAGAGCGGCAGATCCCAGTCGCTGCGCATCTGCTTCTCGTCGTTCATGCGCTTCATGGCTTGGTAGTTAAAGGTGTATTTTTTCTGGTCGCGGGACTTCTTGCACCAGAGCAGCGTCTCGTGGGCGTTGGCGAAGCGCACACCCCGGAATTGCGGCATAGGATTGGTCTTGATCCAGACGACGTCGTTTAAGAACCAGTAGCCTAGGTCTTGCAGGATTGCGCCGACGCGATAGATATTGTGGTACGAGCCAATGACCCAGAGCGTACCGGTATCTTTGAGCACGCGCCGGCACGCCTGAAGCCACTCGCGCGTGAAGCGATCGTAGCTCGCAAAATCCGCAAACTGGTCCCAGGCGTCGTCAACCGCGTCCACTTTGGTCATATTCGGCCGCCACAGCTCGCCGCGAAGCTGCAGATTGTACGGAGGGTCGGCGAAGATGAGGTCGACGCTTTTCTCGGGTAACGCCGCTAATACCTCACGACAGTCGCCATGGTAAATATGATCAAGCAGCATAGCGCGACGTTGCTCCATGTCGAAACGAGGATGTACCGCTGGCATACACTATAGCATACGCGGTTGTATCCACAGAGAAACCATCCCCTCGAGAGTCTTGTCCAATATCCTTGCCCTGTGTTAAGCTTACGCAGCCGCGGCGTGTGCGGTCCATGGAGCAAGCGAAACCGATGAATCGAACAACGAAGCTAGTGCTGGATATCGTCATGGGTGCGGTCATCCCCATCCTGATTTTGAACTATCTCACCCGCCCCTTAGGAGCGATCAACGCCTACATCCTGTCGGCGCTCGTGCCCGTCGCGTGGGTCTTACTCGACCTGTTCGTTATTACGCGGCGCTTCAACTTTATTACGACCTATGTTGGGCTGTCGGCGATCGTGCGCGGCGTGCTGGCTTTTTGGCTCGTCGACGGCGTGCTCTTCGCGCTCAAGGATACGGCCGGCTTTATTGTCACCGCGCTGATCTTCGGCGGCTCGTTCCTTGTCGCCCGCCCGATCATGCGCTATTTTCTGATCCAGGCGCTGGATCCTGATACGCTGGCAAAAGAAGCCTCCCTCAACACACTGCTGGCAGAGGCCCAGGTGTATCGAGCGCTTGTCTACGGGAGTCTCATCGTCTTGATCGCCAATGTGATCGCCGGCATCGTCAACTTCTACCTCAACGTGATTATTGTTACGGCGCCCGTCGGGACCGAGGACTTTAACCTACAAGTCGCGCGCGTAAACGCGATCACCCGCATTGCCTTGACGATACCGGATATGCTCGCGTTTGGTATAGCATTCTGGATGCTCTACCGCGCGCTCTTTGCACACCTGCCCAGCGAAGAAGGTAAGGACCAGCTTGAGAGCGACTTTTGGGAGCTGGTACGGATGCGCGAGGCCCAGCAGTCGTAGTCGCCGGTCGCTGCGCACGCCGTCCGCCTCCCCTACGGGTATGATGGGCTATGCGTCTCGCGCATCATGGTCATCAACTCCTTGTCTGAGCCTCGACCAGCGCACGTGCTATAATATGTATAGTAACGATCCAGCGGGCGACGGACCCCTGAGCAGGAGATATTTTGAGAATGAATTTATTTTCTCGCCGCAGCAGCGGCGTGAGTGAAGAGTTGGTATGGCAGGCGCTGAGCACGGTCCAGGAGCCTGAGCTCGGTGGCGATCTTGTCAGCCGTAAAATGATCAAGGACCTCAAGATTGAGGGCGGCCGCGTCGGCTTCACCGTCGAGCTGACGACGCCCGCTTGTCCCTTGAAGGACCAGATCGAAAACGAGACGCGCGCAGCGGTGATGAAGGTCGCGGGGGTGCAGGAGGTTGTCGTTGGTTTTTCTGCCAACGTCAAGCAGCGGCCGGGGCTCTTCGACAAGGCGGGCATACCTGGCGTTACCCATGTGATCGCCGTCGCTTCGGGCAAGGGCGGCGTCGGCAAGAGCACGGTTGCCACGAACCTTGCTGTAGCCTTGGCGCAGGATGGCGCGCGCGTCGGTCTGCTCGACGCCGACGTGTACGGGCCCTCGGCGCCGATCATGCTGGGGCTTAAAGGCAAGCAGCCGATGGTGCAGGACGGCAAGATGGTTCCCCTCGAGGCACACGGCTTGAAAGTAATTTCCATTGGTTTTATGGTGCCCGAGAGCCAGGCGCTGATTTTCCGTGGCCCGATTATCTCGTCGATGCTGCGCCAGTTCCTGTACGACACCCTGTGGGGCGACCTTGACTATCTTGTCGTCGATCTGCCGCCCGGAACAGGCGACATTCAGCTGACGCTGGCTCAGGCGATTCCGCTGTCCGGGTCGGTCATCGTTACAACGCCGCAAGACGTCGCCCTGGCTGACGTTACGCGCGGTATTGAGATGTTCAAGAAGCTCAGCGTGCCCATCCTGGGGCTGATCGAAAATATGAGCTTTTTCCGCTGTCCGCACTGCGGCGAGCGCTCCGAGATTTTTTCGCACGGCGGCGCCGTGAAGGCCAGCAAGCAGTTCGATGTGCCGTTCCTCGGCGAGATCCCGTTGAGCCTGGCTATCCGCGAGGGCGGCGATGTCGGAGAGCCGGCCGTGACAAAAACGCAGCCGGAAGCATTCGCGGAATCGTTTCGTGATGTCGCCCGTAACCTTGCGGGACGCGTCAGCGTCGAGGCATACGCTTAATTCGACATTTGTGATGTGGAATCTTGACCAAGGATCTACTCGGTCGACATTCCACATCTAGTATTGGTTTTATGGTTATTCCGCTGACTGAGACGCGAGACAAAGCGCAAGCCGCAGCGTCGCCGACGGCGACGTATATCCCAGCGCCGTCCGAATTTTATCGCCAGGCCGGGCCGGCCCTTGACGCCTTCAAGCGGCGCATCAACTACCTGCGCATCTCGCTCACGGATCGCTGCAATTTTCGCTGCTTTTACTGCATGCCGGAACATGGTGCGCACTTCGCCCCCCGCGACCAGCTGCTCACCGACGAGGAGCTACTGCGGGTGGTCCGCGCCGCGGCGGCGGTGGGCTTTGAAAAGATTCGGCTGACTGGGGGCGAGCCTTCACTCCGGCGGAATATCGTCGAGATCGTACGGGAAATTGCCGCGACACCCGGTATCCGTGAGATTTCGATGACCACCAATGCTCTACGGTTGGCGGAGCTTGCGCAGCCGCTGAAAGACGCAGGGCTGACACGCGTTAACATCTCGATCGACTCGCTGAACCCTGATAAGTTCCGCATGCTGACCCGTGGCGGTGACTTCGGGCGGGTGTGGGCGGGCATCGAGGCCGCGCAGCGCGTGGGCTTCAATCCGCTCAAGCTCAACGCGGTGGTCGTGCGCGGCATGAACGACGACGAGGTGGCCGACCTGGCGCGGCTAACCGTTGACGAGCCCTGGCAGTTTCGCTTTATCGAGATGATGCCGCTCGCCGGTGTTGGCGAGCTCGCCGAGCAGAGCGTTGTACCGACGACGGAAATTATTGCGCGGCTTGAGCAAGTCTACGGCGCGCTTGAGTTCGTCGGCTGGTTCGGCAGTGACCCGGCGCGTACCTATCGCATTCCTGGCGCGCAAGGCACCCTTGGTTTTATCTCGTCGATCACGGAGCCCTTCTGCTCAACGTGTAACCGCATGCGTCTCACCGCCGACGGCAAGCTCCACCTTTGCCTGCTCCGCGATAACGAGCTCGATCTCCGCGATGCGCTCAGGGGTGGCGCGTCGGATGATGATCTGGCGGCACTGATGCGGCAGGCGGTGTGGCTCAAGCCGTGGGGGCATGGGCTCCCCGAGGGCATCAAGCCGACCTTACGCGGGATGTCGGAGCTGGGCGGGTAACGGCGAGGGACGAGGGACGAGGAACGAGGGGCGAGGGACGAGGGGCGAGGACAGAGGGGCGAGGACAGAGGGGCGAGGGACGAGGGACGAGGGACGAGGAGCAAGGGTACTGCTTTTTCCCCTAGCGCCTAGCCTCTAGCGCCTAGCCTCTAGCGCCTAGCCTCTAGCCTCTAGCGCCTAGCCTCTCACCCCTAGTCCCTAGCCCCTATAACCGCTTCAACGAGGAGGCGTTGGTTTGATACCTGATGCAATGCGGGCCATCGTCAAGGCGCGAGCCGGGCGGGGAGCCGAGCTACAAACAGTGCCGGTGCCGACAATCGGTCCGCGCGATGTCCTGGTAAAGGTGCGCGCCACGACAATCTGCGGCACCGATCTTCATATCTACCGCTGGGATACATGGGCGCAAAGCCGCATTCGACCGCCGATGGTCTTCGGCCATGAGTTCAGCGGCAACATCGTCGCGGTCGGCGATGAGGTATCGACCGTCAACATCGGCGACTTTATCTCGGGCGAGACACATATTATCTGTGGCCACTGCTATCCTTGCCGCACCGGGCAGTATCATATCTGCCGCAATGTCAAAATCATTGGCGTGGACCGACCGGGCTGCTTTGCCGAGTATGTTGCGCTGCCGGCATCGAATGCCTGGCGCAACGACCCCAAGCTGGACCCAGCAATCGCGGCGGCGCAGGAGCCCTTCGGCAACGCCGTCCACACCGCACTTTCCACCGACCTCGCTACGAAGTCGGTATTAATCACTGGCTGCGGCCCGATCGGTCTGTTTGCCATTGGCATCGCCAAGGCGGCTGGCGCACGACGGATCTTCGCCACCGACGTCAACGCGGGACGCCTGGAGATGGCGAGCGCGATGGGCGCGACTGACCCTATCGATGGGCGTAGCGATGTCGTGCGCGAAATTTTGGCAAGAACGGAGGGTGCTGGCGTCGACGTACTGCTTGAAATGTCGGGCAATCCCATGGCGATCGACCAAGGCTTCCAGTCCCTGCGCTTCGGCGGCTATGCAGCCCTGCTTGGGCTACCCGGACGACCGATCGATAACTTCGATCTTGCCAATCATATCGTCTTCAAAGGTGCGACGGTTTATGGTGTTTCCGGCCGTAAAATGTACGAAACTTGGTATCAGACACGCGCCCTCATCGGCGAAGGGCGCGTCGATATCGGGCCGATCATCACTCACCGGCTGCCGCTCGACGCATTTACGGACGCCTTCGAGATGATGATCCGCGGCGATGCGGCAAAAGTTGCACTCTATCCAGCCGAAATCTAAGGCACAGGTGCTGGCGCCCTGTCCGGACTGCAGCGCTCGCTGTTTCCGACGTATACAAAGACGGAGAGACCGATGCCAAAGGCATTTGACGAGTTCGTTCAAGCCCAGCTACAGGAGCTCAAAGAGCAGGGCCTGTATCGCAAGCTACGCATCCTTGGTGGCGAGCAAGGACCACGCACCAACATCGACGGCCGTGAGGTGATCAACCTGTCGTCAAACAACTACCTGGGCCTAACAACACATCCAAAGCTGCGCGAGGCCGCCAAAGCAGCGATCGATCGGTATGGGGTCGGCGCAGGCGCCGTGCGGACCATTATTGGCACGATGGATATCCACGAGGAGCTTGAGCGCAAGCTAGCCGCCTTCAAGCATACGGAGGCGACCCTGGTCTTGCAGAGCGGCTTTACCGCGAATGCAGCTGCGCTAGGACCAATTCTGTCTGACGGCGATCTGGTGATCTCAGATGAGCTCAACCATGCCTCGATCATCGACGGTATCCGCCTGACCAAGGCCGCGCGCAAGGTTTATAAGCACAATGACACCGACGATCTTGAGCGTGTGCTCGAGTCCACGCGCGGGCAGTATCGCAACACCTTGATTGTCACAGATGGCGTCTTCTCGATGGACGGCGATATCGCACCCTTACCGCGCATCGCCGAGCTTGCCCAAGCCTTCGAGGCCATTACAATGGTTGACGATGCGCATGCCTCGGGTGTCCTCGGACCACACGGCAGCGGAACCGTCCATCACTTTGGGCTTGAGAAGATCTGGAATATCTCGATCGGCACGCTCTCCAAGGCCATCGGAGCGGTCGGAGGCTATGTAGCGTCCTCCCAGGCGCTGCGCGAGCTTATGGAACATCGTGCCCGTCCGTTCCTCTTCTCGACGGCGCATCCACCCTCCGTGACAGCCACCTGCATCGCCGCGATCGACTTGCTGCAAACCGACGAGGGACAAGCGCTGATCGACCGTATGTGGGAGAATGCCCGCTTCTTCAAGCAGAAGCTGCAGGAGCTGGGCTTTAACACCGGCATCTCGCAAACACCGATTACCCCCGTGATTGTTGGTGAGGCTGCCAAAGCAATGCAGTTCTCCGATCAGCTCTTTACCAATGGTGTCTTCGCGCAAGGGATCGCCTTTCCCACGGTAGCGCGGGACAAAGGTCGCGTCCGGACGATTGTTACCGCGGCGCATCGACGGTCGGACCTCGAAGAAGCGCTGAACATCTTCGAGCATGTTGGGCGCGAAATGCGGCTGATCTAAGGGCCGGCTGGGAGATGCCCCATGATAATGGCCGTGGTAAAATATACGTATCCATCGGCAAGGTGCCGACGTTTACCTTGGTAGGAGGAAGTAGCTATCGAAGCCGCAATGCTTGCCCGTCGTGCAGTCACGCTCGCCGAAGATAGGCAGGCGCACGACATCGTCATGCTGGATCTGCGCGGGCTCACGACGATCGCAGATTACTTTGTTGTATGCACTGCTGAAAGCGAGCGCCAGCTGCGTGCTGTCGCCAACGCCATCGACGAGGAGCTCGTAAAGAGCGGAGTTCGCCAGCCGAGAATAGAAGGCTCGTCTGAGACCGGCTGGGTGCTTATGGATTTCAGCGACGTCATTGTCCATATTTTCTCGCCTGAACAGCGCGAGTTCTATCGGATTGAGCGGCTGTGGAAGCAGGCGCAGCCGGTTGTCGTCGTTCAGTAAAGGAACAACGTCCATGGGGGCCACCGCACGCGATCGCTACGTCCTCTTCGCTCTTGGTGCTGCGACTGGCAGTGCCGTCGGCCTCGTCCTTGGGGCGCTTATTAGTTTTTGGCTCGGCGACGAGGCTGTCGATGGGCTCAAGCGCGCTTTTCGCCATTTGCTCGGCCGCGACCAGCAGCCCAACTTCGAGCTTTTTCTACAATAGCCTCGCCGTCGAGCCTGCTCCACAGCAAGAGTGCCGATAGCGCACCGACGCTATCGATCAAAACATCGACAGCCGACGGATGGCGCTTCGGTGTCCATGATTGATGGTACTCGTCGCTGATGGCATACAAGACGGCAAACGTGAGCGCGAGCCAGCGCCGCGACGACTGTGTGCCCGCGTCGCGCAGCGCGTACAAATAACACAGCGCCAGCACTGCATACGCGCCGAAATGAGCGCTCTTTTTCAGCAGCAGATTCAACACGTTACTGGCGGGACTCGGCAGATCGCGCTGAGCTGAGAGCCAGAAGATGAGCGCCATCCACGCCAGGGCGGGCAGCCAGCGGAGGATGGCGTTTTTAATCGAGAGTTGCGCGGTCATAGACTGTAGGTGGAACGTCGCGCGGGGTAGCGCTCCCCTGCTCTTTCCCTTTTCGCTAGTCGCGGCGCCAGCCGGCGATGTTCCAGGTCACGGGTGCAAGCGGATCCGGCTGGACCCCTTGGATGCTTGGATGATGCAGGATCGCTAGTGGCCGCTGCAGCAGCGGTATCACCGGCAATTCCTGTGTCCAGAACCGCTGCTGTTTCAAGTACTCTTGCGCGCGAACCCGCACGTCGAAGACCGAGTTGGCGCGTCGCAAGGGCCACTCGGCCGCCTCAAAGCACCAACCAGCAAAATTATTCCCTGTGTAGCCATTCTCCTGGATCGGCACCGCATTACAGCTCCATAGTGGTAAACCACCAGGATCGACTCCTGCGACCCAACCAAATAGCGCAGTCTGGAAAGTCCGCCGGTATAACGGTCCAGTCGGGCTGTAGAGCTGCTCGATGGGCTGGACCTCAGTCTCCACCTGAATACCAACGCTGCTCCAGCTTTCGGCAATGCGTGCGGCCATCGCTTGACGTAGGGGCGTGTCAGTCGTCAGAATAGTGAGTCGAAAAGGCTGGTCGTCGGGTAAATCACGTATGCCGTCGCCATTACGATCGGTCAATCCAGCCTCGTCTAGCAGCGACCGCGCCTTATTGACATCGTGGGGATAGCGCGTAAGCTGCTCATCGCCTGCGTAGAACGCTTGCTGCTCCGGCAATATCCAGCTATTGAGTGGAGCAACCTTCCCGCCAAAAAGTGCTGTGGCAATCCCTTGGCGGTCGATGGCATAGGCAAGTGCCTGCCGCACACGCACGTCCTGCAGCCGTATGTCGGCCAGGTTCAAATCGAGATGCTCATACACCAGACCTGCAAGGTAGCGCACCTCTGCCGCTCCGCTCTGCTGGTCTTGGTCAAGATATGCGTACAGCTCTGGAGGGACACGCTCAAGCGCACCCACGTCGATCTCGCCGCTGGTTACCGCGTCGCGCAGCTGCTCGGGCCGAGCAAAAAAACGAAAGATCAACTGCTCCGGCAGGCGCTCATGACCGGGCGAATAATCGTTCCGAATGAGCACTACCTGTTCCCCAGGTAGCTGCTCACCAAACGTGTACGGCCCATATCCTAGCGGTTCTCGCTCGAGCTCCGCGAGCGCCTCCTCGGGCGGCAGGTCGGCCAGACGATGGCGAGGCAGGGGCGGCCAGGCCGTCAGCAGGTAGGTCGGGTCGACTCGGCCGGGCTTGAGCACTGCGCGTGTAGTGTACTGATCCACCTGTTCATAGCGCTCGATCATCGACCGCGTGAGCTCCGCCTCCTGGGGCGCCTGTACTTCCCCGTACAACGTATAGGCGAAGACCGAGTCAGCGGCGGTTACCGGCTCGCCATCCGCCCAGCGTAGCTCTTTGCTCCAGTGAAACGTCACCGCCAGCTGTTCCGTGGTCGTTGGCTCAGTTGTTTCGGTCAGCGTGAAGTGGCCGCTCGCGTCGAGAAAACCTGAAACTGGCTCGATCCGCACATCATCTGTGCCCGGGGAAGGAAGCGTCTCAAGCACGCCGGTGGTGGTATAGGTGTAGTTAAGGCCAAGCACGGGCGCGGGAAACATTGCCTCAACGATTGGCGCAGCCGCTCGGCCATCAGGTGAGAACGGCAGCAGGTTCGACGGCTCGTCGAGCAGCCCAACCGTCCAGGTCGTCGGACCATCGCTCTCAGGAGCCGGCGTTGGCGCGAGCTGTGCCGGAGCAGCGGCTGGCACATTCGCAGCGGGTGCTGAAGTATCAGGAGCTACGGCGGTCGACGGCGACGACGCTGGCTGAAGCGTGCAACCCAGCAGCACGCTTACCATGAGGGCGAAGGTGCAGAGGCGCGCGAGCCATGCAGGAGATATCTGTTTTGAAAGCATCGGCT
>JADDQE010000260.1 GCA_016781525.1 bacterium | reverse complement strand
CCACTATTGCATATAACAATCTAAAGCATGTAGCCTAGCAGGTGGCGGCTCCGTTTCGGATGGTCAGCTCAGCGTCTAGGCCGCAATTCCAATGCGAGCTCGCATCCAAAATACCAACCGGGTAGCTCGACCCCCCGTTTCCACTATAATGGAGGGAGTCGAAGGAGGAGCTGTGACTGATAACCGCCGTGTGCTGCTGATTGTAGGCCTGATGCTCAGCCTGTTTTTGGCGTCGATGGAGTCCACGGTGATTGCTACGGCGATGCCGACGATTGTCAGCGAGCTCGGCGGCTTGGACCGGTATAGCTGGGCCTTCTCGATCTACCTGCTCACCTCGACGACGACCGTGCCGGTCTTCGGCAAGCTCTCGGATGTATATGGGCGCACGGCAATTTACCTTTCTGCAATGGGCCTGTTCCTCCTGGGCTCATTGTTGTGCGGTCTTGCCCAGACTATGAATCAGCTCATTGCGTTTCGCGGGGTTCAGGGTATTGGGGCTGGTGGATTATTACCCCTCACGTTCATCATCATCGGCGACAGCTTTACCGTCGCCGAGCGAACACGGGTACAAGGGTTTTTCTCGAGTGTTTGGGGGGTCTCGTCGATCGTCGGGCCTCTGCTCGGAGGCTTCTTGGTCGACGTCGTCTCATGGCCATGGGTTTTTTTCGTCAACCTCGTTCCGGGCGGGCTAGCCGCACTCGTGGTCTGGTCCGTGTTGAGAGGAGGCCGCCGAGCGGTCGATCGGCCGCGGGTTGACTATGCCGGGGCGGTGTTGCTGACCGGCGGGCTGGTCGCTCTGCTGCTTGGGCTATTTGCCCTTGGCACTCCTGTGGGCTGGACGCTCGTGGGTGGCGCGCTTCTGCTATTCTTCGGGCTGGTTTTCGTGGAGCGCCGAGCGCCCGACCCGATCGTGCCCATTGAGCTATTTCGCGACCGCCTCTTCACGGTGGCCTGCCTTCACGGTGTGCTTGCAGGCTGTGCCGTATTTGGCAGTACCGCCTTCGTACCGCTGTTCGTCCAAGCGAGTGCAGGCACGAGTGCAACAGTCGCCGGGGCGACGCTGACACCGATGCTGCTTGCGTGGGTTGGGACCAGTATTGTGAGCAGCCGTTTGCTGCTGCGGGTAAACTATCGCTCGTTAGCGCTCTCTGGAATGGTGCTGCTGACGGTGGGGAGCTTGCTGCTTTGGCGCCTGACCCGAGCAGGAGATCAGGCAGGGCTTGTCGTCAGCACAGCCTTGATGGGCAGCGGGATGGGCTTGTCGATACCCGCATTTCTGATTGCAGTGCAAAGTAGTGTCAAACGCACTGTGCTTGGCTCGGCTACGTCTATGCTACAGTTCGCGCGCAGCATCGGTGGCACGGTCGGAGTCAGCATTATGGGGGTCGTGTTGAGCGCCCGTCTTGCGGGTGCGCTCGCCGCCGCGAAGCTTGACCCTGCAGCGGTTACGCTTGATCGACTGCTTGATCCCACGCAGGACGGGCTAAGCGCGTCCGATGCAGCACTGCGCGGCGCGCTGATCGAGGCGATGGGCGGCGTCTTTCTGATTGCATTGGTCGCAGCGGCAGCTGGGCTGGTTGCAACAATGTTGGCGCCGGGCGGCCACGTTACACAGCTAGCGCCGCCCGAGGCGGGGAAGGCAGACGGCGGACCGCAAGCGGCACCCGCGCACGCGGTTGACGATACCCTGCCTGCTCATCATTGAGCAGCGAAGTGCAGGGTGCGAACGTGCCGAACGTGGGGTTTGCGGGATGTGTTTGAAGCTCGGACCGGCCGTGAGGTGGCTGCGGCAGCCACTACAACTCGTGTGTTTCGAGATACGGAGGAATCAGCGCCATGCGTGACCTGAAGTTTGGCTGGCACATGCACTCGTTTCCGGTCGATGGTAGCAGCGGGCCTGTCTTTATCGAGCAAATCCATCATACGTTGCAGCGGATCCATCCCTTCATCGACTCGGTCTGGGTTGATGATCACTTAATGCCGTGGGCCGGCTGGCAGCCGAATGATACGCCTTACCTAGAATGCCTCAGTACCATCGCGTAGTTTGCCGCGGTGTATCCAACGCTGACCTTTGGCGCGAGTGTTATCTGCCAGTCGTACCGGAATCCTGCCTTGCTGGCCAAGATGGTTGCGAATCTCCAGCTCCTGACCGGCGGCCGCTTCGTCTTTGGTATTGGGGCTGGCTGGATGGAAGAGGAATACCGGGCGTATAACTATGAATTTCCGCGGCCTGGGATACGTATGGACCAGCTGGAAGAGGCGATTCTGATCGCTAAGCAGCTGTGGACCCAGGCGCCGGCTAGCTTCGAGGGCAAGCACTACCGAATCGACAACGCATACTGCGCGCCGCAACCGGACCCCATCCCTCCCCTGTTGATCGGCGGCGGCGGCGAAAAGCGTACGCTGCGGCTCGTAGCCCAGTATGCCGATTGGTGGAACATTCCCGGTGGAAGTCTCGATAACTATGCACACAAACTGGACGTGCTGCGCCAGCACTGTGAGGCTATCGGGCGAGATTACGACGAGATTCTCAAAACCTGGTCGGCGGAAGCCACCGCGGTGGCGCCGACCGAGGCGGAAGCACAGCACATCGCTGCAGCCTCCCCGTATAACAACCAGGATGCGATCGTCGGCACGCCGAAGCAGGTCGCAGCCCAGCTGCAAGCGTTCATTGATCTCGGGGTCGACTATCTGATCGTCCGTGTGCTCGACTTCCCCAGCACGACCGGGCTGGAGCTCTTTGCGCGCGAGGTCATGCCTCAGCTTCGGGAAGCTCACAAGGCCCGGCGAGGGTAGCTCTCTGTCCAATGTCCGTATGCTCGGCCACAGCGTTCGCCGTCGGCGAGGTTGTGAGCGCAGTCGAGCGGGCTCGACCAAAATCGTTGCGGGCGTGCCGTGAGGTCGGAGCGATAGCGCAAGCTCTGCAGCTGTTTCACGCAGCCGACCCCGGCCTTGCTTTCGTGCTGCGTACATGCTGGTGCAGATGTCGCTTGCTTGCGGCCGGCCACTCGTCGAGGGTGGCCGTGAATGGTCGTTAACGAGGAAACAATGAGTCAGGAGCGGACCAGCCTACAGCCAATCGAAGGCGCGATGCGTTCGATCCGGCGGCGGCTACGGCTCTCAGCTTTGCGTTTCGGGCTGACGATGCCAGTAACTTTTTGCTATTCGGTTTGGCGTTTGGGATTACAGCGATTCTGGCGCTGCTTGAGCAGGTGACCTTGCGCCTTCTGGCATACTATGCGAAGCTTATCATTAACGGCTAGGGCTCCAAACGCCTGCTAAGGCTTGATGCAAACGCTATCCCGTAGAGAGTACGGCACTGGCCCAGCGGCCATTCCCTCGTCCAGGTCCCTTCCGATCTTGTTCGCCGGCTCCTGCTGTGTTAGCGTACCCTCGAGTCGTAGTGTAAGGAGTTGCTGGATGTCTCTCCCACGGGATTATGCTGAGCGCGTCTACAGCGGAGTCCTCGGCAAGCTCATCGGCGTTTACCTCGGCCGTCCCTTTGAAGGCTGGACCTATGACCGCATCATGGCCGAGCTCGGCGAGATTTATTACTATGTCCATCAGCGCCTCGCAAAACCTTTGATCGTCACCGATGACGATATCTCTGGTACGTTCACCTTCCTACGTGCCTTGCCCGACTACAACAATCGCCGTGACCTCACGCCGGCGCAAATTGGTCAGACATGGCTCAATTACATCATCGAGCAAAAGACTATCCTGTGGTGGGGCGGCATGGGTAATTCAACCGAGCATACCGCCTTCCTGCGGCTCAAGCGTGGCATCCCCGCCCCCGAGAGCGGCAGCATCGAGCGCAACGGGCAGGTTGTCGCGGAGCAGATCGGGGCGCAAATTTTTATTGATGGCTGGGCGATGGTAGCGCCGGGCGATCCTGAGCTTGCAGCCGACCTTGCCCGTCGTGCGGCGAGTGTGAGTCATGACGGTGCCGCGGTCCACGGCGCTCAGGTGCTCGCGGCGATGGAGGCGCAAGCCTTCGTCGAGTCCGACCTGCAGCGGCTGATCGACATTGGTCTCGCGGTGATTCCGCAGGATGCGCTGATTGCCCGCATGATCCACGATATTCGGGACTGGCACGCCCGCTATCCCGACTGGCGCACCACGCGTGCCTGCATCGACGAACACTACGGCTACCACATCTACGGCGGCAACTGCCACATGGTCCCCAATCATGCACTGATTCATCTTGGTCTGCTCTATGGCGACGACGACTTCCAAAAGTCGCTCATGATCACCAATACCGCCGGCTGGGACACCGACTGCAACTCGGGCAATGTCGGCTGCCTGATGGGAATCAAAAATGGACTGGCCGGCATCGAAGCGGGTCCCGATTGGCGCGGGCCAGTTGCGGACCGGCTATACCTTCCGACAGCTGATGGTGGTCGTGCTGTGACGGACGCAGTTCGTGAAACGTATAACGTCGTCAATATCGGTCGGGCTTTAGGGGGCCAGGAGCCGCTCTATCCCAAAAGTGGTGCCCGCTTCCACTTTGAGCTGCCTGGGTCCGTGCAGGGCTTCCAGCCCGAGCTTAGCGCTGAGACACACGGAACGGTGACGACGGAGAATGTGGTGGGGTATAGTCAGGACGGTGAGCGCAGCTTGGCGCTTCGCTATCGCAACCTGGCTCCTGGCCGGGTAGCTCGTGTTGCAACGGCAACCTTCACGCCACCCGAAGCCCTCGACATGCAGGGCTACGCACTGCTCGCCTCGCCCTCGCTCTACCCC
Organism: bacterium; assembly: GCA_016781525.1. Lineage (GTDB taxonomy): Bacteria > Chloroflexota > Chloroflexia > Chloroflexales > Kallotenuaceae > LB3-1. Next base: position 49,135 of record JADDQE010000260.1, on the reverse strand, counting down.
GGGCAGGTGGTGCGGGCCCGAGTCGTAGCTGACGGCACGAACGGCGCACCAGTTACATGTCGCCTCTACATCCGAACCTATGGTGCTCAGGACCAGCTGGTCCACACCTTTGGCCCTGAAGCACTGCTGGAGGCGGGTGCCGAGCACGAGTGGTCTTGGCGGCTCGGCTCGACGGACGGAGCACCAATTGCGGAAGTCGGGGTGGAGATTGTGGGCGACAAGGGTACTTCTGGCAGTGTTTACCTTGATTATCTGACGTGGGATGGCACTCCCGAGGTGGTCTTCAAGCGACCGGCGAATGGCGGGAAGTTGTGGCAGCGCGCATGGGTTTCCGGAGTCGACCAATTTACCTTCAGTCATGAGTCGACCTATCGCGTGGTGCAGAATGCGGGCACGGGGCTGGTATCGCAAGGGGCCCGGGAGTGGCGGGACTACCGTGTCGTGGCGCCAGTCCGGCCCCATATGGCAAGGCGAGCCGGTATCGCCGCGCGTGTTCAAGGGATGCAGCGCTGGTATGGCCTCCTGCTGTGCGCCGATGGGACTGCTCGACTCGTTAAAGCGCTGGACGGCGAACATGTGCTGGCGGAAGTGGCGTATCCATGGGAGCTGGACCGGACCTACCACCTGGAGCTTGCCGTTACCGGGCGTGAGGTGATCGGGCGGATCGACGGCGTGGAGCAGCTCCGGATCGACGATCAGGACCAGCCGCTGCTGGAGGGTGCGATTGCCCTGATCGCCGACGAGGGGCGTGTCGATATAGAGGATGTCACCGTGTACGCGTAGGCGGCCGCGTTTGCTGCAGGGAGTGCATCACCTCTAGGGGCGGCAAGAATAATGGCACGCGACCTGTGGCGAGGGAACTGTGGTGGACTCGCGTAGGGCGACTGCCCCACCCCGGAGAGGGTGCAGATCAACCCGACTGGTACTGGGCGGAGAAGATCAGGGAGAAACGGTTTCGCAAGGGTATCAAGGAGCAACCGATGAAGGTCAAACAGTTTCTTACGACGGTGCTCGTGCTCGGCCCAATGATACTCAGTGGCTGTGGTGGAGCACCGGCAACAGGTACGGCCTCACCTGGGCAGTCATCCGTCGCGTCTGCAGCTGGAGAAGTCCCAGCAGAGCAATCGCCGGCCACCAGTGTCAGCGCAGAAGTACCGGCGTCGCAATCTCCTGCTGCAGCCCCGGGCTCGGCGGTGGCGCAAGCCGGCGGCGAAAAGACGAAGATATCCTAGCTGTATAAGTCCGCGTTTAACCGCTTCGGGGCCGGGTACGCGGCGGCGATTGAATTGACGATCAGCCTCTTTGCGGCCGCAATCATCGCTGCGTTTGGTCTACTCCGTCGCCGAGGATGGGAGATATGATGCGCCTCTTGAAACATCGGCGCCAAAAGAGCCTGGTGCCGAACTACGTGATTCTAAGTCTACTGGTGTTTTTTGCCCTGGCTCCGGTCTTTGTGCTCGGCTTTAACTCGTTTAAAAACAATGCCGAGGTAGGGCGAAACCCGCTTGGACCACCAGGTGTCCTTCACTGGGAAAACTTCTCGCGAGCGTGGACAGTCGGCGACTTTGCGACGACAACCCGTAACAGCGCGATTCTGGTGGCGGGAACGGTGGCGGGCGTGCTAGTGTTTGGGGGCCTTGGCGCATACAGCCTCGCTCGGCTGAATCCTGTCGGCTCGAGCTGGCTGATGTTCTACTTTCTGGTCGTCTCGACGCTGCCGATATGGCTGTATCTCGTGCCGCTTTTCTTTCTTTGGCGAAGCTTGGGGTTGATCAACAGCCTTTTTGGCTTGACCATCATCTATGTCGCGCTGAACGCGCCGTTCGCGATTTTCTTGCTCCGCTCGTACATGGTGCAGCTACCAGCTGATTTCGAGGATGCGGCGCGCATTGACGGCGCGAATGAGCTGCAAGTGTTTACCAAAGTGGTGCTGCCGCTTGCCTGGCCCGGCTTTCTAACCGTTGGATTGGTCGTCGCACTCGCCGTCTGGGGTGAGTTCCCATTGGCGCTCATCTTTGTGAACGATCCCGATCTCTTCCCGGTTGCGACAAGCTACTTCAAGTTTACGACCAGGTTCAGCCGTGATTGGGGGCTCACCAGCGCAGCCGCAGTCATGATGCTCGCGCCCGTCCTGATTATTTTCCTGGCGCTCCAACGGCGGTTTATCGAAGGCCTGACCCAAGGCGGGATTAAAGGCTGAGGCACCCGCAAGGATGTATGGCTTATGAGCGATCTCAACCCTAGTCTTTTGCTTGACAAGGTGCGGGGCTGCCTGTATGGCGGGGCAGTCGGCGATGCGATGGGCGCTCCCGCCGAGGGCTACACGCCCGACGAGATTCGACTGCGCTACGGAGTGATTAGCGATTTCGTCGAGCCGTGGAATGGGCCATCCGATGTGGGCAAGGGCGACGGGCGCTACACCGATGATACCCACATGGTGCAGCTCCTCAGCCGAATTTACCTCGAGACTGGAGACCATCTCGATCCGTTTCGCTTCGCGCGCAAGATTGTTCCCCTAATCGCGGACGAGCCGCGGTGGGTTGGGGAGTACGGCCGTGAGATGCCGTTTGTCGACCGGCTGTTCTACCCGGAAAAATGGCTGTTGATGCGCCTCAGGCTCGCGAATGCAGATCCTCGGCTAGGTGGTGTCGGCAATATGGTTAACTGCGGGGCTGCAATGTATGCAGCCCCGGTGGGCATCGTCAACGCGTGCAACCCCGCCAACGCGTATCGTGAAGCAGTCGAGCTCTTCAGCGCGCATCAGTGGAGCTACGGCTTGGAGGCGGCAGGGGTGGTGGCTGCCTGTGTAGCCGAGGCTTTCAAGCCGGATGCCACAGTCGACAGCATTGTGGAAGCTGCGCTGGCGTTTGCAAAAGAGGGGACCAGGGCTGCGATCGAGGCTGTTGTCGCTCGCGCTCGGCAGTACGACGACTGGCAAGCGGCCATTGGTCCCCTACGCGATGCGATTCGTCCCTATGACGGCGCCCCTGAGAATTTCCATGATCGTGGGAATGGAACCGACGATTGGACGCCCAGCCGCACGCGGAGTATCGAGGAGCTGCCTATTGCCCTCGGGATGCTGGTGGTGGGAAGCGCCAACTTCGAGCAGAGTGTATTTGGGGGAGCTAATTATGGACGTGACTGCGACTCGATCGCGGGAATGGCGGGTGCGATCGCTGGCACGCTTCGCGGTGCTCGGTCGATTCGACCCGAGTGGATCGCACGCATTAATGCAGCTAACCGCGCCGATCTCGATGGTCTCGCAACAGGACTCGCCGCGCTTGCATGTACATTACAGCAGCGAGAGCATGCAGCTGCCGCTGAACGAGCGCGATTCTTCGCTCTCCTAGGCGCTGAGTCGGCGACAGGGCAGACAGCTGTATGAAACGGCCCAGCAGCCGCGACGTCGCTCTACGCGCCGGCGTATCCCAGGCAACCGTGTCATACGTCATCAACGGCGAGCGCAAGCTGCGGGTGTCGCCTGAGACGCGTGAACGTGTCCTGCGGGCGATCGAGGAGCTGGGGTACCAGCCGAACGCGGCCGCGCGAGCACTGCGAACGCAGCGGACTCAGCTGGTCGCGTTGTTGACGCCCGACCTGGCTAATCCCTTCTATCCTATCCTCGCTCAGGCCATCCAGGATGTGTTGCAGGAGCATAGCTTTGAGCTGCTGATCGCGAACTCGCGCGGCATCGCCTCACAGGAACGCCACTTTCTTGACACCGTGGTGCAGCGTGGCGTGGATGGCGCCATCGTCGTCGCCTGGCACCTCGACCACGCCGATGTCGACCGCGTTCTGCAAGCCGGCATCGCCTTCGTCTCGGTCGGGAGCGACTTCGGACATGAGCTCGTGTGTGCCGTCGCTAGCCGGGATCAGCGGGGCGCAGCAGAGGCGGTGCGGTATCTCATCCGCAAGGGTCATCGGCGCATCGCGCATATCGCCGGCGACCAGTCGACACCACCGGGAAGGTTGCGGCTTGAAGGTTATTGCCGTGCCATGGAGGCGGCCGGCCTAACCGTTGATGAATCCTTGCTGGTCTACGGTGATTTTACGCGTGGTAGCGCCGCACCGCTCGCGCGACGCTTGCTCGCGCAAGATGTGCCACCTAGTGCGATCTTTGTGGCCAACGATACGATGGCGGTCGACGCAATGCTCTCGCTCCAGGAGCTGGGGTACCAGGTGCCGCACGATATCGCGATTGTGGGCTACGATGACACGCCCGAGGCGCAGTTCGTTCGTCCCCAGCTCACAACTGTGCGGCAGCCAATTGCACCCGCAGGGCGAGCAGCGGCTGACCTCCTACTCAAACAAATCCTGTCGGCTCCTATCCAGGCGCGTCGTATCATCTTTGACACCGAGCTAGTCGTACGCGGCTCTGCCTAGTGGAGCGCAGAAGATCGGTTTCTGCCATCCACGCACGCTACGTTGTGCAGCTGAAGTCGGCTTGAGGACCGTTCATGCCTACGAGTGCCGAATCATTGAGGAACTGCCATGTCGATGACCAGCGGCCGAATTCAGGCCGACGTCCCCTTCATCCGCGATCGGTTCACATGGCAGGCCTACCTGCTGCTCGCCTCATTCACCTATCTTCAGGCTATCCTCGGGCCGCTAATGCCCTTTTTGCGCGATGAGTTCAACTTGAGCTATACCGTCGGCGGGCTCCACCTCAGCGCATTTGCGCTCGGGATGGTGATAGCAGGTGTGGGCGGAGCGGTGCTGGTGCAAGCGCTTGGTCGCGAGGTGGTATTACGGGGTGGAGCGGTTGGTATGGCTGCTGCTGCCTGCTTGCTAGCATTCGGGTCGCATGTCCTCGCAACGCTTGGTGCCTCGCTCGTGATGGGCTTAGCCGGCGCCTTAATGCTCGTCACTGTCCAGTCGACGCTCGCGGATCGCCACGGACGCTGGCGAGCGCTTGCCTTCACAGAGGCGAATATCGCAGGTGGCCTCAGCGCGGGTCTGGCGCCGTTGCTGCTAGGAGTATTCCAACGGGTGGGTATTGGCTGGCGATCCGCGGTGTACTCGGCAGTCATGGGCCTCGCCGTGCTCCTCATCGTGCGAGCGAGGACGCGCGTGCTTCACGCTGACCCGCCACGCCAGGCGCGAGCAGCTGCTCGTGAGCGGCTCCCGCTTGCGTTCTGGGTATCCTGGACCATCATTTTGTTGGGCGTCGCGATTGAATTCTGCTTGATCGGGTGGGGCGCAGATTTCCTCCACACCGCCGCCGGGCTGGAGAAGAGCACGGCCTCGAGCGTGATGGCCGCCTTCTTTGTAGCCATAGTCTTGGGCCGGCTTGCCGGGGGCCGCCTGACCCGCGTGATGGAGGCGAGCAGTCTGCTGGTCGTGGCGGTAGGTATCATCATGTGCGGCTTTCCAATCTTCTGGCTTGCTCCGTCGCCACTGATCAAAGTCGTGGGATTATTCGTGACAGGTCTCGGCGCCGGAAATGTGTTCCCGCTGACGCTGGCCATCGCGCTGAGTGTTGCGCCGGACACGGACGCGGCAAGCGCACGAGTCACAATGGGCGCTGGCCTCGCGATTTTGATCGCGCCACTGACCCTCGGCTGGATCGCTGATGCAATAGGTATGGCGAATGCCTATGGTGCAACATTAGTCTTGATCGCTGCCGCACTCGCGATGGTATTGGTCGCTCGTTGGCTTGCCAGGCGCGCACACTCGGCGAACAAGTCTGTCCGCGCTGCGTGAACGCTTCGGCTGGTGGCTTCCGTATTCGCCCAGGGCGGGCTGTGTCCGATCATTCGCATTCCACGGCAACTGTGGCTACGCGGCGCATGGCGACGTATCGCGACCGAAGTTACCGGAGTCAAGGCCGTAGCAGCGCCGGGTGCCTGTGGGCCTGTTCGTAACTGGACCTTCAACCTACCCTTCGATCAAAATCGCAACTAATCCTTTATTTGGAGGAAGCTATGGCATTCATCGATGGCACGCAACAGGCCACGTCGCTCCTGATTGGTCCCGCGGAGGGCGCTCGGACGCTTTTCCGCGAGAGAGCACGGTATAGTGCTGGATTTTTTGTCGGGTTGCATACGCATCGGGGCGACGAGTCTTTCGAGGTAATGAGCGGGGAGGTCCGGTTCTATGTCGCTGGCGAACGTAAAACTTGTCGTGCGGGCGAGATCGTTTTCGTACCGGCCAATGTTGAACACGGTTTTCTGGCGCTAACCGACGCAACGATCGAAATCTTCTCAGAACAAAAGATGGGGTTGTACGTGGTTGTGCTTGGAGCTGACGGCAGTCGGAAGATAGAAGAGATCTATATGGAGGGCTTTCCCTCGTCGCACGAGCCTCCCACTGGCGTCAGCTACACACCGCGCGAGACAATACGCGGGTATTACAGCACAACGCGGCATCTGCTCTGACGTTACACGAGGTATCCGGTCAAGCCGCGGTGGGTCAGTCGGTCTGGGGCAGCAACGTACTTTCTGTTATGCGGTTGTGGGTCTTTGTCCCTGCGGCTGCGAACGCCGCAACACAGCAGCAAGGACGTTCCCTTCGGCCGCAAGCAACTCCAGGTGAGCAATCAACAACCATACGGCGCTTGTACCCTGGCGGGCGGTGCCCAAGCAAGGGTACGATCATGACCAGGGTTCGCCGGGGATGCTCGAAGATGCGCCCCATGAGACAGGCGGCGACCCAGCGAGCCGCATCCACGCTAAGGCTCGCGACCCGACCACCGCTGATGGTGCGGCCCTGATTAAGGGGTGAGGATCGTTCGATTGTCATCTTAAGATATGCTACGAACGCAACCTGTGACACGTGCCGTAGATTATTCAATCTACGGCACGTCTATGCTGACGTGATAGTATGTTCGTTGCCGTACAGAGTGTAGCCATCCAATAGAAGCCTGTGGATCGTCCGATTTGAGCCGCCAGACGCGGAGAGGAGCATAAGCCATGTACCAGACCAGTATGTACGAAGGCATGCTTGCGGAAACCATCGCAATCCCAGGATTTCAGGGTGATCTCATCAATGCTTATTTTGCGCGTCCGCTTGGCCCTGGGCCGTTTCCCGGCATCGTCGTCGTCCATCACATGCCCGGCTGGGACGAGTGGTACCGCGAGGCCACGCGAAAATTTGCCCATCACGGCTATGCTGCCCTGTCGCCCAATCTCTACTTCCGGGCGGGGCATGGGTCACCGGAGGATGTCGCAGCCAAAGTGCGCGCCGCAGGCGGCGTGTCAGACGAACAGGTCCTAGGAGATCTTGCTGGCGCGCAGCACTATCTGCGTGCACTCTCGTTCAGCAATGGCAAGGTCGGCGTGTTCGGCAGCTGTTCCGGTGGTCGCCACGCCTTCCTAGCAGCGTGCCGCGTGCCCGGTTTTGACGCAGCCGTGGACTGCTGGGGCGGACGCGTAGTGATGGCTCCCGACGAGGTGACACCCAAGCAGCCCGTCGCCCCGATCGACTATACCGAGGACCTGTCCTGCCCGTTGCTCGGCCTCTTTGGCGAGGAGGATCAGAATCCGGCTCCAGCCCAGGTAGCACGGCTCGAGCAGGAGCTCAAGGCGCATGGCAAGACCTATGCGTTCCACATGTATCCGAAGGCCGGTCACGGCTTCTTCTACTACGACCGGCGCAATTATCGGCAGGAGCAAGCCGTCGATGGCTGGAAGAAGCTGTTTGTTTTCCTTGAAACCTATCTTGGGGCGTCAACCCCGTTGTCGCCTGCAGCGGAGTGAACAGCAAAGGAGTGCGACTATGTGTACCATGATCGTCACACAGGTGAACATCGATGGGAGCGGCAAAGGAGCGAATGGGTGGTTCAAGCTGCGCGAGGCAAACGTATCGTATGACCACCCGTTCGATGCCCCGATGGAACACGCGCTGAATATCGACTTCGTGAACGAGGCGCTCGGGCCGGGAGCGCGAGTGGCGGTGGAACTCAGCGTGGAGGCAGCGCGCACACTTGTGGCGGCGATCGGCGCTGTGCTTGAGCGGGCGGAGGCAGGTGGCTACTTGGAGCAGTCGCCGCCTGCAGCGGCGGATACAGGTGGGCTCTAGTGCTGTCTAGAAGGAAGTGTAGGACACAGGGGCGTAGATGGTATGTTCCAGGCAGTATCGTTCAATCGTCGCTCGTGCGGTTCAAGGAGGGACTCGGCCATGGCGGACAAGAAAAGGGAACAACCCTGGTATCTTGGCCCGCTCGGCCTGAGCTTTGCCGTTCCCATGGTCGTCGTGCCGCGGTTGGGCGGCGTGGTCGTCGATCGCGTCGATCGCGTCCGGCTGCTCTATATCACCCAGACCGGCGCGCTGCTGGCGGCCGTGCTAGCGATCGTAACGTGGAGCGGGCTAGTGCGGCCCTGGCACATCCTGCTGACCACCTTCGCGGGTGCGCTGCTGCTGGCCATCCTAGTGCTGTGCGCATCGACCTTCATCCGCGTGCGGGCGCCGAGCCGGGAGCGCGGCGACAAGCAGACGGCCACGGCGCAATCCAGGTAAGGCAAGGACGCTGAGCCGCAGAGCCACAGAAAACACGGACGCTGCTTACGAAGCGTGGCCGACCTCCACCGAGCTCGAAGATAATCAGCGTGCCGTCAAGGCGAAATTCCAACGTGTGTGTCGCGAGGTTTCGATCTAATCCCGTTCGCCACTGGGTTTCGCGGCGCTCCCAGGTGGTTGAGGTTCGAGCTGTCGTATTCCGGAGCAGACGCTTGCCTCATCCGCGTCTCGAGGGCGCTGGCATAGAGCCTGCTAGCCATACTGATTCGTGTTCAGTGTTAGGCGTGCGATTGGCGCTCGTCTGAAGAGAGGACAAAGGAGAAGGACACTATGCCACTCAACTCGATGCAGGACTTGATGATCCACAAGTTGCAGGACATCTATGATGCCGAAAACCAGGCGCTTCAAGCCTATCCACAGCTCGCGGAAGCGGTTTCTTCACCCGAGCTCAAGCAGGGCTTCCAGCAGCACGTGGAACAGACACAGGGCCAGGTTCAGCGGTTGGAGCAACTATTCGAGCAGCTTGGTAAGAAGCCAGGCGGCCAGACCTGCCATGCCATGAAGGGCTTGATCCAGGAAGGCCAGAAGATCGTCAAGGAAGGCGGCGCGCCTGAAGTGCTGGACGCCGCGATCATTGCTGCAGCCCAGGCTATCGAGCATTACGAGATCGCCGGTTACGGCACAGCGCGCACGCTCGCGCAGCAGGCGGGCATGACCGAAGCAGCGCAGCTCTTGGAGCAGACGCTGGAGGAAGAAAAGAACATGGACTCGCGGCTGACACAGCTCGCCGAGGGGAATGTTAATCAAAAGGCCCAGCAGGCCGGGCAGTAGTCCCGTTCCACTGCCCTAACGAACGCGATGCCGGTCGTCTCTAGAGACGACCGGCATTTTTTTATGTAGCCGGGCGGCGGATACCACTGTACAGGAGCAAGGCTGCTCGACGCGCTTGCTTCCGGTATCCTCCCGAGCCTCAGTCGAGATGAGGCACGAGCACTTTCACGTTGAAGGCTGTGATGCCCAAATCGAAGGCTGACGGCCGGTGCGTAGTCGCGCTTTGCTGCCGCCCGGCCCTGGGCCAAAGCTTATGGCGAATAATGTAGCGCACTTGCACTGGGAATCCTACCTGCCATCAGCCGAGAGCTTGAACGCCTGGCTGCGCTCTAATGTATAACGTATAAAATCGAGCGTTCCTTGGGTATCCTCGGCCGAGGCTTCCCCGGCCGGCGCGTGGCGGCCGACCCATGCGCGCGCGATCAAGGACGCCCACCGCTGCTCCGAGCTCTGCTGCGCCCACTGTGCTGCTTGCCGTTTCGACACTACCGCGCCGTGTTGGAGGGTGTACAAAATGCGGCATAGCGTGAGAACCGTGTAGGATTGATACCCGGCACTTCGTATATGCGTTGGATCGTCGAGAATAGACGTGGCCCAACCACGCACAATCTCCAGTACCGCTTGACGCAGATCGTCGGGGGAGACAGGGTCGATCAGGGTGTGCGCCGGCGGCCCAGCCAACGTTATTCCACGTTCGCGCAGAATTGCGCGATGGATTATCCAGCCCGTGTCGTGATCTACCATCTTCAGGCGCTCGCCCGGGCCTCGCTCAATGTTCAGATGGAGTGCGTGAGCCGGGTCGTAGCGCCGAAGGTCGTGCTGGGGAATATAGGAACCTTCCAGCTGAATAGCCCAAGGCGAGTCGATCTCTGCGATCCGGTCGTGCATCGCTTGTAATGCCGGGAAAAAATCGCTTGCGACGTCTTCATCGGTGACGACTAGAAAATCGATATCGCTATCTTCGTCGAAATCAGCGCTTGTAAGGGACCCTTCCAGATACATGCCAACACAGTGCGGCCCTAAAATGCTTCGAACGCTCTCCCATAAGTGTCCGAGCAGGGCATTAATTTCGGGATATGCTGTGGGCTCTTTGCTGTTCATCTTCAACGCCCCTTCAGCGTGGCTGCGCCTGTCCGAACGAATGTGTAGCCCCAGCTTCATAGCTCGGGTGTTCACGAACCCGAGGTCGACTTCATGGTTGTCCCGCGCGGTCAAGCTCTACGCCGTGAGCTACGCCGCGATCGCTGCTCCCCTTAGCAGGAAATCAGCGTCCTGCAGTCCCTGCTCGGCTTTACGAGCTAATATAGCTGGTAGAGGCGCCTACGACAAGCGTCCCAAAGCAAAGAGGTTGCTCACCGGCCTTGATTATTCCTGGCTGTAGATTACGTCCCTGGTAATCCGCTTTGCGGCTGCTGTAATGAGGGGCGACAAGGTCGAGCCCTCATAGAACGCTGAAATAGCCGTTCCCCCTGTGGCGTCAATGGAGGTCGACCACAAGTGAAACGGAAGCGGCGTGTTGTGCAATCTTTCGTGTACTCGTATGTAGGTTGTAGATCCCGCCGTAGCTGGTAGAACCTGCCGTGGGCACGCGATCACAGCTGCGCAATATGCGGATATCCGTAGTATAACACCCCTAAGACGAGACCGACAATCCTGGCACGGCTGTCATGCCGACATGGATAACAGCACTGGAGGGTGGGCATAGACGTATATCGGACATGCTATGCTCTCTGTAGATATGAAAGGAAAGCCGATATGCCGACCGAACGCATCCGGAGCCTCGGCGTTTTGACCAGCGGGGGTGATGCCCAAGGCATGAATGCCGCCGTGCGCGCCGCCGTGCGAACGGCGCTCAACCGGGGCATACAAGTTTACGCGATTTATGAGGGTTATCAGGGCATGGTCGATGGCGGTGAGCTGATCCGCAAGCTCAGCTGGGCCGACGTCGGCGGTATCGTGCACCGCGGTGGCACGATCATAGGAACCGCGCGGAGTGCTGATTTCCGGACATCCGAAGGACGGCTCCGGGCCGCTCGTAATCTTGTGGAGCGTGAGATCGACAGCCTGGTGGTCATTGGCGGCGATGGGAGCCTTACCGGCGCGAATACCTTTCGGCACGAATGGCCGAAGCTCCTAGAGCAACTCGTGCAACAAGGGTCGATCGCTCCAAAGCTCGCCGATCGGCATCGTACCCTGCATGTTGCCGGCCTCGTTGGCTCGATCGACAATGATATGTTCGGCACCGATATGACGATTGGCGCAGACACGGCGCTGCACCGGATTACGGCTGCGATCGACGCTATTAGCAGTACAGCTGCCAGTCACCAGCGCAGCTTTGTCGTCGAAGTGATGGGTCGCCACTGCGGCTACCTGGCGGTTATGGCAGCCCTTGCGACAAGCGCGGAGTGGGTGCTGATCCCCGAGAATCCGCCCGAGGTAGACGATTGGGAAGAGATGATGTGCCGTCGGCTGCGGGCTGGTCGTGAGGCAGGTCGGCGTGACACCATCGTGGTCGTGGCCGAGGGTGCGCAGGACCGGCACGGGCGACCAATCAGCAGCGAGTATGTCAAGCGTGTTTTGGAGGAGCGCACGGGCGACGACACACGCGTGACGATTTTGGGGCACGTACAGCGCGGGGGTAGCCCAAGCGCCTTCGACCGCAACCTGAGCACGATCCTAGGCTACGCCGCCGTCGAGCATTTGCTGGGCGCCGAGGATTCAAGCGAGCCGCAGGTCTTCGGCATTCGTGGCAACCGCATCACGCGGACGCCACTCCTGCACTGTGTGGAGCAGACCCACGCCGTAGCAGATGCGATCGCGGCCCGTAACTACGAACAGGCAATGGACCTGCGTGGTCGTAACTTCAGGGAGGCGTACCGTACGCATCGGACGCTCGCCCGCGCCTTGCCGCACGCGTCGACGGGACAGGAGTGCTATCGACTGGCAGTCATGCATTGCGGCACACTTGCGCCCGGGATGAACACCGCCGTGAGAGCGGCTGTCAGGCTTGGCCTCGACAAAGGCCATCAGATGTTCGGTGTTCGAAACGGCTTCCGGGGTTTCATTGCCGGCGACATCCAACCGATGGACTGGTTCAGCGTCAACGGCTGGGTATCGCGGGGTGGTGCTGAGCTAGGAACCAACCGCGACCTCCCGAGCCAGGAACATTTTGCGCGCATCGCTCAAGAGATCGACGCTCATGCGCTTGATGGTTTGCTGATCATTGGCGGGTGGTCGGCCTACCAGGCCGCCTACCGGCTGATCCGCCAGCGCGATGCGTTTCCAGCTTTGAAGCTGCCGATCGTCTGCCTGCCCGCCTCGATCAACAATGATCTCCCAGGCTCTGAGCTGAGCATTGGCGCCGATACGGCACTCAACAACATCGTGGAAGCGGTCGACAAGATCAAACAGTCGGCTGTGGCGCACCGCCGAGTCTACGTCGTAGAGGTGATGGGCCGCCAGTCGGGCTATCTTGCCCTGATGAGCGCAATGGCAACCGGCGGTGAGCGGGTCTATCTGCCCGAGGAGGGCATTACCTTGCATGACCTGATGACAGATGTGGCGACTCTCCGCCGTGGCTTCGAGCAAGGAAAGCAGCTGGGCCTGTATATCCGTAACGACAGCGCGAATCCAGTCTACACGACCGGCTTTATTGCAGCGCTTTTCGAGCACGAAGGCGGTAGTCTGTTTGATGTCGGGCAGGCGATTCTCGGCCATCTCCAACAAGGTGGCAACCCGACGCCTTTCGACCGTATTCAGGCGACGCGCTTGGCGGCTGCCTGTATCGATTGGCTGGTTGAAGCGGCGGGCAGAGCTACAGGCGACGCGGCATTTGTCGGGATGCAGGAGGGCGAGATCCGGTTCAACCAGTTGGAGAATCTTCCGGATATGGTTGAGCAAACGGCACGGCGTCCCAGAGTCCAATGGTGGCTGGATTTGCGGCCGATCGCAAAGCTTATGTCCCAGCAGGATCCATTGCAGAGCTGACATCAGCGCGTCGTAGGAGTGGTCGCTGCCAGCCGCCCAAACGTCAGGCCCGCAAGGTGATCGAAGGTCGGCTGTTAACGAGCCAGAAGCCGGCGGGCCGTGAGCGCACACGCCACGCAGACCAGCGGCGGTTCGCGCGTGGCGCGAGTGGACGCCGGATAGACAGCAGCTTGCAGTTGCTCGTCGGACTGCGTTTAAACCCACCGAAGGTCGAGTCATTTCCGCGAGCGGCACGATCTTTGCAGCGCGTCTTCGCGGCAGAGAACGTTCGGCGGAGCAATGAACAAGGGCGCGTGGAGGGCACGATGGATTATTGGCCAGGGCACGGTCGGAGCGGAGTTGCACGACGCGCTCCACAGTTGCAGTTTACGTGGAACGATGTTGCCGTACTGCAAGCGCTGTACTACCTGGTAGCCGGGCTGTGGCCGCTGCTGCACATGCCGAGCTTTCTCAAGGTGACCGGACCAAAGACCGATCTGTGGCTGGTTAAAACCGTCGGCGTGCTGATCGCCGTCATCGGGACCGTGCTGGGCATGGGTGGGGTACGTCGCTCTGTCAGCCGCGAGATGGCTCTCCTCGGCGCCGGGTCGGCCGCTAGCTTGGCCGCAGTTGACCTTATCTACGTCGCACGGCGACGTATCTCACTGGTGTACCTGCTGGATGTCCTACCAGAGCTGGGCCTGATTATGGGATGGATTGCCGGTAGACGTCGGACCTAGCCAAAGCGGCGTAAGTCACCGGTGTTCGCAGCAAGCTGGTCTGCTTTCGGGGCAAGTGCCTCCACCCGATCTCTCTCCTCTTTTGTTTAAGGCGCGGTGGAGCGGCGGGGACGGGTCACCCATGGGTATTGCCCAAGCGTCGCTCGATCCATTCCACCGCGTACCGCTGGAGCTCTGCAGCATCCAGTAGGTACGACTGCGCCTTGCCGACTATCCCTGAGCGGCCCTTCTCGTCCTTGAGATAGGCCGTTACGATTTCGGCGAAATAGTCTTCGTCCACTCCTGCAACCACGGGCTGGCCTGTATCAAACTCCTCGAACTCGATCCATTGCTTTGTTCCCTGGACCAGGATCGGTTCACGGTAACGGATCACGCGCTTGTTGGGGAGCCGCGCCATATGCTCCGCGTAGTGTAACAAGGTGACGCTTCCGAGTGGAGAACCAAGCAGCACGACCTTTCCTTCTGCCTGTACCAGCTTTGCTAAGGGTGAACCGGGCCCGTAGCCATACTGAAGCGGATGATCAGCGCACAACCACTTGGCATGCTTGCCGATGGCCGCAACGGATGCGCCGGGATTCCCACTGCGTGCCGCGTTTGGCCAGGTCCGCAGGAACTCGGGGAGAATTCCGTAGGCGCGACGCGCACGCGAGGTTTGGGGATCAAATGGCGGCAGCTCCTCCAGGAGCTGTTGACCGAGTATTTCCGTAAGGCTATCTTCGAGAAGACCTTGTAGTGCGTTTTCCCAATCGACATACATCATGATGGTCCCGGCATCCCCGACGACGTCTAGCAGCGCGTGAATGACGACGTCAGGGCCTCCAAGGACGGGACCAATCGCTCGCATTGAGGCGTGCACCATAACCAAGGTTCCCGGTGTAAGGCCGAGCTCCGTGAAATCGTGGGCAAGCTGGCGGCGCGTGTTCAGCATCTGAGTGCTCCTTCCACTAAAGTCCACGGAACAGGATGAGGCTGCTAAGGGCGCGCCGGCTGACCATTCGAGCGCCTTGCCACGTTTAGTGTAATGATATCTACCGTACCATGTGCATCTCACTGCGGTCGGCAGAATGGTCCCGGGATTGAAACGTGCGGACGATCGAACATCTGTATGTTCGGGTCTGCGGATGTTGTTGGGCTTCACTGCTTCCGGCAACCAGTCGTGCAGCTAGCAGCTGGGGGTTGGTGCTTGACCTGGCGTCTCGCGAGCGCTTCAGCTTGCCGGCTGCTGGTGTCGCCCGCGGCGTGCCTCCTATTGTATGTGACATACTGAGCGCTAGCAACACGCGCACTCTATGAGGAGATGCAAGGGCTCGTGCTCCCCAGAGGCTTGGTACGAAGCCGCTGTCGTCTGAGGAGCGTCGGTAATGTAGGCCCTTTCGAACGCAGAGCTACCGCAGTTGTATTGTTGTTGGTAGTTGTGGTGATTGTGTTTCGTGCTATACTAGTAGCACATATGTGTTGCTAGGGGTGGCAGTATGAGCCCAGCGATACTTGTCGAGCCCGACGCCGAGCAGAAACTTGCGATCCTAGGCGCAGAGGCAGGGGACGAAGTTAGCGATCAGCGGGTTGACTCAGCTAGGGAGCCGGGTAGCGCCGAGAGCTGCGATCGTATATATGAGGCTAAGCGGGAGCGTGGCCAGCCGGCGCGCCTGCTCAAGGTCTTGCAGACGAATAGCTGCCGATTCGCGTGCAAGTACTGCTTCACGTCGTGTCTCATCCGTCGAAAGCGTACCACTTTCAAGCCCGACGAGCTTGCTACGACCTTCGTCTCGCTCCATCGAGCGCAGCGCGTCGACGGCTTATTCCTCTCCTCGGGCATTGTTCCCGACGCCAACACGACTATGGAGAAGATGCTCGCGACGGTCGAGCGGCTCCGGATACGTGACAACTACCGCGGCTATATTCACCTCAAGCTCATTCCTGGTGCATCGTTCGAGTATATTGAACGCGCGGTTGAGCTAGCGGACCGCGTGTCCCTCAACCTCGAAGCGCCGAATCAGACTCGGTTGAGCGAGCTAGCGCCTGAAAAGGAATTTGAGACGAGCATGTGGGGCCGGCTAGCGTGGGCCGCGGAGCTGATCCGACGAGCGCGTGCGGAAGGGCGTACAGCCGCCCGTAGCATCACAACGCAGTTTGTCGTGGGTGCAGCTGGCGAGAGCGACCGCGAGCTACTTGAAACGGTCCACCGGGCGCGTCGCGAGGTCGCTGTGTGGCGCGCCTATTTTAGTGCGTTTCATCCGATCGCCCGCTCACCGCTTGCCGGTCAACCGGCGGAAGATCCAGTTCGTGTATTGCGCCTCTATCAGTCCGACTTTCTGCTTCGTGATTACGGCTTTAGCTTCTCCGACCTGCCGTTTGACGAGCACGGGCTGCTTCCACGCCACATAACACCCAAGCAAGCTTGGGCTGAGCGCCATCTGCAGGAACCAATCGAGGTGAACCGCGCACCGCGCGGCAACTTGCTCAAGATTCCAGGGATCGGGCCACGCTCGGCGGACCGCATTATCAAGGCACGACGCGAAGCACGCCTGCGGGACTTATCGCAGCTGCAAGCACTTGGCGTTACTACGAGATGGGCGTCGCCCTACATCCTGCTTGACGGCCATCGCATACCACAGCAACTAGGCCTCTGGTCGTAGTCGCTTCAAGGAGTGCCAGCGTATGAATGGACAGCATTCTCCCGTGCAATTCAACGGACGGCCGGATCCCGCTCAACAGCTGGCTGTTGAGCTACAGCCGCTGCTCTTAGCTGGGAATGTGCAGTGAGCGCTGAGGTTGGCCTGCGGGACGTCGTAGTCAGTGACCTGCCCGTGTTCTTCGAGCAGCAGCGGAACCCAGGGCTACCCGCATGGCCTCATTTTCAGCCAGAGCATGGAATGCCTTCATGGCGCACTGGATGAGAATTCTGGCTGACGAGACGATTGCCAAGCAGACGATCGTCGTCGGTGATCAGGTGGCGGGGAACATTGGATCCTGGGAACAGCTGGGTAAGCGTGAGGTAGGTTACTGGCTTGGGGAGGAGTACTGGGGCAGGGGTATCGCAACCAGGGCTCTCGCTCAGTTTCTGCTCCACGAAAGGACCCGCCCGCTGTATGCCTATGTCGCCAAGCACAATCGCGCGTCGCTGCGTGTTCTCGAAAAATGCGGGTTCAGCATCTGTGGTGAACAAAAGGGACAGCTCGTTGCGGATGGCGAAGAAGTGGAGGAATGGAAGCTGGTGATTGGCGCTAGCTCGTAGCACCGGCCTTGCTTCCGCCAACGTGCTTGCTCGAACGAAAGGGGTCAGAACAAGGGGGCGGACGATCAATACTGGTTGGCGAGCGGAGTATGCACGACTCGTCGCAACGTTGGTGGGTCAGGTGCTGGTCCGGTCGAAGGCGTGCCGATGCGCATCATCGGAATCACGGGGAGGAATCCAAGATGAGCGGCGTACGAGTGCTGGTCGGCACACGCAAGGGCGCATTCCTTCTAACAGCGGACGGCAATCGCAAGCGCTGGCAGGTCAGCGGTCCTCACTTTGGGGGCTGGGAAATCTACCACCTTGCCGGCTCACCCGTTGACCCCAATCGACTGTATGCGTCGCAATCCACCGGCTGGTTTGGCCAGTTGATTCAGCGCTCCGATGACGGAGGGACGACCTGGGAGCCGGTCGGGAACGCATTCGTGTACGAGGGTCTCCCAGGCACGCACCAGTGGTACGACGGCACTCCGCACCCGTGGGAGTTCACCCGTGTGTGGCATCTTACGCCCTCGCTAACTGATGTAGATACGGTGTACGCTGGGGTGGCAGACGCAGCGCTCTTCCGCAGCGTCGACGGCGGACAAACCTGGCACGAGCTTTCAGGGCTTCGTGGCCACGGATCCGGTTCGCGGTGGCAGCCTGGTGCTGGCGGGTTATGCTTGCACACGATCCTGCTGGATCCGCACCATGCAGGGCGAATGTTTGTGGCCATCTCCGCCGCAGGCGCCTTCCGCTCTGACGACGATGGTACCACGTGGCGGCCGATCAATCGCGGGTTGAAGTCTGACTACATTCCCGATCCCGATGCGGATGTTGGGCACTGTGTTCACAAAATCACGCTGCATCCATCGCGTCCCCATGTGCTGTTTATGCAGAAGCACTGGGATATTATGCGCAGCGATGATGCCGGCGATTCGTGGCAGGAGGTCAGCGGCAACTTGCCGTCCGACTTCGGTTTCCCAATCGCCGTGCACGCGCATGAGCCAGACACGATTTATGTCGTACCGATCAAGAGCGACTCAGAGCATTATCCGCCGGACGGAAAGCTACGCGTGTACCGCAGCCGATCGGGTGGCAACGAGTGGGAAGCTCTCACGAAGGGTCTACCCCAACGCGACTGCTACGTGAACGTGTTGCGCGACGCGCTCGCCGTTGACGCGCTCGATCCAGGTGGGGTGTACTTTGGGACCACAGGAGGCCAAGTGTACGCCTCGGCTGACGGCGGTGACACGTGGACCCCCATCGTCCACGATCTCCCATCTGTTCTGTCGGTGGAGGTCCAAACACTGCCATGATCCGAGTCATGTTGCCGGCCCATCTGCGCGCACTGGCGCGGGTGAAAGGAGAGGTGGAGCTCGAGGTTGAGGGCCCGCCCACCCAACAGTCGGTCCTTGATACACTCGAAGCCCGGTATCCGATGCTGCGTGGGACGATTCGCGACCATGCCTCCCATCAACGCCGGCCGTTCATCCGGTTCTTCGCGTGCGAGGAAGATTTGTCGCATGAGGCGCCAGATGCTCCGCTTCCCGACGCGGTTACCACGGGTGCGGAGCCGTTGATGATCGTGGGCGCCATAGCCGGGGGCTAGCTCGATGATCATTGCCTTCTTTCTGTTGCCGATAATCTTTGTTAACCTCATCGATAGAGGTAGGAGCGAGGTGTATGTTCTATCTCCACCCGTCTAGCACCGCTGATATGACCCTCGACGAAGTGCTGACCCGCCTCAGCCACCATCCTGCGGTAGATGGCCTTGTAACGGTCGGTTCCACCGGTCGCAGCTGGCTCACACCGATCAGCGATTATGATCTGCTCGTAGTGCTCGCGCACGCGCCTGTCCCATTGCGGGTTGGCATCACGTATATCGATCACCGCCTGACGGACCTCTTGTTTGCTACGACGCGGCATATCAAGCAGATCCTCGAGGCTACGTCCGCTATCGACGGCGAGGTGTGGGAGGGCCGCATCGTGCGCTGGCTTGTAAGCGGCCAGGTCGTGTTCGACCGAAACGGGAGCTTGGGGCAGGTGCAGGTGAAGGCACGGGAAAACAATTTGATACGACCTTTGGAAGACATTGACGCCTTTGGTGCGTGGATTGCTGTTAACTACAACCTGCTTCACACTCGGCGGCTGATCCATTCAAATGCTCCGATTCAGCTGCACGCCGCGGAGCTCCGGATGTCGCTGTACGGTGTTGCCGATGTTCTCTTTGGCTACTTCCGCATCCGGAAGCTACCATGGGAGGGAGATAAAGCAGCTGTTCGTCATCTCATCGCGAACGATCCGCCGTACTTCGAATTGCTCCAGCAGTTTTTGCGCGAGTCCAACCCGCGCCGTAAGTTCGAGCTTTACGAGCAGGTTGCGGCGGCAACCGTGGCACCGATAAGTGATCTTTGGGATGGCGAGTCGACACTGTTATGGAACGACACGGTGCCCGCTTCGAGGGAGACGGTCGAGCAAAGCCTCAAATTCTGGGAAGCGTTGCTCCATACTGGCAGGGTACAACCCGCCGCGGACGCCTAACTTGAGTACCATCGGTGCCACTATGGACGCGTACTACAGTGTCGGTAGCAGGAGGTAAGCTGCCGAGGAGCACGCTCAAACGGCTAGCAACAGCAGTCGATGGCGAGACCAACATAACGGTCGGCTTGGTGCAGGTAGCTCTGGGACGAGTGTCTCGAGTTCCTCCTCAGCCAACGTTCCTACGGCACACCCTCGAATGGACCTAGAAAGGTGGGCAAGGGACGCGCAAGGTGTACTTCCCAGAGCGCTTTCAACGTTGCAAGGAACTCACGCACACTGTACCTGATGAGCAAGGCTTCCCGGTAAGCGCCCCAATCCGGCGTGCCAAGCCCGACCGCATCGATCCCAAGGTGTCGGCAGGTGTACACGGCGCGCGGCAAGTGAAACTGCTGCGTGACGAGTACGGCGTCGTGCAACCCGAAGATGGCTCGCGCACGGTAGCAGCTTTCGTAGGTTGAAAAGCCGGCGTAATCCAACGTAATGTCGGCCTCGGGCACGCCAAGACTTTGCGCGTAACGCTTCATCGCCGTAACCTCATCATACTCGCTACGGCTGTTATCGCCGGTCATCAGCAGTTTATCGACACGACCGGCCTGATAGAGCGCCACGCCCGCCTGGACCCGTTCTGTCAGCATGCGTGTCAATCGCCCATCTGGCCGCACGCCGGCACCAAAGACCATCGCGACCCGATGTGCTGGAACATCCATTACATTGGTAAATCGGTGGTTGCGCGTACTTGCGGCTACAAACCATACCAATAGGAGCGGCACCAAGACGAGGCTGCCGAAGGCTACGAACCAGAAGCGGAGCGTGCGTCGGCTGCGTAAAGCTTTAGCAAGTGAGCTCGTGTGATTACGTGCGAAGCGCACTGGATTGGCGGGCCAAATATTGTGGCGATTCATGGAGCCCTCTTGAGCGACGGACGGGTAACGCGATGTAATGATACCGTCCCTCGCTCAAGAATTTCGTAGGCGAATGACGTTGCAAGTGAAATCTGCCTCTACAGGTGCCACGACCATCAAACGGACTTGTGCCACTCCAAGCTCGGTCCGTGCCGTGGCTCGTAGCCGCTGCGGTTCTAAGTGCAGCGGTACATCCTCATTTGCCGCAAGCGCATCGGCTATCATCTGCTGCCCTTCGGCCACAGCTAGGTCGCGAGCCTTGATTGCTTTGATTTGAGCCCGCCCGCGGATGGCGTCCTCCAGCAAGAGGAGGTTTCCGCGATGTTCTATCGGCGTTTCAACCGCCGAGGAAGCGGTTGCGTGCGAGGATGTGTTTGTTGCGGCCGCTTCCTCATCCCGTTGTTTCGCGCGCCGGGTCCGTTCGCACTAGGGCTCCGCGGATTTTCCGCATATAACGACACGTATTCTAGAAGCTAGCACAGTGACGGATGGGCACGCACTGCGAGGGCCGACGCCTCAAGTGTGGCTCGAAAGATCAGCTATCGGAGCGCCTGCCGTAGCGCTCCTCGTGCACCAGCTCACCCAAAGGCTTGCGCGCTTGAGCCGGCTTCGGCCGAGCCCGCTGCGCCGCTTCATCCGGGTAGCCCAGCGAGATTGCCGTTCGCACCAGCCGGTCATCCGGAATGCCAAGCAGCTGCTTGGCCGTCGTCCGTGCGTTTGGGGCAAACCAGCCGATACTTGAGCCGACACCATGGGCCCACGCTGCTAGCCCAATCCGCTCGCTCAGGCGCCCCTCGTCATACGTTTCTGACTCCTCGTTCTCGCCCGCCATCACCAGCACAACCACCAGTTGCGCGTCCGCGAGGTGTTTGACAAAGCCGTCGAGTGCGGCCAGGGCTTTGAGGGTCTCCCGATCACGAACCAGCAGAAATTCCCACGGCTGGGTGTTTTTCGCGCTGCCCGACCAGCGGGCGACCGTGAGGATATCGGCGATCACTTGTTGCGGTATCGGCTGCGGGCGAAACTGGCGGACGGCTCGCAAGCCCTGTAACAACGCGATACATTCCTGAACATTTCCAGCCTCTGCCATGCTACTGTTCTCCTTTGCCAGATATCTGCACCATCATATCGATCACCCGTGTCGTCGGGAAGTCACACATCGTCGATGAGTGGGATATAGAGGGTGTCTTGTACCTGACCAAGCCCAACGGTGAACGAGGGACGAACCTTCATTAGAATCTGACCTCTTGACGCTGATCCTCGGGCGATCCGTAGGTGCTTCGCGACGTTGTAAAGGGCAGGTGACGGCTGCAATCAGTGTCCCATCGTGTCGGAATCAACGCCAGGATCTGCACCGGTATCGAGCGCCGTAATCGCCGCAACTTCCTCGTCAGTGAGTGTAAAGTCGAAGATGTCGATGTTCTGGGCGATGCGGTCACGATTAGCGGACTTCGGGATCGCCACCACCCCGATCTCGATGTGCCAGCGGAGCACAACCTGCGCCGGCGTCTTGTCATACTTTGCCGCGATACCCGCCAGCGTAGGATTGCCCAGCAGATCGGTCCCACGTCCGAGAGGACTCCATGCGACCGTGACGATTTCATGCGCCTCGCCGTAGGACCGCTCGTCGGGCCGGGTTATGCAGGGGTTCAGCTGGATCTGGTTGACCGTCGGCCGGAGCGTTGCCTCGGCAAGGAGGCGCTTGATATGTGCGGGTTTGAAGTTAGACACCCCGATCGAGCGGGTCTTGCCCGCGCTAATTAGCTGCTCGAACGTCTTCCAGGTCGAGACGTATTGGTCGCGCTGCGGCAAGGGCCAGTGGATCAGGAGCAGATCGACGTAGTCCAGGCCGAGACGGCGCAGGGATTCGTCCAAGCCCGCGATCGCGCGATCCTCGCCTTGGAATGCGCCATCCAGCTTCGTAGTGACGAAGAGGTCGGCACGAGAAATCCCGCTGTCCCGAATGCCCTGGCCGACACCACGCTCATTGCCATAGCGGTATGCGGTGTCAATGTGGCGGTACCCTGCCTCAATTGCGGCGACGACTGCCGGCGCGGCCTGCTCGTCGTTGAGCGGCCAAGTGCCCAGTCCGATCTGTGGGATGGTGTTGCCGTCGTGGAGCCGGAGGATCGGTACGGTCATAGCTACAACCTTTCGTGCGTGTGCTTGCGCTGTGGTGGGCACGCTGTATCGTGAGGGCATGCCATCGTTGGGAACATGCTGGATGTCGGCAAGTGGTGGACCAGGCACCAGCTAAGCAATGTGCCGAGCCCTGGCTGTGGCGAATCTTGACATGAGCCCACAGGTTTGGCACCTGAGCCACCTGTCCTAAGTCGCGGGAACCTGCAGTGCGACGATGGTCATATCGTCATATTGCTGCGCTCCATCCATAAAGGTCGTACCTTCACCTGTACAGAATTATTCGGATAGGCCTCGAGTACAGCCAGGAATGCGTCCCAGTCCTTCGGCTTGACCACGCGGTCGTAGCCTAGGTTCCACAGAAGGTCTGGAGCACGCGTTCGTGCTCTCGCGGAGGGTCCGCGTACCTCGCGAAGGCCGGCTGGGCTTCAAAGGGATGCGACAGTACCTTCACCAGCTCGTGTAATGGGGCGAAATCAGCTTCGTCGACAGCCGCTCGGATGACTGCTTCCACTCGATGGTTACGCGGTATGTACGCCGGATTTACCGCCAGCATCGCGGCGCGCCGTGTAGCTGCATCTGTTGGCTCCTGCTCCAGCCGCCGCCGCCATCGCGCCCCCCATTCGTCGTAGGCGGAAGGGTCTGCAAATAGGCTGCCTACGCCCGCATCGTCCCCGTCACCAGACGCCGCCTCGCTCAGCCGACGGAAGGTAAGCGTGAAGTCAGCGCCGTTCGCAGCCATCGCCTCGAGCAGATCCCGCCCGAGCTCGGAATCGCCCTCGCATTCAGTGAGCAGGCCGAGCTTCCGTCTCAGCTTCCCCTGGTACGCCTGTTCAAAGCAGGACGTGAATGCGCCGACCGCTTCTTCCGCCTCGGCGACCGCGGCGCTCGTATCATTGGAAAGCAGGGGTAGCAGACACTCTGCGAGACGGGCCAGGTTCCACTGGGCAAGCGCAGGCTGTCTGAAGTACGCATACCGTCCATATCGGTCGATCTCGCTGAAGACCGCACCAGGGTCGTAGGCGTCCATGAAGGCGCAGGGCCCGTAATCGATCGTTTCCCCGGCAATCGACATATTGTCCGTATTCATCACCCCGTGAATGAACCCGACCAGCATCCATTGAGCGATCAGGTCGGCTTGCGCTCGGATCACCACATCGAGGAGTGCCCGGTACGGTCGCTCGGCGCGGGCGGCGTCCGGATAGTGTCGCGCAATGACATAATCGGCGAGCAATCGTACGCCTTCCACGTCCCTGCGACTTGCAAAATACTGAAAGGTTCCCACCCGGATGTGACTGGAGGCGACACGGGTCAGGATTGCACCCGGTAGCGCGGTTTCCCGAAGCACCGCCTCCCCGGTGACCACTGCAGCAAGCGCGCGGGTCGTCGGGATGCCAAGCGCGGCCATCGCTTCGCCGACCACGTACTCGCGCAGGACCGGTCCTAGTGCGGCTCTTCCATCGCCGCCGCGCGAGAAGGGCGTCCGCCCCGCTCCTTTAAGCTGGATATCGCGGCGTACTCCGGCTCGGTTGACGAGCTCGCCGAGGAGGATCGCGCGGCCATCTCCAAGCTGCGGTACGAACGTGCCGAACTGGTGCCCCGCGTACGCAGTCGCAATCGTCTCAGCCGTCTCGGGAACACGATTGCCCGCCAGTACCTCCACACCCTCCTCGCTGGCCAGCCAATCCGGATCGAGGCCAAGCTGGGCCGCCAAGGGCTCGTTCACCCGAACGAGGCGCGGCGCCCTGACCGGAGTGGGGGCGACACGCGCGAAGAACCGCTCGGGCAGCCGCGCGTACGTGTTGTCAAAAGGAAAACGAACTGTCATTAGTGCTCCGATCATACTCTCGCCGAGTCCATACAGTACCATCCGCCATCGACGTATAGATCCCGCCTTGTTCGCACAACCCGTGCCTTCAATGGAAGTGCGAGGTGGTGTACAGTGACGCCGCGAGCTTCGCCTCTTCACCTGGACACCACAGAAGTGCAGGGATGCCGCAGCATGCAGAGCTATTTAGGGCTGTTTGCCTCGTATCCTCGCGAGCACGTTGGTAACCATGGCAGATGACGGTTGGGGTTGGCCCCGCGACAAGGCGCATTGAAGTGCGCAGAGGACGGTAACCCAGGGTGATGCGGTTGACTGCAACGGAGCCAGAGGCCGTCGATATTGCTGATGAGGCGCGCGATTGGGATCGGCGTGTATGCCTTCTTGCAACGCGGAACGCGCACCAGCGGCAATGTCTGAGTGAGTTCTTGCTACATCTCGCCAGAGAGGTTCCCGAGCAATCGATGTCAGACGACGACGCTTCGAATCGGCGGTTATGGAACACCCGGTTGAACGAGGCCGGATTCGTTCGAAATGGGTGAACGTCACGAAGTCAATGCTGTACCTGAGCACGTCCGACGTCGGGGAAGGTACAGTCTACCGCGAACTCATGGAGGTCGGCGCGCGACTGATCGAAACAACATGGCGGATTACCACCTTTTGTGCATCGCACGTGCAAGTCCATACCACCATTCGCCCACAGTACCTCCCATCGCTATGGGCTCCTTCACCCGCCCCGGTCCCATGCAGGCTATCACGTAGGAATCCATCACCTCTGCTCATTGTGTCGCTCCATTTACACTGTACAAACGACGGTAGCAGTCGGTCAGCTTGATCCTGCGACGGCATACGCGATAGCTTGCTCCAGTGACATTAACCACCCCTCCGCACGAGCTCCTTCGTAGCCGTCACCTTGGAGTGCCGCCCGTATCTGCAGCACATAGCGATCATGCACTGGCTCGCCTGCCGACGGGATTGCCATTCTCAGCCGTTCCCGCTCCCTATCCGCTGCGCCGAACAGTCGACCTGCACGTTCCACCTCACCTACGGCGGCCATCACACTCGCTAGTCCCTCAAGCGCAAGTGTGAGCGGCCATGTGGTCGATGCTGATGTCTCATCGTCGACATCGAGCCGCGTCAAGGCTTCTCGGTATGCCGCGGCTGCAGCATCAACGTCGCGCTGTGCTCCCGCGGCACGTGCCAGGCCCAGCCATACATGGGGAATACGTGCTGCGTCCCCACCACATTGGCAGAGCACCAACGCTTCCTCGAAACAGCTGCGTGCGGTCACCACGTCGCCCTCGTCGTACGTGACCTCGGCGAGGCGCTGGACCAAACGGCTCACGAGCCGGTGCTTGCCCTTCACGCGAGCGGCATCGAGTTGCTCCTCGAGGAGTGCACGCGCCGCCGGATAATCGCGCATGCTGCACATGGCGTTGACCACATGGCCCGCGAGGTGGATGATCTGACCCTGGTGCCCGAGTTGGCGATAGATGGCCAGCGCTTCTTCGAAGTGATCGCGCGCAAGCTCGGGGTCGCGCGCCAACCCACCCGCGAGGTGGAGGCCTTCGGCGCGCTCGGCCAAGCTCGGGGCCATGTCTTCGCCCCCTGAGGTGGTGCGTAGGAGCTGTGTTACCCATGCATAGCCATCCACCTCACGTTCCGGGCCGGTTTCCCAATAGTCGATCAGGATATTGGCGAGAGCGAGGCCCCGCTTGATATCGCCGCGGTGTACGAGCCATTGGAAGGCCGCATGCAGGTTTCCCAACTCTTGCTCTTGCCGGTTAAACCAAGCTCTGCCTTCCGGACCGATAGGAATACCCCATTCGTAGCCATAGGAACCGAGGCCGCCGTTGGTCACGTGTCCCAGCCCCTGCTGCGCTAGGTTATAGAGATAGTCGACAAGCCTGCCCTGAAAGGTGATAGCCTGCCCGCCAGCCTTAAGGTGGGTATAGAGTTGTGATCGCAGTTCATGCTTAAGCCGATAGCGCGCACCTTCCGATGGGCCATCTGGTTCGATGGCGCCCCGATCAGCCAGTAGTGACAACAGACCCGGTATGTCATCTTGCTGGATGATGTCATCCGCACAGACGGCCTGCGCGGACTCGAGCGTGAAACCACCGGTAAATACGGACAAGCGCTCCAAAAATTCGTGTGTGACACGTTCGGTTGACATAGGACTGTCTCCGAGCTAGGCCGAGGAGGCTGTATCGCAGATCGTGTGGCAACGATCTAGTAGCTTTAGGTTCTCGGCTCGATTGTGGAGGATGTCAGGGGTATGATGGGCACCAAAGCGCGGATTTTTGCTTCGATTCCGGCTGTGTCGCTTGAGGATCTGGTGCATTATCAAGCATAGAGCAAGTGCAGCTAGAGGTAGGGTGGGTGAATTTGTATGTTCTGGCGAGCGGTATTTGCTTGCCGCTATCATGGCATCACGGTGGCGAGCGGGGATGTAGCACAGCGGTCGGGCACTGTGTGTTCTTGAAGGTGCCCGACGGGTGGCGTGCCTCAAAGCCCGGCCCAAAGGCGCCTGCGTGTTCAGCATCACGCGGGCGCCGCTGCTTTAAGTCGGGCTCAGGTCATGCCGGTGCTTGCCCCGGCTAGCCAGCAGTGTAACGTGCCGTAACTGAACGATTAGGCACTAACCTGCGGAGTCTGTTGCGGCGTGGGGATAACGCCGAATTGTTGATACATGCCGAGCATGTCGATCATCGCCCAGTCCTCGACGATTTTGCCGTTCTCGAGGCGCACAAAGGTCATCGCGCGCAGCGTGATTGGCTTCCCGGTTGCCGGAATCTCACCGAAGATATCGTCTGGGAAGGACTTCTGGTTGGTCCAGCGCCAGGTGTACCGGTAGGCGACAGTATCGCCTTCCGCGACCATGTCATCAATCGTAAGCTGCGCATCTGGCACCAAATCGCGTATGGTCTGGATATCGTGTGCAATGCGCTCAAGGCTCTTGGGTTCGCCATCAATGGTGTAGTTTGGGGCGTAGTAGTGGGGAATCCGGTCCAACTGCCCGTTGTTGTAGACCTCTTCAAGCCAGTGACGAACGAGGGCTTTGTTCTCTTCGGCGGACATGGCTGCCTCCTAAGTAGGGAAGGAGTTGCAGCGAGGATGCTGCACCTCCAGCATATACCGCGAGTCAATCAAAACACGGTAAAATTAGAGGAGCGGCGCGGATAGGTGCTCGTGCTAAATGGTCGCGAGACGCTACAGGAAGGCCGCTGACGAGTCGAAACGGGCGAGGGAGTCCCTGTCTCGCCCGTCATCTTAGCCTCGCTCATCACGTTCGTCACTGGCGCGTCCATCACCCACTGCTGCTACGCGAGCGTCGGGTTCTCGGTTACGTGTCGGGCTCGGTGTGGGGTACACGTGGCGGGCGCATGAGCCGCTGCCGCGTCACATCCGAAAGCCGCCGGCTTTCTTCGAGGATCTGGCGGGCGGCGTGGCGCTGGTGCGCGCTGGCAGCAATCTGCTGCTGAACTGTGCGCGGTCGTAGTGCGTGGGGCTCGTGAACTGCTGCAGCTTCGGGGGTAGCCGGCTTTGTTCGACGCATGGCATCCTCGTCTATCGTGAATTAGCTCCGCTCGTGCCATCATAGCATATCTTGCCCTGAAGGCATTCCACCATGTACGGGTAACGCCCCGAGGTGGGTAGCGCCCAGTGTAGCGGAGATCGGATGAACGGCCACGACCGCAGGGTCCTGGTGCGCGGGGAGTGAAAAGTATTGTCTCTAGTGGGCGGCTGCCGCCGTATCTACCGCGACACACCTGCGGTTATTCCGGCACATCTTGCAGGAGGCCCTAGCATGGCGATGTCGGCTCTGTTCCCCCAGTAAAGTTTGGAAGCGTACGTCGGTGATACGGCAACTGGTGTGGTGCACCGCTACCGTGCGGGTGTGCCAACGTTGCGGGTGCCTTCTTTTTGGATGTCCGCACGGCCCTGGTCCATGGTTACCGGCTGTGTACCTGCTGCGGGGCTCGGAATGAGTCGGCCTCGGCCTGACGGGGTGCTTGCTGCTCCCTAAGGGTGCAACTGTAGCGGCGGGCAAGGTCGATCGGGCCGACATTTCCACAACCTGATCCAGGCTCTGGAGAGACACGTGGCCTACTGCCTGCGCAGTAGGCCACGTGTCTCCCGCATACGCTCTCGGTGAGCGAATCCTGCGGCCGGCGCAGCATCCTCACTCGATGTGTCCGGTGGGGTGGAGCGCTGTAAGAAGAGCGCGAGGATGAGGCCAAGCAAAGCGATACCACTCGCGACTGAGAAGGCGCGGTGCAGGCCGCTAGTGAGGGCGGCCTCCTGTGCCGCGGCGGTGGATGGGCCGGTGACGTTGTGGAGGTAGGCCTCGGTTCCTATTGTCATGACCGTGACGAGGAGCGCGGTACCGACTGCGCCCGCAACCTGCTGCAGCGTACTGAAGATCGCACTGCCGTGGGCGTGAAGCGCCTGTGGTAGCTGGTTCAGGCCCGTAGCGAAGATCGGCGTGAACAGCAGCGCGAGACCCATATTGAAGGTGATGTGCATGGTCAACAGCAGCTCGACGGACGTTGCGGCAGTGAGCGTCGTGAAGCCCAACGACGCCAGCACCAGCAGCGATGCACCGGTGATGGCAAGCGCTCGCGGGCCATACCGATCAAAGATCCGGCCTACGAACGGCGCGGCTACTCCCATGAGGACACCCCCCGGCAGAAGGAAGAGCCCCGTCTGCAGCGGTGTGAACCCGCGGATGTTCTGAAGGTAGATCGGCAGCAGGATCGCCGAGGCGAACAGCGCCATCATCACCATCATAATCAGGGCCACACTAAGCGAAAACATCCGATAGCGAAAGGCACGTAGGTCGAGCAGCGGCGCTGGCAGCGTGATTTGCCGCCAACCAAAGACCAGCAAGCTGAACAGGCCGACCACAACCGGCACAAACACAGCGGGGCTCATCCAGCCGGCACCACCGCCCTCGCCAGCACCACCGAAGCCGTACACGATGCCACCGAAGCCGAGCCCTGCTAGGAGCACCGACAGCAGATCCAGCGAAGCGCTGCGTGTCTCGCCGACGTTGACGAGGTAGCGCGCGCCGTACACGACCACCCCGACCGAAATCGGCAGCACGACAAAGAACAGGTAGCGCCACGACAGCAGCTCCACGATCAGCCCCGATATGGTCGGCCCGATCGCCGGGGCCACCGAGATCACGATGCTGACGGTGCCCATCACGGCACCACGCCGCTCAACCGGAATCAGCGACAGAATTGTCGTCGTCAGCAGCGGCAGCATGATCGCCGTGCCGGACGCCTGGAACACGCGGCCGAGCAACAGCACGGCAAAATTCGGCGCGCTGCCCGCCACGAGCGTACCCAGCGTGAAGGTACCCATCGCCGTGAGGTACAGCGTGCGGGTTGTGAGCCGCTGCATCAGAAATCCGGTTGTCGGGATCAGCACCGCCATCACCAGCATATAGGCGGTCGCGAGCCACTGGGCGGTGCTCGCGCTGATCTGCAGCTCCTCCATGAGCTTCGGCAGCGCGACGTTCATGATCGTTTCGTTGAGGATTACCACGAAGGCTGCAACCAGCATCGTCAAGATAATGCCCATGTCACGCCGGGACGTTGCCTGCGTAACTGGCGTCGTGGCTAGCGTCGTGTTGGATAGCATAAGGTTCCTAGCGCCCTCGGCGCAGTTATTCTCCAGTGTTCGCTTCGTGGTGACGGCGCGGGCTCAGCGGAAGCTCCGGCAGCCACAGCACGATTACAACGAGCGCCACGGCTGAAAGCGGAATGGCAAACAGGTAGATTCGGGTCACGCTTGTGGTGAACGCGGTTTTAACAGCCGCCGTAACCGCTTGCCCGATGCGGGCCCCATCGGCACGCGCCTGCTGCTCAGCAATGTCGAGTGCACGCCGGGCGCGAGCGATCGCGGCGGGATTACTCGCGCTAGCGGTTCCGAGTGCTGCCTTGATCTCCGGCAGCGTCTCATGGCTGCTCAGCAGCTTGGCGCGCGCGTCCGCGTTCCCGACCAAGGCGGCCTCTACGAGGCTGCGCTGCTGCTCGACTGGCGCGACCGCGGCTGCTGAGAGCTGCGCCCCAAGCTCCACCGGCGCACCACCGGCACCCTCCGTCACGGAGGCGTTGCTTTGAAACCGAGCCGGATCGAGCACCTCGCGCATCACGGTTGGCACGTCGTCGTTAATCCGGGCGAAGTTCTGCCGCAGCTGTGCGCTAAGCGTAGTTGTTAGAATGACGCCGAAGACCGCGCCGCCAAGCACCTGCCCGAACTGTTGAAAAAACTGCCGGTTCGCCGTCACCGCCCCGATCTGATGGGGCTGCGCAGCGTTCTGCATTGCCAGGTTCAGCAAGGGCATCGCTGGCCCCAGGCCAACACCCATGACAAAGACACGCCACGCGACGTTCCATACGCTCGTGTCAGGCGTGAGCCGGGACATCAGCACGAAACCAAGGATCATCAGGGCAAACCCGCCCACGATAAACGGCTTGTACCGGCCGCACCGCTGCACGAGCAGCGAGCTGACGTTACTGGCCAGGACGAAGCCGGCCATGAGCGGGATTTGCGCGATGCCCGCCTCGGTCGCCGTGAGCCCCAGCACATTCACCAGGAACAGCGACAAAAACAGGACCGCTCCAAAAAAGGCGGCGCCACTTAGCAGCGCCGCGACAACGCCGACAGCAAAGGTCCGGTTCCGGAAAAGTGCCAGGGAGAGCACCGGCGACGGAACGTGCGCCTCCACGATCAGGAACAGGACGGTACAGATCGCTGCGACCGCGAAGTACGCGAGGATCAGTGGCGACGACCAGGGGTGAATCGTCTTATCCAGCGTCAGGCCGAGCAGCAGGGGCACGACCGCACCGATCAGGAGCAGGGTCCCCAGCCAGTCGATCCGGGCCTGAAGCCCGCTGGCCATTCGTGGCATCTTGGTCCACACGAACCATAATGCGATGACGCCCAGGGGGACATTCACGTAGAACACCCAGTGCCACGAAATCTGGTCCGTGAGCAAACCGCCCACGAACGGGCCAACCACACTGGCTAGGCCAAAGACGGCAGGAAAGAGCCCCATATAACGCGGCCGCTCGGCGGGTGCGAACAGGTCTGCGGGCGTGGCAAATGCGCTCGACGTAATTGCGGCCGCGCCCACACCCTGCACTACCCGAAAGACAATCAGCTGGATCATGCTCTGCGCCATACCGCACAGCCCCGACCCGATCAGGAATACAACGATGCCCCACAGCAACACGAGCTTGCGGCCATACAGGTCCGACAGCTTGCCGTAGATCGGCACGGTGGCTGTGCTGGCCAACAGGTAGCCGGTCGAGACCCAGCTCACGAGATTGAGACCATTAAAGTCGTGCACAATGGCCGGTAATGCCGTTGCGACAATCGTCTGGTCGAGCGCCGCGAGAAAGAGGCTCAGTAGGACGGCGGCCAGGATCAAGAGCTTGGTTGCGTGCGGCAACGTTGCGGCATAGTCCACCCGTTGACCTAGCACCTGCGGTGTTCTTGGTACATTCGTGACTGCCATACGTTCTCCTCATACGCCGCGGACCGCCGGGTCCAACGATTGCACTGGCACAGCAAATAATGTTGCGCACAAAAATGCCTACCCACGTCCTCATCGCTCCGACAATTTGAGCGGTTGTATTCCGCCCGAATCCTCGTCACTGAGGTACTAGGGTAGGCCCGAATGTCCCGTCGCGGCGGTCCTACTCTGGGATTACGCTCACGATCTCTGTGATAGCAGGTGCTTCCGGTAACGGCAGCTCGTCCGTGATCGCACGGAACAGCTCGATTGTCCGCGTCACGAGATCTGGCGGCAATCGGAGCAGCTCCTGAGCTACGTTGTCGGTGCGCGCTGCCCGCAGCTCCGCGAGCAGCGCCTGGCCCGCCGATGTCAGCTGCACCAGCTTGTGCCGCCGGTCGCTTGCGTTTTCAACCCGGGTGACGTATCCCTGGCAGACCAGTTTGTCCACGAGGAGGCTGGCATTCGCCAGCGAGTAGTCCAGGCGGACAGCCAGCTCCCCGATCGAGGTCATGCTCTCGCGCTCTACCAGGTTGAGCACGGACAGCAAGGGCAGCGTCAGCTCGGCCCGCTTCAAGAACCGCAGCAGGGTATCGGTGTCATAGCGCATCGCTTGCGCCAGAAACGCGCTGAGTAGCGTGCGGAGATCTGCTTGCACTTTACTTGTCGCTGCATTATTCATAGATCTAAACACTTAAGTATTCTCAACTACTTCATAACCATACCCACATATGCGGGATTTGTCAAACATGCTGTGTCTGTCCGTTATTCGTCGCCAAACACTTTGTTGAGCACGTGGGAGGTCATGGCCTGGTAGATGGCGCGTAGATCCCCCTCCGTGTCGGCCGGCGGTGCTCCCATCCGCCGCAAAATTCCCGCCTGCATCTCAGGCGCGGCGATCCGTGGGGCAACCGTGTCGAGCTGAGAACCGGCTTGATAGAATCTGTCCAGCAAATCTTCCAGCCGTGGCATCGCCTCAGCCGGCGTCGGCAGATCGTGAGGTGCCTCGTCGGTGGCGGAGGCACGCCGTGCTCGGAGGGCCTCGACGATCTGCTCGCGGGTACGGCCACGCAGCTGAAAAAGGAGGAAGGGGTCTTCGTCGAAGCGCTCGCCGAGCAGATAATACACCGCCGCGATATGCTTACAAGGATTGGCCGGATCGGGACACGAGCAATCCGTGGCGACATCGCGCGCACTCTGCGGGAAGAGCGGAACATCCGCTGCACCGAATGCGTCTTCGATGCTCTGCGGCATCTCGCTCGCGAGCAGCCTCGCGGCAAAGAGCGCCTGCGTGGCCATGCCGTCGACCGCACGTTCCCATTGGGCATCGCTAAGTGGTGGAAGCTGGATCTTAACCTTGTAGGGCGTTGCTCGCGAACCCTGCACCTTAGCGCTGACCTGTCCCGCCTGCAGCTCGATGTTGAGCACCTGGCCTTGACGGGCATAGGACCGCCCGCGTGTAAGACGACTGCCCCAGCCAAAGCTTTCCAGCACAGCCAGCCAGCGCTTCGCCCACCACGACGTGCCGAACGCGCCGCGGACGTTCTTTGCCTTGATCCCATCCTTGGCTGGAAGCGGCCGCGAGGGCTCGTACCATTCGTCATCCCAATTACGCGGCATACTTACTCCTCCACGACGTCGGCCTGGCGCAACGCGACGAGATTGCGTAGGTCGGCTGTGCTCAGCTCCGTAAGCCAGCTTTCATCTACGCCGAGCACGCTCTCTGCCAGCACTCGCTTGTTCTCAATCAGGCCGTCAATATGTTCTTCGAGAGTTCCTCCGCAGATGAACTTATGGACCTGCACGTTGCGTGTCTGGCCGATGCGGAAGGCTCGGTCGGTGGCTTGATTCTCGACCGCCGGATTCCACCAGCGGTCAAAGTGGAAGACATGGTTGGCTGCCGTCAGGTTGAGCCCGGTGCCACCCGCTTTAAGC
Organism: bacterium; assembly: GCA_016781525.1. Lineage (GTDB taxonomy): Bacteria > Chloroflexota > Chloroflexia > Chloroflexales > Kallotenuaceae > LB3-1. The sequence continues at coordinate 15,051 of JADDQE010000260.1, read as the reverse complement.
GACAGGATAAAGACACGCGGCCCGCCATGTGCTTGAAAGCGGCGCACCATCACGTCCCGCTCCTTCGGCCGAGTACGACCATGCAGGAAGAGTACATCATCGGAAAAATGCTGTTGAAGATAGTGCTGGAGCAGCGTGCCCAGCTCGGCGAACTGCGTAAAGATCAGTGCGCGGTCATCCGCGGAGTAGACTTCATCAAGCATCTCGTGCAGCCGCGTGAGCTTGCCTGATCGTCCATCCATTCTGCTCCCGTCATGGAGAAACTGCGCGGGATGGTTGCAGACCTGCTTAAGCTTCATGAGCATGGCCAGCACATGTCCTCGTCGTTGGATCGCGCTGCCAGTGCTCTCCGCTACCTCGATCGCTCCCAAAGCTTCGTCGACGACCGCCTGGTAAAGCGTCGCCTGCTCAGTTGTCAGCGAACAATACACCTTCATCTCCTGCTTTTCCGGCAGGTCCGAGATAATCGTGGGATCAGTTTTCAGGCGGCGAAGCACAAAGGGTCCGGTAAGCTTGCGCAGGCGTTCGCGCGCTTCCGGATCGCCGGTACGCTCAATCGGCCGGGCCAGCTCTCGTCGGAATGCGGCTTCGCTGTCTAGGTAGCCCGGATTGAGGAATGCCATGATACTCCACAGCTCGCTGAGCCGGTTTTCGACCGGTGTACCCGTCAGGGCCACCCGGTTAGCGGACTTGAGTGTTCGAGCGGCCTGGGCCTGCTTGGCGCTAGCGTTCTTGATGTTCTGAGCCTCGTCCAGCACGACAACGCCCCATGAAAGCTCGCCTAGCGTCTCACGGTCACGCAGCAGTAAAGGATAGCTTGTCAGGACCACGTCGTGCTCGGCCGCCGCGCTTTTGAAATCTGCTCCATGGCGGCGATCCGGCCCGCGATGCGCCATCACCCGCAGCGACGGAGCGAAGCGCTGGAGCTCCCGCAGCCAATTTCCGACTACAGAGGTTGGACACACCACCAGCGCCGGTGCCGCGACAGCGCTACTCTCGTGCTGATGCAATAGCAGTGCAATGGTGGTCGCGGTTTTTCCTAATCCCATGTCATCTGCCAGGCAGGCCCCAAGCCCGTACCGGTGCAGAAAGGCCATCCACGAATAGCCCCGCAGCTGGTAGGGCCGCAGCTCGCCGCACAGCCCTGCTGGTGACCCAAGCAACGTAACCCGTTGCTCGTCGGTCAAGTCACGCAGCAGATCCCGGAGCGCCCCTTCAGCCTCGACCCGCTCGAGCTCGATGCCTTCGGGCGCCACTGCTCCAGCTCCTCCCAACGCCACGCGCAGCGCGTCACTCAGGTTGACCTCGCGGCTGCGCTGCTCGAAAAATGCAGAGGCCCGTTGGAGGTCCTCAGGGTCAAGCACGACCCACTGTCCGCGCACGCGCACTAAGGGCGACTTGAGCGCGACGAGCCGTTCGAACTCAGTGCGGTCGAGCGTCTGGCCGCCAAGTGTTAGCTCCCAATCAAAGGAAACCAGCGTGTCGAGGCCCAGGCGGCTGCGCTCGTTGGGCTGGCTCCGACTCGTCCGGGCGTGTCCACGCGCCTGGATTCGCGGGCCCCGTCCGGTGTACCAGGCCGGAAGCAGGATGCCGAAGCCGCTCTGCCCTAATAATAGTGCCACCTCTTTGAGATACGTAAAGGCTTCATTCGTCGTCAAGGCCGCATGATCCGGCGCCGACGTCCGTAGGCTCGTCTCGATCGGGGGGAAGAGCCGCGCGGCGTATCCCAGCGCCTTCAGGAGACGCTCCTGGGGCTGTTCAAAGCGCCGGTTCAGGTAGTTGAACGTCCCGCCCGTCTCCCGCCAGATTAGCGCTGCAGGCACGAGCAGGCTAGGATCGTCGGAAGCTTGGAGCAGGTATGCAAGGCGCCAGAGGTCGCCGTCATGCTCGGGAGGATCGAGACGGAAGGTGACCCGAAAGACATCATCACCGGCCACGTGAGCTTGGCCGGACCACACCTGCCAGCTCTTGTACAGTTCGTCGGCCTCGGACCCACGAAGTTTAACAAGCGGATCGGAGCCTAGGAGGGCACGCAACCATTTCCCGCCGGCAGTTTTCTCGGCGAGCGCTGGCTGATACGCTATCCCGCGGATGAGGACATCCACGGCTGCCGCGAGGAAGTCGTCGAGGAGGACGCGCGGATGGAGTGCGGCAGAGGGCTCGGCTACCGCTGCACGACACATCGGCGGTAGACCATGAGCCAGCTGCGTGATCTGCCCTGCGATCCTGGGATCGGGTCGCGGACGCCATGCAGCGCGGAGTTGAAAGCCTTCCCGCAGCAGCACCGGCATGACCTGCTGGCGGGCGACTAGGTCCATCGCCAGCAGCGCCGCTAGGCGCCAAGCCTGGAGGTCCGCGGCAAGCGCGCTCGAGCGCTCACCCCGCGCTGGGAGCCTCGACAGCATCGCAAGCGCCGAATCGAGCGGTAGCAGCAGACCCGTGACCTGCCACGGCAGGAGCTCCAGAGCTTCCTCTGTCGGTGCCATCGCGCCCGCCGCCAGGAGCTCAGGGGAAGGAACGGGTGTTTTAGCCACAGACGGCAGCCAAAGCGTGATCGAGTGCTCGGCCAAGCCGGCCGCGTCGATGTCGAGCCGATCGAGGTGGCGGCGCAAGGTATCGGCTGAGCAGTGGAAGGGATGTGCAGGGAGCTTTGGCTGCCGCCCTTTGCGCCGCACCGGCTCAAGCGCTTCGCCCCAGAGAAAGAACTGCTGCTGAGCGGGTGCCCACATCCCGTGTAGAATTTCGCGACCGATCGTCATCATCGCGGGCCTCTCGTGCGTTTACCTCCACAATTATAGCGCGCCGTTAACCTACGCGTGTGGTGATGCTCCAAGCGGTGGGTGTGCGCACCTGGATTCCAAGGCCAATTTAATCGGCCATCCCCCGGGCCTGCTTTCGTAGCCGAGGCACGCTTTGCCCTGACTCCTTTGTTTAGCCAGCACGAGACTGTTACGCTCTGGCTATTCGCATACCTTCGCCGTACTATGCGAGCTGACGTCCTCTGTGGAGGCCTTGCGCGGGCGCGTGTCGACCAGGCATATGGGTGTCATGGACAATCCGCAGGAACTTTATGACGCTGTCGACGCGTGTCCAGAAGCAGGCGCTCGTCCTGCCTGCCGTCGATATACCTTATGCGGCGAGCGGGGCGCGAACCGGTAGGGCCGGGGAGCCAGACGTCCATCCTTTCATCGAACCGATCACAACAGGCGCTCTTTCATTGCCAACGGACAAGAATCCATGCTAGACCAGCCATTAGCGGTCGCCGAGGCCGGCGGACCTGAGCACGCTCAATCTGTGACACTGACTACCACGACCGTTGCTCGCACCCGCAACCGATACCGCTACCATGGGCTGATCGCGGGGAGTCTGATTGCCCTGTTTGTGTTAGCGATCCTCATACCGCACCATACCGCACAGGCTGCTTTCCCATCGCTCTCTGCTGGGGCTGTACCAGGACAGCTTATTATCTCGTTTCTGCCGAGCACGCCTCCGGCAGCACGTGACGGCATCATCCGAGCCCACGGGGGCACGATCGTCGACCGAATCACTCGGCTCGACGCCGTCGTCGCGACCTTCCCTGCACATGTGGAGCTGCAGGAGCTGGACGAGCGGCAGCGGCTGATGTTTCGTCTGGGGCAGGAGCAAGCAGTGGTGGACGTTGAGCCGAACCTAATCTACCGGCTTGCCGCAGTGCCCAACGATCCACTGCAAGGACAGCAGTGGGCCTGGTCGACAATCGACGCGGCTGATGCCTAGGACGTGACGCAAGGCTCGCCGGCGGTATCGATTGCGGTGCTCGACACCGGTGTGCAGCTGAATCACCCTGATCTCGACGGCAAGCTGCTGCCAGGCTACGACTATGTGGACGGCGACGTGGTGCCGGAAGATGGTAACAGCCATGGGACGCATGTCGCAGGAACCGCTGCGGCCGAGACAGATAACGGCGTCGGCGGTGCCGGCACCTGCCCGGCATGTCGCATTCTCCCCGTGCGGGTTCTCGATGCTAGTGGCGGCGGCACGCTCGCGGGCATTGCGCAAGGAATCATGTACGCGGCGGACCAGGGTGCACGCGTGATCAACCTAAGCCTTGGAGGCGATGGATCGCGAACGGTGGAGCGAGCAGTCAATTACGCGTGGAACAAGGGAGCATTTCTGGCATGTGCTGCCGGTAACGAAAATACGAGCGAGACTCTGCTTGCGTACCCCGCCGCATACACCAACTGTTTCGCGGTGGCGGCGACGACCAGCAGTGATACACGCGCAAATTTCTCTAACTATGGTACGTGGGTCGAGGCCGCGGCACCAGGGATGAATATTATCTCCACCTGGACCGGCGGTAGCTATGGAGCGTCGAGCGGCACGTCGATGGCAGCTCCACACGTAGCGGGACTCGCCGGCCTCCTGGCCAGCCAGGGGCTCACCAACACCCAAATCCGGGACAGGATCTGTGCGACGGCCGACCCGATTGCTGGAACTGGGACGGAATGGTCCTGTGGCCGGATCAACGCCTATCGGGCCATGCAGGGTACGGGCGCAACGCCGCCAGTGATCGACGTCCCAGTCACTGATGTCCCGGTCACTGATGTCCCGACGCCGTTATTTCCGATTTTTCTCCCGCTGATCGTAACCGATTAGACACAGTCGAGTAGATACGGTCTATTGGTACAGCAACTGAATATCCGCGGACCTCGATTCGACATTAGCGCCTGGTACGACTGGTTCGCATGCTTAGGCTTGATGAGCGGGAACGGCGGCCCGGGTGCCGCCAGCCGGTACCGTGGTTCCAGTCTACCTGGGGCATAGCGGATATAGGTGAGGGTCAGCTTGAACATGGGGTTACTCCTGTTTGATTGCTTATTCCAGCCGCGTGGTTGACGATGCCGGGATAGCGCCGCAACCATTGTTGGGCTAGTTACTAGCCCAACAGCTAGCCCACCGTGTACCTCGCCCCTACATCGGCAGCGTGAAGCAGCCTCTCGACATGACCACGTGGCGCTGCGGTCGCTTCGCCGTCACTTAGAAAGGGGCAGGGTTCCCTCAACCCTGCGTAGGACGTAGGGCGTCGCTCGTTCCAAACTGGCGAAGCAGGCTAAACGGCAGCGGAGCGAGGCGGTAGATCCGGCAGGCGTCGCCTCGTCCCCGATATCGGCCTGCGCTGTTGGATGTGCAGTGCCGTGCGGAAGCGCTCCTGTTCGTCCGGAGCTCGTAGCGCGGTGAGCGGCAAGCCGGGTGTCGCCGGTTGGGCAACCATGCTTGTGGCTCGGAAGCTGCGCACGCAACGGGTATATCCGGTCGGCCTCCCCTCCATCGGCGTCCGCTTCTCGGAAACAGCGTTACATATCTTGGTTGCGCTTTCCCTCACACATGAGCTTGAGCCATGTCGGCAATGCTGGCGTCTGCTCCCAAGCCGCGCTCCACGCATTCCCATCGGGGTCGGCAAGCACGGCACAGACCAGCCAGTACTCGCCGGGCGTGTGCTGGCCAAGCAGTGTCGGCAGGACGGTCCGCGACGCAAGCAAGTTCGTGTTGGGATCAGCGCGCAGCACGCGCCCTGTTCGCAAACCTTGGAGGTCGCGTAGGCCACTGCCGCCGGCCGGGTACCGCGCCAGTGCCAGACCTTCGCCGGCCTGCTCAACACCTTCGCGGGCGAGCGGATCGTCGCCGGTCCGGTCGAGCGCAAAGCCGCCCTCCGCGGTCCAGAGCGGCCGGTCCGTGCGCACCCGGTGGACCCGCAGATGCCAGGGTGGGCTGGGAACTAGCCACGTTTCAACCTCTACGCCAGGGAGCGGTCGCCAACGCGAGCGCAGCCTGCCCTGGTCATAGCCGGCCTCGACTGGCCGCTCACACACCCGATAGTACTCGCCGTCGTCGCTCAACGCCAGTGTGCTGTCGGCTGCGGCCTGGGTCAGACCGCGCCGTCCGAGCGGGACGCTGAAGCCGAACGCCGTCGAGTACGCGAACTTGGCGTACTTCTCCCCCGCGTGTCGCATCCACGGCTCGTGCTGGCCGCTCGCGAGTGCCACAATATGCCTGCTCGCACGGTCGCGGCAAAAGACCATCGAGGGATGTGGCTGATGGTGCACCGAGGGGAGCTCCGGCAGTGGCGCCTCTTCGGCCTCCCAGAACGGATGCGTTGCCGGCAGCGCCAGCGGCAGGAAGAACTTGAGCGCCCAGTAGGGTGAGCCGGGCGAGTTGTACTGTTCGGCCATGTTCAGGTTGGGATAGGCATAGCCGATTGACAGCGTGCCGTCAGACTGAAAGATCGGTTGGCGGCTCCACCAGCGGAGGTGACGCAGGGCTAGCCCTTTGAGTACGCCCCACGGCAATGCCTCGACATCGGCGAAGGCCAACGCACCCCAGAAACTGCCCTGCGCAAAGCGATACGTCAGGCTGCGGCCGAACGGTAACGCTGCACCGTCCGCAGCAAACCAGTGCACAAAGTCCTGCGCGAACGCGGCTGCACGCTCACGGAAGCGCTCTGCGCGCTGCGGGTCACGCTGGCCGGCAAGCGTGGCGTAGAGCAGGCCGTAGTAGTGCATGGCGAACGCGATGTAGTAGTCACGCTGCGCAGTGGGGCCATCCGAGTACCATCCGTCCCCCAGGTAGAACTGCTCGAGCCGATCCAGGGCGGCGTGCATGGCGGCCTCGTCGTGCTTGGCGCCTACATGCGCCAAACCGAGGTTGACCAGCACGCGGAAGAACAGCCAGTTATTATCGACGATTCCGACGCGGTTGATTGTGCCGAGCCAGCGGGCGAGGTTGTCCCGCGCTTGTGGCTGCAGCGGCTCCCAGATTTCGTGGGGCACGACGGCGAGCGCGAAGCCTATTGCCGCCATTTCGACCAGACGCTGGTCGCGGTCTACCGGCGCGCCCCAATACTCAGGGTGGTCGGGGTTCGTGCCGCTCGCCAAGCCACACCGGTACAAATCCCACTCGGTGAAGGTGCCGCCACCCGCGGCCAGCGGTACCAATCCCCATAATGGTCGCGCGAAGCCCTCCAGCTCAGCCGCGTGATCGTCGAACAGCGCCGCAGTTCCGCCAAGCTGGACACGAGCGGCGGCTGGGCTGAAATGGGCCTGTAGCGGAGCGAATAAAGCACGTACAGCCGCTTGGAGATCGGTACGTGTATGTAGCGCATTGTTGGCCAGCGGGTTGAACAGGGTATAGGCTCGCATCAACAGACCTCCATTCGTGTCCACTCAGATGATGCCTGGGTTGATATGGGCCGCGCTCTGCTTGCGGAGTGGCTCCAAGCCCGCAGCTGGGCACCCCCATCCCAAGTATGCTTGTACGTCGCGCTCGTTTTAAGCAGGGCGCGACCCGTTAGGTATATCGCGCTGTTCCCGCCGTTCGGGGATCACCAAGCATACGCTTCCGGTGCCTCGCCGCCTGGTCCGGGGAAGATCGCGTCGAGCGCGGCGAGGTGTTCCGGCGTTAGATGCACTTCCAGCGCCCCGAGCGTGCGATCCAGCTGCTCCTGTGTTCGTGGCCCGATGATCGGGGCGGTCACGGCAGGGTTGTGCAGCAACCAGGACAGTGCCACATCCGCCGGCTCTGCCCCGAGCTCCCCACAGAAGCGCTCGTAGGCTTCCAACTTGGACCGCTCCTTTTCGACACGCTGACGTAACGCGGCGGATGAGCGCCGTCCGGTGTCCGCCTGTTGCAGGGCGCCTGCCAACAGGCCTCCACCGAGCGGGCTCCATGGGATGATGCCAACCCCGAGCGCTCGGCACGCCGGTATCACCTCAAGCTCGATCATCCGGGCAGTCAAGTTGTACAAGCTTTGCTCCGAGACCAGGCCCAGGAAGTGACGCTCTCTTGCGATGGCGTTCGCCTGCGTGATGTGCCAGCCGGCAAAGTTGCTGCTCCCGACGTAGAGCACTTTGCCCTCCCGGACGAGTTGCTCCATCGCCTGCCAGATCTCTTCCCAGGGCGTTGTGCGCTCGACATGATGCATCTGGTACAGGTCGATATGGTCGACCTGGAGGCGGCGGAGGCTAGCCTCGCACGCGTTGCGAATATGGTAGGCCGAGAGCCCGCGATCGTTAGGGCTGTCGCCCATCGCGCCATAGACCTTGGTCGCGAGCACAATGCGCTCGCGCCGTCCGTTTCCTTGTGCTAACCAGCGTCCAATAATTTCTTCGGTATATCCGAGATGCACCTCGCGCCCATACCGATCGGCCGTATCGAAAAAGTTAATCCCGTGCTCCAAGGCTCGATCCATAATCGCGAAGCTTTCTGGCTCGGTCGTCTGGGTTCCGAAATTCATCGTGCCGAGGCAGAGTGGGCTGACTTGGAGGCCGGTCCGTCCGAGGTGACGATAGTCCATGACAATACTCCGTTTCAAATAGCCAATGACAAATGTCGCGCCCGTCGCCAGCTACTGTGATGACCGCCGGCTGAGGCGCCTGTCAAACACGCAGGTCCTCTGAGCGGGGACTGGTAATGGTCTTCGAGGCTGGAGCACCGGCGCGAATCGCCGATGTTCCTGCCTCGAAAGATGGTGCAATAGGGCTTGGCGCAGTGAGCGGCGCTGGCACCATACCGGTCTCGCGAAGCCACGCTTGGGTCCGCGGAAGCTCTCATCACGTTCCGCCCCCCGCCACGCCCGGCACGCGCCCATCTGGAACGAGCGGCAGCGCGCGTAGCCGGACACCGCTCGCCGCAAAGACGGCGTTGCCGATCGCCGGCGCGATCCCGATGATCGGTGTTTCGCCTGCCCCAGCCGAAGGAAGATCCTGCCGGTCAAGCAAGACCGTTTCGATGGGCGGGATATCAGCGAAGCGCGGGACGCGGTAGCGCGAGAAGCGGTCGGTCAGGATCTGCCCGTCCTGGAAGTCGACCGCCTCAAAGAGCGCACCGCCCAGCCCCTGGATGATGGCACCTTCCACCTGATTCCGCAGGCCATCCGGGTTGACGATCGCGCCGCACTCGAAGGCTTGGACGACCCGTACGATCTGCAGCAGTCCGCTCGCAGGCACGACCTCCACCTCCACACATGTCGCGACGTAGCTCCCCTTTTCCGTACCACCGGCAATCCCAATGCCCTGCCCCGGTCCTGGCTGCGCATGCTCCCAGCCGAACTGCTCTGCCGCTGCTTCCAGCACGGCGCGTAGCCGCTCATCCTGCAGATTCTGCAGCCGAAACTGGAGCGGGTCGCGCCCTAGGTGGTGCGCGAGCTCATCCATGTGGCTCTCGCGGGCGAAGTGGTTTGCCGTGGCGGCGAGGGCGCGGTACGAGCCCTGGCGCAGCGGCGAGTGGGTCGGGTGAAACACGATGCGCTGATGCGGCACCGCGTAGGGCGTGCGAATCCCAGCTGCTCCCGAATTGTAATTGTGACACTCCCACGCGACGAGCGTGCCGTCGACCAGTGTCGCACTTTCGACATCGATGAGCCCGGCGGGACGAGCGTAGGCCCAAGTGAACTCTTCTTCGCGCGTCCAGATCAGTTTGACCGGTCGCCCGGCTGCCCGCGCCAGACGCGCCGCCTCGATTGCCACCTCGCCGGTATGCTTTCCGCCGTAGGCGCCCCCCGTATCCGGCACAATCACCCGAACGCGGCCTTCCGGCAGGTTGAACGCAGCTGCCAGCTCTCCCCGGACACCGAACGGCCGTTGTGTTCCGGTCCAGACAGTCAGCTGATCGCCGGTCCATTCGGCAACCGCTGCGCGTGGCTCAAGTGGCGCATGGGCAATATAGGCGTGGGTGTAGGTTCGCCGAAGCGCGTGCGCGGCGGCGTTGCGCCCCTGCTCAACTGAGCCACACTCCTCATGCAGCGCTGCGGCACGCGCGGGGTCTTCCGCCGGTGGGGCCGGGTGGCTCCGGAGATATTCGAACAGATCGCCGGCAGATACTCGCTCGGTCTGTTCCCACTCCGCGTGCAGCGCCGCAAGCGCCTCCGTAGCGCGAGCCCGATCAGGTGCAACCACTCCGATGAATGCGCCATCCCGCACGACGTGCACGTCGGGCAGCGTCTGAGCTGCCGAGATGTCAAGGGAGCGCAGCGTCGCGCCGAGTGCGCGAGGTCGGAGGCCTTTTCCAGCCCACATCCCCGGTCGAATCAGGTCAGGCGTGTAACGGCGCTGGCCGGTTACGATCGCCCGACCCGCAACCTTCGGCGGTGAGGTCCCGGCGACCATCCACTCCTGGGGCGGCGTGAGGGGTGTATCCTGGCGATAGGGCAGGACGAGCGGCTCGCCCTGCGTCAATGTGCCATAGCTGATCATCTGCCCTGACTGGGAGTCAAGCACACAGCCGTTCAACGCCGTCAGTGTGCTGGGCTGCACCTGCCAGTGACTGGCCGCGCGCTCAATCAGAAGCTCGCGCGTTGCCGCCGCAACGGTCCGCAGCCGCCGCGACATGATCGGCGTCGTCTGACTGCCGAATGTGCCCGCGTCAAAGGGGGTGCGGTCGGTATCAGCCATGATCAGCTGAATCACGTCCATTGGTACGCGCAGCTCCTCGGCGACCGCCTGCGCGAGTGCCGTGCGTGCATTCTGACCGACCTCCACCTTCCCGGTGTACCCCTCAACCCCGCCGTCGGCCCCAATGTGGAGCCAGCTGCTGATCAGCGGCGCATCCGGCGCTCCACCTCGCAGCCGGTCTTCACTCTGCGCGGCCGTTACGGCCAGCCGGCGCGTATCGGCGCGCTCGTCATGCATGATGCGCTCCTTCCTTCTGGACACGCAGCTCGCCAGCCGCCTGCTCGATCGCCCGGATGATGCGGGGATAGGTTCCACAGCGGCAAATATTGCCCTGCATCGCCGCGATGATCTCGTCACGCGCTGGCCGGGCGTTCTGGAGCAAGAGCCCCAGCGCGCTCATGATCATCCCCGGGGTGCAGTAGCCACACTGCAGGGCAGCGTGATCAAGAAAGGCTTGCTGGAGCGGATGGAGCTGGCCGGCCTCGTCCAAGCCTTCAATGGTCTGGATTGCCTTCCCGATCGCGGCATGGATCGGGATGCTGCAGGCGCGGACTGGCTGCGCGTCGAGCAAGACGGTACATGCGCCGCACTGGCCCTCGCCGCAGGCAATCTTTGCGCCGGTCAAGGCGAAGCTGTCGCGCAGCACCGTGAGCAACGGCTGTCCAGGCTCGATAGTCACGTCGCGCTGCATTCCATTAACGGTGAGCTGTATGTGGTCTGCCATGCACTCCTCTTCTGCGCGTGACGGATGCTGATGGCTCAGCCTATCCCGCCGCACACTGCTATCGGTCGCTGTTGCTTCCCTCCGTGCTCATTATTATGGTTCCCACCTAGCCAACTCAGATTTGCCAGCGGCTCGACCGTCGCCTGAGCCCGTGAAGGCCGGCTGCTCCCAGGAGTTAGCCTCCACCAGCAATGTGCTCCTCGCAAAGCCGGGCTCGTGTCCGAGGCACTTCGTCGACGTCCCGATCGGTGCCATCATTCGCGCCGTAATGCTGCTGAGCTACTCCCCTGATGTTTGATCAACGTAGCGCGGCCTGCGCCCTATTGTGCATGCGGGGCGAACCGGCGCCATTTCAAAGCGAATAAAGCTGGAAGGGCAAGCGTTGTCCTCCCCCTGTGTAATGCTTCGTCAGGAGCGGATACGAGGGATTACCTGTTCAGCCAGGCGCGTAACGATCCCTTCGGGGTAGGGGTAGCGCAAGTTGAGGACGATGTGCGTGGCACCTGAGTCTACAAACTCCTGCACGGACCGAATCGTCGCATCAACGTCATCATAGTTGACCGCTAGCTGTACCGAAAGCCGAATCTCGTTTGGATCGCGTCCCACAGTCGCACAGTGGTCGTGGAGGACAGCGACCTTCTTCTCAAACATGTCGACTGGCCCACCTGCAAAATTCCACACGTCCGCATACTGCGCCACAATCTTGAGCGTCAGCTGCTCGCCGCTCCCCCCGATGACAAAGGGCGGGTATGGCTTTTGAACCGGCTTAGGTTCGCAGCGCGCCTCTTTGAGCTGATAGTACCGCCCATCGAAATCCGTCAGCGGTTGCGTAAACAACCGTTTGATAATTTCGCACGCTTCGCCAAAGCGCCTGATGCGTTCGCCCGGCTGGTAGAGCGGAATTCCCATACTCGTATGCTCGTACTCATTCCAGGCGGCCCCAATCCCGAGATCTAAGCGTCCGTTCGAGATCACATCAACGGTCGCAGCCATCTTGGCAAGCACGGCCGGGTGGCGGTAGGTGTTCCCCGTAACCATTAACCCGAGACGGATGCGGTTGGTTTGGGCTGCGAAGGCGGAGAGGAGCGTCCAGCCTTCTAGACATGGACCATTGACATCGCTAAAAATCGGCGCGAAATGGTCAAATAACCAGGCGTGCTCGAAGACTGGCGTGGCATCCGCCTCCTTCCACACGGCTAGCATGGCGTCATAGGTGGTGTGCTGTGGGGCCGTCTTAATGCCGAAGCTCAACGCTGCCATGGCGATCTCCTTACGACAGGGGCGTGACGCTCGTCGCATTATACGGCATGTGGCAGGCCACCTTGCCTGAACCTCGAGAACTTCCCCAATCCAGGTTAAATGGTTCAGCGTATAATAGCGGCCGTAGTGAAGTCTTACACATGCGACGTAGGCTGGTGGGAGTTTTCCGCTCGAACTTGAGGTAGCGGCTCTGGCGATGTTCCTCGCTTGGTAGTACCCTCCCCTTGGCCGGCTCGCAGCTCGCGAGCTTGCCGGTGAGAAGCAGCACGGAACGTACACGTTGCCGTCCTGATCGACGAAGCGCCAGAGGTAGTGCCGTTTGCGATTGATCGCGAGGAAAATTAAATCGGGGTGGCAGGACAGATATAAGCAGGAGAAGCGTAGCCGATGCCAGCGACAATCTCAGATCCCTTCGGCCTGACCGCGACTGAGCTACAAGCGTTACTAGCTTCAGACGCACCGTACTTTCCGGAGCTGGAAGCAGCACGCGCTAACGCTGATGCTTTGCGGCAGGCACCGCAGACGCAGAACGTGCTGGCCGAGACCGCGCCGTTGATGACTACGATCGAGCAGATTCCGCAGACGCCCTATACCAAGTATCGGCTCTTCGTGCGCAACGGTGATCGTCGCGGCTATGAAACGCCTTATTTTGAGAAACGTACCCGATTGGCAGGGGCGGCCCTCCGCTTATTCCTGGGCGAGCATGCGTTGAAAGACGTCGTCCAGGATTACCTGTGGAGTATTTGCGAAGAAAGCAACTGGGTGCTGCCGGCGCATGAGCGAAGGATCATCGACCTTTTCGCGGCAGAGACGGGCTTTGTGCTGGCCGAAGCGCTGAGCCTCCTCGGGGAGACGCTGGATGTTGAGGTGCGCCACCGCGTACGACAGGAGATCGAGCGCCGCATCTTCGACCCATACATTCGCTTCCATGAATTGTTGGGCTGGTACATGGGCGGCAATAACTGGAACGGTGTGTGCAACGGGGCGATAGCGGCGACGTTCCTGCTGCTGGAACCCGATCCCGGCCGCGTAGCTTTGGGAGTGGAGCTGGGGCTCCGCAGCCTACGGGTTTACCTGAACACAGCATTCGAGAAGGATGGAAGCTCGACTGAAGGTGTCGCCTACTGGCACTACGGGCTGATCAATTTCGTCGCCCTGTCCGAGATGTTGCGCGCTCGTACCAACGGAGCGGTCGACCTGCTGGACTCGGAGCATTTACGAAATGTAGCGGCCTACCCCGCTAAAATGCTCTTGTCTGGTTCCTGGTTCGCGAGCTTTTCCGATTCCGAAGAAACAGTGGCGTTCAATCCCGGGATCGTCACGCGCTTAGCGGAGCGCACGGGTGAGCAATCGCTGCTTAATCTGCTTGCGGGCCCGGTCGAGCCCAGCGGTGACTGGCGGCTATCCATGATGCTGCGGAATATGCTGTGGTGGGATGGACGCCAACAAGAGGCGGGCCGGCTGGACGATGCCGTGTTACCAGTCGGCGGCATTGTGCGCCTCGTCGCCCAAACGCGGGCTGGAGCGCCGGTAGTGCTTGCGGTAAAGGCAGGCCATAACGACGAGAACCATAACCAGAACGATGTCGGCAGCTTTGTCCTGCATGTCGAGGGCGAAAATCTGCTCACCGATCCGGGCCGTGGCCTGTATAGTCGGGAGTACTTTGGCCCGCAGCGCTATGAAAATATCTTCGCCAACTCGTACGGCCACAATGTCCCGCGCATTGCCGGCCATCTACAGGGCACGGGACCTGAATATAGGGGAGAGCTGCGCGAGGTGACAACGGCCGGCGGATATAAGCGGGCGGAACTTGAGCTAGGGCAGGCTTACTCGTTCAAGGGTCTTGCCAGCATTCGCCGCGAACTGTCGATAGCTGCTGCCGGCGAAGATGCTGGAACGGCGTGGCTGGACGATGTGTTCCGCTTCAAGCAAGGCACGACCGGGAGCACGGGTGAGGTCGAAGAGGCGCTGATCACGTGGCTGGAGGTCAAGCTCGACGGTAGCGCGGCGCTTATCTACGGCAAGCGACATACCCTGCGCCTTGTCATCGAAGCGCCCGAGGGTAGCCAGTTCAAGCTGGAAGAGCTGAGGGAGCAAAGCGAGGCAAATGCCAAACCCGCGGTCCTCAAGCGCCTCAGCTTCGGATTGCCGGTCGCGCCCGAGGTCCATGCACGCGTGCGTATGGAACTTCTACCATCCGGAGCGTGATGATGAGCAAGGTCAACAGGTGCCAGCTCAAGCAGGCAGCATGTACCTAGTTCCGTAGGGCCGGGACTAATGTTGCTTGCCTGGCAGCCAGCGCAGCTCGTCGACCATATCACGACAGATGAACAGGTAGAGCATCTTGTTGCCCTTGCTGTAAATCTGTATGAGCGCTCTTCGCCCTCGGACTGCGCATCCCACCACCTGAGCCCGCAGAGCACACCCCGCGTAATCACGCCCCGTACAACAGGTGAAGCATGACATGGTTGTTGACGTTCGTCTCCCGCGCTGCGGGTGGGTACCTGCTCTACCGACAGGGTGCGGACAAACGTATGGTCGGTACCGCTGATCTCGAGCGCCAGCGAACATTGGTCCGTCCGGCACGGTGCGGGACGTGCTCTAATCTGAGTCTGCCCCCATGATCCAGCAGGTAACCCCGAT
>JADDQE010000178.1:7584-21600 GCA_016781525.1 bacterium | reverse complement strand
GAGCGGTGGCCATGACGCTATCTACCGAAACGACGCCCTTACCTGTGCTCGCTGGACTACCCTTGTTCGGGAACCTCTTCGACTTCCGGCACGGCTTTCTTGAGCTCATTCAGCGTGTCGCGGCACTCAGCCCGGCGGCTCAGCTTCGTGCAGGCACGCGTACGATCACACTGCTCAACGCGGCGGAATTTGCTCAGCTTGTTCTGGTTGAGCAGGCCGAAGCTTTTGAAAAGTCGCCTTGCATGCTTGCAGCGTTGCGGCCGGTCCTCGGCAACGGGTTGCT
The DNA here is from genome assembly GCA_016781525.1 of bacterium. Classification (GTDB taxonomy): domain Bacteria; phylum Chloroflexota; class Chloroflexia; order Chloroflexales; family Kallotenuaceae; genus LB3-1. The sequence continues at coordinate 21,317 of JADDQE010000178.1, read as the reverse complement.
CACAAGTCTCAACGTACCCCACAAGCCCAGCGAAAGCTCGTCGCCCTCGGATTTCAACACCACCGCATCGCAACGTATGCCACGGTTTGGAGCGTGTGCAGCGCATGGAGATCGTGCCGGAGCCACTGATTACGCTACGACCGAAGCAACAGCTGCTGATGCGAGTACGACGTCTAAACGGCTAGCACAAGGAGCAGAACACCGCCGTCCCAATGCGGACAAGCGCGGCAATGCAGGAGCAATCCACCCATGATGCCCGACAACAAGAGCTACAATCGAGATATGGCTACAAGGAGCTTTATGCTACGGTTGACTCTGGTTGGCGTTGCGCTACTGTGTAGCGCTCTTGCGTTTCTGCTCGCGGTGTTAATCATTGTGCCTGCGCCTGCCTATCGACTATGGCAGGTCGCTGTTGTCGTGAGCGAGTGGAGCTTGTGGGTGGGGCTTTTAGGTGGGCTCGGCGCTGTGCTTGGACTCGTCGCTGTAAAGCAAGGCACCCGCTGGGGCAGGCTAGCTATTGCACAAGGTCTCTTGGCTGTCGCCATTGCATCGGTCCCATCGCTTCAAGCACAGCAGATAGCACGAGCGAACAACATCAATCTATCGCTCAGCGAGTACCTCGTCGGTCTTGACGACAGCGCGGCCTCGCCTGCATTCGAGACAGTGACCTACGCAACTGTCGCCGGACAGCCGCTCAAGCTGGATGTTTTCAGGTCGCGCACTGAAGGAGGAGCTCGGCCGGCTATTGTCGTCATCCATGGAGGCTCATGGCATGGAGGTGACAAAACAGATTTTCCGCAGTGGGACGTGTGGCTGGCCGACCATGGTTTTGTCGTCTTCGATATCCAGTATCGACTGGCGCCTCAGCCCAACTGGCAGAGCGCGACGGGCGACGTCAAGTGCGCCCTCGACTGGATAAGGCGTCACGCCGCCGAGTACGGCGTAGACCCGCAGCGTATCGCGCTCCTCGGCCGCTCTGCCGGAGGACATCTCGCGCTGTTGGCAGCATATACGCCTGGGAACGCGGCACTAGCGTCGAGCTGCGGTGGGCCAGATGAGCCTGTACAAGCGGTCGTTTCGCTCTATGGCCCTGCAGACCTGGTGTGGGGCTACAACAACCCCGCGAACCCCAGCGTTATTGACGGCCCTGGAACTCTTCGTCGCTTCCTGGGTGGCACACCGGAAAGCGCTGCCGATAGATATCGGCTTGCATCGCCAATTACCCATGTTAGTCATGCAACACCGCCAACCCTGCTGTTGCATGGCGGCAGCGACCAGCTCGTGGGACAGCAGCATTCCGAGCTGCTTGCGGAGCGGCTTGATGCCGAGCAGGTGCCGCATCAAACGGTGTTCATCCCATATGGCCAGCATGGCTTCGACTATAATTTCCATGGCTGGAGCGCGCAGATCATCAAGCCAGTTATCTTAAACTTTCTGCAATCGCATCTAGCTTTCGACAGGCAAAGGTAAAGACATTTATGTCGATTCGAGTCATCCTTGCAGACGATCATAGTGTTGTGCGGAAGGGCGTCCGAGAGTTCTTGGAAGAAGAGCCCGACATCGAGGTTATTGGCGAGGCCAGCGACGGGCTACAGGCCGTCGAGCTGGCGGTTGCGCTACAGCCCGACGTGGTGGTGATGGATATCAAGATGCCGCATCTGTCGGGGGTAGACGCTACGAAGCGCATACGCAGCTTAGTGCCGAGCGTGCGTGTGCTCGCACTCACCGCTTACGACGACGACCCGTACATTTTTGGCCTACTTGAGGCCGGGGCTGGCGGATACGTGCTGAAGACTGCCGAGTCACGAGAGTTGGTCCGGGCTATCCGAGCAGTTGCAGCCGGCCAGTCAGCGCTCGATCCCGAGATTGCCTCGCGGTTAATCGCGCGCGTTGGACAACCGACGGCAGGCGGTGAGTCGCTAACGGAGCGTGAGCTCGAGGTACTACGACTGGCGGCGCGTGGGCTCACGAACAAACAGATCGGCCACGACCTCGATATCAGCGATCGCACAGTGCAAAACCACTTGGCGAATATCTACGCTAAGCTCGGCGTCGCCTCACGAACAGAGGCAGTGACGGAAGGCCTCCGACGAGGGCTGTTTCGTTTGGGAGAGTAATACGAGGGGCTAGAGACAAAGGCAAGCGGGGTGGACCTAGCGTAAGAGCCGACAAGCACATCGCATGGCGGCAGCCGGGCTCCTCGGTTAACACCTGTCACCTGTAGCCCAACCATGATGAGACGAAGAAAAGGTTGGCATCGCGATCCACATGTGCAGCCGCTACGGGAGCTTCAGCGACGCGCCGAGGCAATGACCCGTGGGGACTTTCGTGCTCTCGGGCAGCCAGTCGGAGGCACGCGCGAGGTCGAAGATTTGCGCCGGGCGATGGATGTGATGGGCGCGCATGTCGAGCAAGCACAGATCGGGATGCAAGCGTATATCGCGGCGCTCACGAACGCCCAGGAAGCCGAGCGTGGACGTGTCGCCCGCGAGCTACACGACGATACAGTTCAACGGCTGATCGCGCTGGGCCAGGGCGTGGAACGGGTGCAGCGGGCGCTAGAGCGTGATCCCCATACAGCAGGGGAGCGGCTTAAGGTGCTGCGCTCAGAGATCACAGCTATGGTGCAAGCGGTACGCTCTGTGATCGCGGACCTGCGTCCGCCAGCGCTTGAGGAGCTGGGCCTGCTTCCCGCCGTCGAGCTCCTGCTCAAGCGCAATGCCGACGAGCTGCCGCGTGTTACCATCCAGGTCTACGGTAACGAGCGACGTCTCGATCCACAGAGCGAGCTGGCACTCTTTCGTATTCTGCAAGAGGCCTGGAGCAACAGCCGCCGGCACGCGCAGGCCGAGCGAGTCGTGCTTCAGCTTCGCTACGCCACAGATGGTCTACACGTCACATTTGAGGACAACGGGCAGGGGTTTGTGCCACCGTCGGAGGGGAGAGCGCCGGGTGGCAAGTTTGGGCTGCTGGGGATGCAGGAGCGCGCCGCACTAGTGGGCGGCACACTCGAGCTTTCGAGCGCTCCAGGTACGGGAACGCAGCTGCGGATTTACATACCCTACCCGGGCGTCGACGGCCGCGATCCCATCTGTGACATGCTGGTTGGACCGGACGCCTTAAGCTCGGAGTACCGCTCGCACGTGTACCGCTTCTGCTCGCAAGCCTGCAAAGATCTCTTTGAGGCACAGCCCGAGCGATACGTGTAGCGAGTAAAAAAAGGGCACGGGAGCCGCCAGATCGCGTACGGCATGGCCTCAAGATCGGCTACTTGCTCGGGTGGTCCAAAAATACAGTGCGTACCGCTGGCAGTAACATATAGCCGCCAACTGCCAGCAGCACGCCCAAGCCAATATACTCGCCGCCGCCGTCGAGCCGGGCGCCGAGCACCAGAAAATAGGCGTTGACAAACACAAACGAGAGCGTCGCGAACCAAGCCCAGCGCCGTAGACGGAGCAAGCCATACGCCAGGAGCGCCGTCACCAGCGCACCGACTAGCAACAACGAGCGTGGCTGGTTGAACTCGGCGAGCGTCTCCGATGGAAAGAGTGAACCAACACCACCGACGAAAAACGCCCCAATGATCAGCAGTGTCGCAATCAATATCACGCCTCGCGGGGTCTTGCGCTCCTGCTTTGCCATTCTGCTACTCATCTGTTATAAGCGCCAGCCGGCCGCATTACGCGGTTTGAAACGCAGTGCTGGCATCGCATTTCACAGCTATTGAATACCCGTCTCGGCTGCCCGCAAGATAATCCGGTCGATCACCGACTCCACAGGCGCCCAATCGTCGGTGAAGGCACGCACGGCCGCCGCATCTTCCTGGGTCCACTCACGCAGCGGCAGCTTACGACTGTTGCTCGTCAGTGCCTGCTGCATCACCCTCTGGAGTGCTGGGTCGTCCATACGCTGTGTATTGGCCTCGAAGTTGGCGACACCATCGCCGACAGGTTGTTTGACGCCAATAACAATGCTGTTGCCGAACGATGGCACGTCGAGTATAAACACCTGCGGAAAGACCGTACGCATCGTGCTGGCCAGGGCATGAACCAGCCGGTAATCGGCGCCGGGTTTGCCCGCATTGACCACTGCGACGCCGTCTGGTGTAAGGTGCGCATTCACCTCTTCGAAGAACTCACGCGTAGTGAGGTGAAACGGGATATAGGGCTGGTGATAGGCATCCATGCCGATGACATCATAGGTTTCGGGCGTGCGATGGAGAAAGACCCGGCCATCTTCCGCATGTACCTTGTAGTGTGGCCGCTCCTGGTCTTCCATTGCAAAGTATTTGCGCCCGATGTCGATAATCGCGGGGTCGATCTCGACGGCGTCGATCTGCGCATTCTCACCGTAGAAGGCGAGAAACTGCTTCGGAATGGTACCCGCAGCCGACCCGATCATCAGCAAGCTTTGAACGTCGGATTTGCTGCGATTCGGATACACGTACGGCGCAACATTGAAGAAGTCCCACGGGCCATTTGTGAGCAGATCTGCAGGATCATTCGTCTGGTCGTAGCGAGTATTGTAGATCGAGTGAATCGCCTGGCCCTCGTTCAAAATCAAACCGATACGATCGGCCCCGGAGCGATCGGGACCAAGGCTGGCCACCTGAATATAGTTATAGGTGCTTTCCTGCTCATACAGTGACTCGCACCCACTATCACGGCAAAATGGCTCTCGGATGCCGCGAATGCCCAGCTGAAGCACAACCAGCAAAACCACTGCAGGGATCGCGACCAGGGCCATACGCCGCCGCATACCAAGCGCCCCGACGGTAACCAGCGCCAGGGCAAACACATAGAAGGTAAGATTTGTGCCGAGCGTCGGGATCAGCAGCAGGACCGGCAGGAAGGTCCCCATGATTGAGCCAATCGTCGAGAGCGCATAGAGCGACCCAGCTGTACTACCGGCGGTCCGCACGTCGTTCATGCTCAAGCGAATGGCGAACGGCGAAACCATGCCCAGCAGAATGATCGGCGCCGCCAGGAGCAGCAGCACGCCAAAGAACGAGCCGAAAAAGACGCCGATCGAAAAGGAGGTGAAAGCTGAGGCTGAAGCCGCTAAGATCGGACGGGCGATCAGCGGGATCGGTGCGGTGGTGAGACCAGCGGCGAGCAAAATCAGCGCAAGCGTTTCCTGCTCTGGACGACGGTCGGCTAGCCGTCCACCAAGGCGGTAGCCCACCGTAAGGTAGATCAGCGTCAAACCAATGACATTGGCCCAGATGAGCTGCGACGAGCCGAAGAAAGGCTGGAGCAGCCGCGATGCCGTTAGCTCAATGCCAAGCGAACAAATGCCGCCGATCAAGACGGCGGCAATCAAAAAGAATCGTTGTCGCACGAAAAGTTGTTTCTCCTCAACCAATCGACCATGCACCCCGAACGCTGGAGTGAGGGAGTGTTAGCGTCCGAGGCTGCTCAACACCAAGTTTTGCAGAAAGTTCAGCAATATAATCGCGATCATCGGGCTAAAATCAAACATTCCCACCTGCGGAATGATCCGCCGCAAAGGACCGAGGATCGGCTCCGTGATTTCGTACAAAATTTGCGTGACCCGCATCTGCCCCGTCTGGTCGACAAAACTCATCAGAATACGGCCGAAAATGGCGAGATTAAGTGCGGTGAAGAGGATAAAGAAAAAAGTTCGGAGAAATTCGTTCATTCCGCGTGCCATCCTTGCCCGAGTGCTACAAGCTGGCGCACCCTCCGTGCAGCCTCGCGTTTATTATAGCACGGCCAGTCGTTGGAAAATATTTGACAAATACTTTGCAAACCATTGACACGAATATGCGCCACATCTATACTAAACGTACAAGGAGCACGCCGTATGATCAACTCCTCGCGTTTTTTGCAGAGTTATTCAGCTCTACCCCTTTACAACACGAAGCTGGTGGTAGGGGAGACCGGCGTTCCGGCTGATACGTTTCGGGCTTGGGAGCGTCGCTATGGTCTGCCGCGGCCTCAACGAACCGAAGGCGGGCAACGGCTCTACTCTGAGCGCGACATCGCGACTATTCGCTGGCTACGCGATCGAACGAACGAAGGCTTGACGATCAGCCAAGCGGTCGCACTGCTTGAAACCGAAACTGATACAACCGCGCCGAGCGATCAGCCCCGTTCCTTCGAGGCGCTGCACGGCGAGCTCCTACACGCCTTGCTGCGATTCGACGCGCCATCCGCGGATGGGGTTTTGAGCGAAGCCTTCGCCCTGTACCCGCTTGACGTGGTCTGCCACAACATCGTCCAGCCGGTTCTGGTCAACGTGGGCGAGATGTGGCACGTCGGCTCAGCCTCGGTTGCGCAGGAGCATTTTACGAGCCAATTTCTACGGCGAAAGCTCCTTGCGTTGCTCAACATTTATGACGTTCCCGAGGGTCGCGCGACGGTCGTTGCAGCGTGTGCACCGGGTGAGCAGCATGATCTCGGGCTCTTGCTGCTGGCACTGCTCCTGGTCCGGCGCAGTTACCGCGTCGTCTATTTAGGCTCGGATGTCCCGAGTGACGCGCTGTTACACGCGGTCCAGCACGTTCATCCCGAGATTATTTGTATCTCGGCAACCTCGCCGACGACAGCGGAGCATGCCCTGATGATGGCGCATACGGTGTTAGCCGAGCGACCGGAGACGCTGATTTTCGTTGGCGGGCAGGGCACAGGGCACGTCCGCGACGACCAACCTGGTATCCAGGTATTAAGCAGCCATGGTGTTGCCGCAGTCGAGCAGATTGGAAGCGTTCTCGCCACCAGGCGTAGCGCGTTCTAGGAGTCTGGGAACTAGCGGCATCTCAATCGGCCGCATTCGGAACCTGCTATCATTTACTGAGTGTCTTCGCAGGGGGGAAAGCAGAGCGGTATGATGGACTCACCAAACGAGGTACGCGTGGCAATCTATCCAGCACATCATTACCTTGCAGCACTACCACCTGCTGTCCAACAGACAGCGGGACCATTTAGCACTGTTAGGGTACCCGTTGCCAACGCATACGCCACATGCCGTGCGATCACCCGCCAGCACTCCAAGAGCTTTTTCTTGGCAACGCGCCTACTCCCTGCCAAGAAACGCTTGGCGATGGAAGCACTCTACGCGTTCTGCCGGACTTCGGACGATTTGGTCGACACGAATACCGATGGTGGGGCCGCACTCGCAGACTGGATCGCACAAATCACGCACCCTGCGCCGTCCAACGGGCAGCCGGTATTAGTCGCGTGGGCCGATACGTGTGAACGCTATCAGCTCCCGTGCGACTTAGCCAATGAGCTGTTAGCGGGCGTTGCAATGGACCTGTCGGTACAGCGCTACGAAACCTTCGCCGAGCTCTGGGTCTATTGCTACCGAGTTGCCTCAGTCGTTGGCCTTTTGTCGATGCGGATTATTGGGCACGATCTGGGGGCGGAAGCCTATGCGATCCGCCTTGGCATTGCGTTACAGCTTACAAATATTCTACGTGACATCGGGGAGGATGCCCAACGCGGCCGCATCTACTTGCCGCTTGAAGACCTGCGGCGGTTCGGGCTACATGAGAACGACATCCTGAATGGCGTAATTGACGACCGCTTTCGTGCTCTGATGCGCTACGAGATCAACCGGGCCGAGCAACTGTACGCGGCGAGTTGGCCTGGCATTCTGCTACTTAATCGCGATGGGCAAATGGCGGTGGCGGCCGCTGCCTTACTGTACCGGGGTATCCTGCGGAAAATTGCGGAAAATAATTTCGACGTGTTTACACGACGGGCGCACCTAAGCATGACCGAGAAGCTGATGATGCTGCCGCGTATTCATCGCCAGGTGCAACTACTGCGCGCGGGTCAAACAGCTCTCGCGTAGCCAGTAGCCCCGGCCCTAGATAAACTCCATAAGCTACCGGAAAGACGTTCCACGCAAAGAGCGTGACGAGCTTTGAGCTTACAGTGCGCTTCTGTCAGCTCAAAGTTGCATAGGGGAACTAGTCGCGCACGTCATGAAACTTCGCCACTGCCTCGGCACGGTTGCGAGCCCGCAGCTTGCGCAAAATATGTTGGACGTGCTTTTTCGCCGTCGACTCTGCGATCACGAGCCGATCGGCGACCTGTCGATCGGTTGCACCATTAGCCAGAAGTCGCAGCACTTCTAGCTCACGATCAGTAAGATTTGACAACGGCTCGGCTGAGCCCGTGTTGGATTGGCGGAAATGAGCCATGACTCGGGCCGCCGTACGCCGCGATATCGCGACCTCCCCTTCGGCGACGCCGAGAAGTGCGCGGGCCAATGCTTCCGGTTGAATATCCTTTGACAAGTAGCCATACGCACCGGCCCGAATCGCGTCAACGATGAGAGCGTCTGAGGTCGCAAATGACAGGATAACAACTTTTACGCTGGGATGGTTCCGAACGAGCTGTTGGGTAACCGCAACGCCGTTCATATCCGGAAGCTCCATGTCAAGCACGACAAGGTCTGGCTGCAGCTCCGCCACCAGCGCAAGCGCCTTTGCCCCATTCGCAGCCTCGCCAACCACACACAGCTGCGGATGCTCATCGAGCACCTCACGCACCACACGCCGGAACAGGCTGTGATCGTCGACGATCAAAACACGGCTGAGATGGGACACGTCAGTATCCATTGGCAAGGAGGCAGTGCGTCGAAGTTGTTCCATATGAGTGGTTGAATGCACACTCAAGCTGGACCTAGTGCGCTGCGGGTGTAGCATGACAACCTCACGTGAGTAACAGCTGGTACACTGTTTGGTAGTTGTGCTAGTACAACCGCACAAAAAGGCAGAACGATACGGTTGCTGATCAAGGAATATTAGGGTTGCTACTTTTCGTCAAGCTGGGAGGGTCGATCCTCACCGATAAAACTCAGCCCGAGTCGGTAAACATCGTTGCGCTACAAGAGGTTGCGCGCGAGCTGGCCGCACTGGCCAAGGAAGCGGGGCAAGCGCTCTTGATCGGGCACGGGGGTGGATCGTTTGGGCACTACTGGGCTGAGCACCACCGAACGCACCTTGGAGTTACCGACGCAGCCGGATGGTATGGCTTTGCCCGTGTTTCCGATGCGATGGGTCGGCTGAATCGGCTGGTGGTGCAGGTGCTGTTGGCGGAAGGGTTGAGCGCAGTCGGAGTACCACCTTCGGCCTCGGCGCTTTCGGATGGCGGTATTCTCAAGCAGATGGACGCGTCGACGCTCGCCCGCATGTTACACGCGGGGCTCGTGCCGGTGATTCACGGCGACGTAGTTCTCGATCTGCGGCAAGGCGCTGCAATTGTGTCGACGGAAAGCCTATTTACGTATCTTGCACCCTATCTGCGGCCGCAGCGAGTTGTGCTGGTGGGCGAGGTCGGCGTCTTTACGAGTGATCCACGTCGTGACGCGAGTGCTGTACGAATTGCGCAGATTACACCCGCCAATATTGAGACGGTGCTGCTCCAAGTAGGGGCGTCTCATGGCACCGATGTAACAGGCGGAATGGCCACGAAGGTTCAGGCGATGTGGCAGTTGGTAGAGTCGGTTCCAGGGTTGGAGGTCCAATTGGTCGGAGCCGACCCAGAGGTAGTTCGCCGTGCGTTACGAGGGCAGGCAGCCGGCGAAGGCACAATTATTCGTTCGGACCCGCCACGTGAGGCAAGCTAGGCTGGCCCAAGCATGTCATGGCAGCTATGCCGTAGCTCCACCGCTCTTGGACGTCGTTCCTACGCGGGTCAAGTAGGCTCGACCAAAGTAAAGCAGTGGTGGCAATAAGCGCGCCGCCTTCAGGCTGAAGGCGGCGCGCTGGATATTATGGCTGATGGTACAGGTCCGGTCGGTCGAGCACACGGCTAACACTCGGCGGCTAGCGCTGTCATCGTAGGGACACGGTTGAACATCCAGGAGGGGCTGATTTCGCGCCTCGCCGACGCGCAGCTTGACCAGCCCAACGTGGGTGAGAATAGGCGTACCATTGGACTCGATGGTGCTTGTTCTATAGTTTCACTAAGTAGTTTGCGTTCTTGCAAAGACAAAAAGCCTCCCTCAATGGAAGGCTTCGCGTAAGCAACAAGCGGTTGAGTGGTTAGGACTCGGCCGCCAAAGTAGTGATGGTTGGAACGCGATTCCACATCCAGAACGAAATCGGCATCAGAATAAACGTGAGTGAAAACGCAAATGCTACCAACGTCCAAATCAGTGACGCCCACCACCCGACCACCACGAACCAGATAGCCCTCAGTGCTAGGGGGTTGGAAGGGTAAATCGGGCGCGGAGCGTGATAGGCTGTGTAGCCGCGCCGATGATGCAAACTCGTAACCATCGGGATGGCGTTAAGCATCGCCAGGCCAACCGGCAGTCCGATCAGGGTCAGATTGAAGAGCCAAGCCATGATCGTCCAGACTAGGCCAAGCCACCATCCGACGAAGACGAACCAGAGCGCACGCAACAGCAGATGCGTGTTGGCAGTGGCAGTCACGGTTACGGCCGGGGAAACATAGACCGGTGCAGGAACGGCGACATACGCCGGCTGTAGGAGCATCACGCCGCCGGTTACCGGAGTCGTCAGCGGCGTTGCGCAGTAGACACAGTAGCGGGCACCTAGAGGATTAGTCCGCGCACAGGCTGGGCACCCCGGCCCGGTCGTCGGCGGATCAGAGACTGCGAAGCTTGCAGGTTGCCAAGCTGAGGTACTTGCGCTCGCGAGGAGTGGTGCGCCACACGCCCGACAAAATCGCGAGGCATCTTCATTACGCGTATCACAGTTCTTGCACAACATGGGCATCACTCCTCATATATCTGTGACTATGACGCCTGACGACCCAAATTGTTGCAGCAGCACACGGCGTCAGACATCGTCTCCCAGGAGGGATTGCTGCTCCAACGATTGTGCGGGCTCGCTTGTCGGGAGACCCAGCCGCCGCTGGATCGCCCTGACGGTAGCTGGCGAGTGACCTTGGTAATGGTTATTGGCGTAGCCGAAGACCTCGACATCGCGGGCGACCATCCGTTCGATCTGCCGTGCCCACCAATCCAGCTCTGCCGTACGCTCTAGCCCGGGTCGCACGTAGCTAAAGTCCTCCACAAGCTGGCGCCGATCGCCGAGCCAACGGATATAGGCAAAGTCGGCCGTCACCGGGGTTGTTCGCGGCATCCAAGGCAGATCTATATGGGCCAGAGCGATGTTATGGGCTCGCAGCAAATCATAGAATTGCTCGGTGAGCCAGCTGGTGTGCCGAACTTCGATCGCCCACCGTAGATCACGCGGGAGTGACCGCACCAGCGCTTCCATACGCTCGAAGTATGTGGCGGTGAACGAGGGCGCGAATTGGAAAAGCAGCGGGCCGCATTTTGGGCCAAGCTCGCGCATGATCTGTGCGAACTGCTCGATCTCTGACCGTACGTCGAGCAGTTGCTGATCATGGGTCACAACACGTGGCACCTTGGCTGTAAAGCGAAATGCATCGGGAGTACGGTCGTGCCACGCCTTGATCATTGTCAGGCTGGGCGCGCGATAAAAAGTAGCGTCGACTTCGACCGATCCAAAGTGTTGGGCGTAGACCGCGAGATACCGTGCTGCGGGTGTGCCTGCGGGATAGAAGGACCCGACCCAGTCTTCGTAGCTCCAGCCTGATGTTCCCAGGTGTATCATGCTCAGGTCCATGCACCGCCTCCTACAGCTCTAAGCCTAGCTCAGCAGCCTGCCCCTCAACCACGTAGGCCCGGCATAACCAACCGTCCTATGATAGCACCCAAGTTTACGAAGCGTGGTCCCATTCTTGCCCAACCCCCATGTTATATACGTGGAGAGGCGTGGTGGTGACACCACTAGAAATGCTTACAGATTCAGATGCTTGAACGTTTACACAAAGTGCTGGCACGCGCAGGAGTAGCCGCGCTACGGCCAGCTGAAGACATGATCATGGCGGGCCGCGTCACGGTGAATGGCCGCGTTGTACGCGAACTGGGGGCTCGCGTCGATCCAGACACCGACGTCATCGCCGTTGATGGAGCGCTGGTCGAGCTGCGGCAGCCGAGCGATCCGTACCACTACGTCATCGTGCACAAGCCGGTCGGGGTTATTTCCACCGCGCACGATACGCATGGCCGCCCAACAGTTGTGGGGCTGGTTCCGAGCAATGAACGGTTCTTTCCGGTCGGTCGGCTCGACGCCGACAGCGAAGGGCTGCTCCTGCTTACCGACGATGGCGACCTCGCCTACCGACTGACCCATCCTCGCTTCGAGGTCGAGAAAGAGTACCGAGTACTCCTCGATCGACCGCCGGCCATCGAGGATCTGCGGCGCTGGCGCGAAGGGGTCGAGCTTGAAGACGGGCTGACGATGCCCGCCTGGGTCGAGGTTTTGGAGCGAACCGACGATGGCGCGTGGGTTCGCATTGTTATGCGCGAAGGGCGTAAACGGCAGATTCGCGAGGTCGCACGGCTACTTGGATATGAGGTACGTCGCCTTATTCGTGTCCGTGAAGGGCCGATCACCTTGGGTGATCTGGGGCCAGGCGAGTGGCGAGAGCTTACCACCAGCGAAGTACAAACCTTGCGCGCGCACACGCAGCATATTCCCTCGCGCGCCGAAGAAGAGCGAGAACACGCAATGCCAACACGTGAGCATCCCGAGGGTCGCCGCCTGCGCGTGATCCGTGGATCACGTCGACCAGGCCGCGAAGACGAGGATCGAGCACCCAGCACCGGGGCCTTTACCGAGGGGGAGACGCGGCCGGAAACTCCTGCCCGCCGCGCGCGTGCCTACGATCATCCGAATGACCAGGCACGTCCAGCAGGGGACGAGGTGCAGTCCTTTGACGCACGGAAACCACGCTTCGAGGAGCGCAGCCGCCCGCGTAATGAACGCCAGCAGCGTCCGGATGGTGAGCAGCCACGGCGACAACCCGGAGCTTCCCAGCCACGCGGCGGTGCGGGGGACCGACGTGGGCCGGATGGTGGGAATCGCCCAGATTATGGCAGAAGTCAAGGACGGCCGTCCTTCGACCGGGGGTCCCAACGCTCATATGAAGATCGCGGAGGATCGCGACGAACACCCGATTATTCAGATTCACCACGCGGCTTCGACCGTGGAAATCAGCGGCGAGCCGAGTACGGTGACCGGCAGCCCGGCAACCAGCGCTCGTATCCTGATCGCGGCAACCAACGCTTCGATAATGAGCGCCGAGGTTCCGACGACTTCGGCTCGCGCGACCACGGCAACCAGCGCGGTTATGGCGAAGCTCGCGGTGATCGACCTCGGTCGTTCGACCGTGGAGGACGACCTGACTCCCGCAGCGGGCCAAATGATCGTGGACGCGACGCGGGCGACCGGCCCAACCCAGGAGCGCGGCCCTACAATCGCCCAAGCGGAGGACCTCGCGACAGGCAGGAAGGCGGCTACGACGATCGACCTCGGCGCTCATATGATGACCGGCCATCCGGTAGAGGCGGCTATGACCCGCAGCGCGGTGGTCCAGGCCGCGGGCCCGAAGGGGAACGAGAGACCCGCCGTCCTCGGCCTGGGGGGCCTCCACGTAACCGTGGAGAGTACGGTGGCGAGTCGAGTGAACGACGTCCCAGTGCCGACCGGGGGTACCCATCGCGCCGACCGGGAGGACCTGGTCCGCGCTCGTTCGGTAGCGACCGCCGCGATGAGGGCGATAATGCAAGGCGAGGTGACATTCGTGGCGGCCTTGGACAGAGCCGCGGCGGAGGTAGCCGAGGATACGAAGGGCAGGAAGGGAATTCACGCAGCGGCTTTGGCGGTGGCCGATCTGGTGGACCAAGCCGCGGTG